>CALFRH010000225.1 GCA_937919225.1 uncultured Parvularcula sp.
CAGAGGTTAGTGGTAGCCAGCCTGAGCACGGTTCTGTTAACGCGATCACCCCTCTAAACGATGGGACATATCTGGAAGCTCTGTCACCAGACCCGTCGGAGCTTCACGCAACAAAGTTTGCTGCGCAGGCTATTGCAAGTCTTCCAGCCCCCAAAATATCTATGTTTGTTGTCACTGGCACTCCAATCGAGGAGGCCGTGGAGCGAGCAAGAGCTGCGGGTCTCAACGTAGGCGAACCAAAGGCGGATCGTCGTGAGCGGCCTGACGGGTCCATGTTAAGCTGGACGACACTCCAGCTTTTTAATACGCCATTCGGTTTTTCCGTTCCCTTTTTTGTGGATTGGTCTGATGGGGTACACCCAACAAGGGGTAGTGACGCTGTCGCCGAAGTTGAATCCTTTTCTGTAATCCATCCTCAAGCTGATGAACTTGCAAGTCTGTACGAAAAGTTGGGCATTCCGGCGCGTGTAGAGGGTGGGGTAGAGCCATCGTTTCGATTGGCACTACGGAATGAGCGAGGGCTCGCCACTTTCTGACTAACCTCGTTCAAATTTAAATAGCGTCACCACGGATTTTGTGCGGGCGTTAGTGTTGAAAAACGGGACTTCGATGTGGGGTCTGAAAAAAACCGGAGATCGTTAACTATGGCTATTAATGTACGGAAGAAAGTGCTTTTGCGTCAGCAACTGCTCTTTGGGGTATCGGGCCTAGCAATTGGGTTTGCAGCAACTATAAACTCACCGGCCTTTGCTCAAGAGGATACATTCGACAAGATTGTTGTTACATCGCAGAAGCGTGAGCAATCGATCGAAGACGTGCCTGTCTCGGTTGCTGTTCTAGATAAAGAGTTTATTGATCAGTCTGATATTAGAAATCTAACTGACTATCTTGAACTTGTCCCTGGACTGACGGCAGAAACGGGAGGCAATTCGGGCGCTGCTATCAACGTTAGGGTCCGTGGTATTGGTGCTCTAGGAGGCAACACGAATACGTTTGGGCTGTATGTAGACGAATTTGACGTAACAGGCGCCTCAACATCCCTCGCCGGGACGCGGTTGGTGGATGCTGAACGTCTTGAAGTGCTTCGTGGTCCTCAGGGGACGACTTTCGGCAGGAATGTTGTTGCCGGCGCGATTTCAATTACTTCGCAAACGCCATCAACCGAAGGGGTCTCAGGGCGCGCAGCTCTCGATTTTGGGAGTGACGGCATATTTGGCGTTCAAGGGCGTCTGAACCTGCCGATTGCAGACAGCACAGCGGTGCTGTTGTCCGGTTTCTATGAGGAAACTGATGGATACATCAACAATGTGACGCCAACCGGGACGCCGGAGGATAGTCGGGAGGATTTCGGTTTTCGCGCCAGCCTTCAGTCCGATCCAACCGATCGGCTCTCGATAAAGGCCTCCGCTTCGTTCGAGCGGTTGACGCAAGATTTGCGTAGGCAAGTCACCGATGGATCATCGAATCCACAGGTTCAGAATTTCATTTCGATCATTGGCCTTGGACTCAACCCCTTCATTCCAGCGAGCGCCGCTACGCCACCGCTGGACGAGTTCTTTCCTGATCAAGCATCGTTGCATGAGCCAAATTCTCGAGAGAATAGCCAATTTGAGAGTGTTATAGGAACATTACGGGTGAGCTACGATTTTGGTCCTGGGTCTCTGATCTGGGTATCAGGCATAGCGTCCTCTGAAAGAGAATCCGTATTCGATAATGATGCGTCGGCTTTAGACAACCTCGCTACCCAGGCAGATCTCGACACCCAGTTTGCTAGCACAGAACTGCGCTATCAAAGTAATGGTGATGAACGCCTAGATTATGTTGTGGGCGTATTCGCGTCCCAGGGCGAGGAAGACTCGTACGGTCTAACTCTAGCCGGGGAAACTCTGCGCACGTCATCATTTATTCCTGCAATGTTTTTGGGGCCGTTGATGTCCACATTTCCAGACGGGTTATTTGCCGTCGATGTGCCACCGGGAGAAACTGTCTTGGAGGCTCGAAGCCACTCGGAAACGGCTGGGTATGCTATTTTCGCGGACATAGACTTTGAGGTTACTGACAGATGGAATGTGCTTGTCGGCGGGCGTTACAATTATGACGAGGAGAGCCAAGAGGTTTCTGATGTCGTTGAGTTAAGCCCTGACCCGACTTTCCCGGTACCGAACTTCTTGTTCCAACCGGTAGAGTTTTCCGATGCGTCTGGTGAAGTTGATTTTGATCAGGTGACCTGGCGGATCAGTACGGTCTATGATCTGACAAATGCCATAAACGTCTATGGTACAATTTCAACAGGGTATCGACCAGGGGGACTTCAGCTGTCTAACGTGACGGTATCAAGTAATGAGCAGCTGGAATTCTTCCCCGAGGAGATCATCAACTACGAAGCAGGTTTCAAATCATCTTTCTTTGACCGCCGGCTACTTTTGAATGGATCTGTCTTCTTTTCCGAATGGACTGACATCCAACTTGCCTTCACTGACCCCATCAACGGGATCCCGTTTGCTGGCAACGGCGAAGCAGAAGCATTCGGTTTCGAAGTTGATGCGCTCGCTAATCTCTTTGAAGGGCTCACGCTTCAGGGTGGTATTGCCTACCTAGACTCAGAAGTGACCTCACTGGCCGGTGGTATCGCGCAGCAGGCTGTGGTTGGTGCCCCTCTTCCGTATGCGCCAGAATGGTCTGGGACGCTAACCGCCACATATGATCGTCTAATTTTAGACTGATTTGATGCCTTTGTGCTTGTATCCTATTCTATTGTTGTTGACCGTGGTTAGGTATTGGCGGGGGATGACAGGCAGTTTATTCTCGACAGCTATGAGAAGGTGGATGTTCGTGTGGGGGTCTCCAGTGAGGATAACTTCCGTGTAGAAGCGTACGTCACGAATGCAACGGATGAAATCTATGCGACCGGCGCCGCGAGAAACGGGTTTTCACCAAGGGGAAACGTTCTTCGTGTCGGCCCGCCACGCCAATTTGGCTTGCGAATTGTGAAGGATTTCTAGTCTTTCACGATGATGCGTCCCATGCTCTGTGCCGAGCGTGGGACGCTGGCCAAGCGGTTTTAATCCTTATGCCGTATTTTAGTCCGATTTAGTGAGAGAAATTTCCAATGACATTTCAATGGTTTCGCACCTTTGCAGTAGCAGCCGTGTTAGGAGCATTCGGTGCTTGTGCTGTGCCGAACGCAATACAGAAAACGCCAGTGGTTGAGCGGATAGAGCGTGGCACTCTTGTCATGGAAAACATCCCTGATGTTCCTTTAGGCGTAGCGGAGCGATTGCGGCAATATCAGAGTGTTCGTGATCATCGTTTCGTCGGTTGGCTTGGGGACGCTATTTTGATTTCTACGCGCTTCGGTGACGTGTTGCAGATCCACCGTGTTGAAGCTCCTGCCGGTGCTCGGCAGCAGATCACATTTTACGATGAACCTGTGCGGAACGCGTTTGCAAATCCTCGCGGTCAATCGTTTCTTTTTACCAAAGACACTGGTGGCGACGAGTTTTTCCAAGGATATTATGTCGATGTAACCAATGGGGACGTCACCACCTTTACTGAACCTGGTACCCGAAACAGGGGGTTTAGTTGGTCGGGTGATGGATCAACTGTGGTTTGGTATCGCGCTCTCCGAGGGGAGGCTGATTGGGACATTCTTGCCGGCAACCCCACTGATCCTGACAGTATCCGTGTGATTTATGAGGGCGATGGTGCCATCACGCCTATAGACGTTGATACTAGAGGCGATATGGTTTTGGTGCTGCAGATCATTTCGATCTCCAAGAATCGGCTGTTCATTCTTGATGTCGTAAACGGAGGATTGATTGAGCTGAATCCAGGCCTGGATGTGGCTTACAAAGGCGGATTGTTTCTGCCGGATGGCTCTATTCTCACAGCAACTGATCGGGGAGGGGAATACATAAACCTTGTGCGGCTAGATCCTGGCGATGGAAGAATGACGTCTTACACTGATGGGGTTAGCTGGAATGTCGAAGACTTCGACCTATCGCCGGATGGCGAAACGGTCGTCTTTACGGTCAATGAAGGTGGGCTCATCTCACTAAAGATGCTCGATCTTACAACGGGGAGTATTGGCGACGGGCCTGTTCTGCCGGTCGGCGTGGCTTTGCGGCCAAGGTTTAATAGGGATGGTACGGCTGTCGCCTTTAGCTTCTCAGCGTCTACTGACCCATTCGATGTCTGGTCCTTCGAGGTCGATACGTTGGAGTTGACCAGTTGGACTAATGCTGAGGTCGGTGGGCTGGATAGGTCTGTCTTCGCCGCAGCTGAGATGTTCGAGTATCCAAATGCCGATGGCATGGATATTCCAGCATTCATGTATCGGCCAGATGGTGTTGGACCTCACCCGGTTATCATCTCAATTCATGGCGGACCTGAAAATCATGCGCGTCCGGCTTTTTCATCAATTTATCAGTACTGGGTGAATGTGCTTGACGCTGCTGTTGTGGTCCCGAATGTCCGTGGGTCCTCTGGTTTTGGCAAAACCTATGTCGGTTTAGACAACGGGCTAAACAGGAAGCGGCCGGTTGAGGATATTGGCGCTCTGCTTGACTGGATTGCTAGCCAGCCGGACCTAGATAGTGAGCGTGTCGTCGTCCATGGTGGATCCTATGGAGGCTACATGGTGCTGGCTTCGATGATTGACTATGCTGACCGCTTAGCTGGTGGCGTCAATATCGTCGGGATCTCGGACTTTCGAACGTTTCTTGAAAACACTCAAGACTATCGTCGCGATTTACGCCGAGTAGAATATGGTGATGAGCGTGACCCTGAGATTGCAGCTTTCTTCGAGGAGATTTCTCCGCTTCGCAATGCTGATATGATCACTAAGCCGCTTTTCATTGTTCAAGGCTTCAATGACCCAAAAGTGCCTTATACAGAGGCTGAGCAAATCTTGTCCGCGGTCCGGGCCAGCGGCGGCGACGCATGGTATCTGATGGCTATGGATGAGGGGCATGGATTTCAAAAGAAGTCTAACCTGAGTTTTCAGCGCGCTGCGGAGACACTATTCTTTCGGTATGTTTTCAATAAAGAGAATGAAATTGAATAGAAACTCCTATTACGTTGTAGATAAGTTACGTATTGTAAGTGCAGCATAGTCTTGCTGGCTAACCAATCTAGGCACTTGCACCATCTGGACGATCCGTCGCGATGAATGAAAGTCCGTCAACGTCTCAGATGATTGAATAGGAAAACATAGTATTACTACTGACCAGTCGTCGGGGAAGTGAGAGCTGAAAATGCAGCACGAGAAGAGTAAGCTTGGACTATTGGATCGCCGCTCTGTTTTGCTGGGAACGGCTGGACTGGCTTCGATGGCTCCGGCGGCAGCCTATTCGAAGTCAACGCCCGCATCGTCTGATTGGACAGGCGTCGAAGACGCAGCCAGCAAGGCAATCGATGCTAGATTGACGTCGGGGACTTCAGTTGCCGTCATGAAAGATGGTAAGCTGATTTACTCAAAGGGATTTGGCCTTGCCAACCTGGAAACGCAAACGCCTGTTACAACACAGACTGTTTTCCGCATTGGTTCGGTGACTAAACAATTCATCGCTGCGATGGCTCTAGTGCTGCAGGACCAAGGGGTACTCTCTGTTGATGATCCGTTATCAAGGTACTACCCAGACTTTCCACGTTCCAATGACATCATTATTCGCCAACTTGCAACGCATACATCAGGGCTCGGAAATTACACCGAGCTTAAGAATAGACGTATTCTGGAACGCGCGGAGTATACATCTGAAGCCTATTTAAGCGATGTGTTACAAGCGAGCGACCCACTTTTCATTCATGAGCCGGGAGCATTTTATCGTTACAGTAATACAGGTTACGGACTACTTGGCCTAGTTATTGAGAAGGTCACCGGACAAGCCTACAAAGATGTGCTGGATGAGTACATCTTTCGGCCATTGAACCTCAGGAACACCGCTGTTGATAATGAATTTGACGTGGTGCCCAACCGGGCCTCAGGGTACGCTCATAATGAAGAACGTCCGGGTTTTATTCACGCCGCCTTTAACTCCATGACCTTCCCTGCCGCGGCAGGGGCAATGCGTTCTACTGCGGAGGATCTATGTACATGGCATTCCGCGCTTCTCAACCATCGCCTCTTAAAACCTGAAACGTTTGAGAACATTATGCGAGCGCCAGCGCCGCTCATGAACGGTGAAGTGTATGAGTATGGGTTCGGCCTTGGTCTTGTGGAACGCGACGGCCCGTTTAAAGGGCAGAAGACCCTTGCGCATGGTGGCGGCATTTATGGTTTCAAGTCGCACTTGCGGACCTTTCCGGAGGAGAGGGTTACCGTCGCTTGCATATTCAATACTTATGACAGTGATAAGGAAGTTTTTGCGCCTGCGTTCGATGCCATAAAGAATCAGGCAGCGCTGTCTGCTTTGGCCAGTTAACTAATCAGTATTTTGATTAGTGGATTTGATCTGAACTGAGTAGATCATACAATTGTGGTTCCGTGAACGGTGAAATGACCTATCTACAATAGGTGCCAGATCTGTAGTCGAGTCAGTGCGGTCGAGATAAAGGGATTTAAATAGGTAATCGAGCCGTCGCGAGTGTTTTTCGGAACTCCTTCAAGAACGCCTTGGCAAGTTGGGAAGGAGCGTGGGCTTCTCGATGTAACGCCTGAACAGAGAATTTCAGCGGAGGATCAAAGGCTTTGCACTTGATGTCATGGATGCCGCGACAGCTGGCGGTAAATTCGTCAACAATAGCGATGCCACTTCCTAGTGCGACAAAGTTAAGCGCCGCAAAGTACGTCTGGACCTTAAGTCGCGTCTCAAGCCTCATCCCGGCTTCATGGGCCGTCTTATTCAGTAGGTCCCCAAGTGGGCCGCTACTTTCTATGCTAATGAAAGGGTGTCCCATGATATCCGTTAAACGCAAACGGGGAGGCGCGTCAGAAAATTCGCCCCCCTTGTAGATGCAAACAAATTCGCCAGTACCAAGAGGGATATGGTCAATGCCCGGTGTCGCCGGCGCGTTGAATGCTATGCCAAGATCTTTGTCATTGTTGAGAAGCGCTGAGACGAGGTTCTCATGATGAAGGGTTTGGACTTCCACTTGTACTGTTGGTCGAGAACGTTGGAACGCTACGATGGCACGCGGCATATGTTCAAGACCAACTGCACTGATGGAGGCAAGTCGAAGTCGCCCTTTATCAGCAACCGACAGATGGCGTGCTAGTACCTGCAGATCCGCTACTTGTTCTGAGATGCTTTGCGTCTTCGCAAATAGAATTCGCGCCTCTTCAGTGGGGGCAAGGCGTCCGCGAACACGCCTGAATAATTGGAAGCCGAGCTGGGATTCTGCGTGTTTGAGGACTTTGCTCGCTGTTGGTTGTGTGATGTTCAGGAATCGGGCGGCGCCACTGACCGAGCCGACGGTGTAAATGGCATTAAACACTTCTATGTGACGTATTTTCATATGAGTAAAAATTTGGAATAGGTGATCGTCGCGCTCATGTCATAGCATAATGGCATATGATACATAAGAAAAGTCATTGGTTCACCGCGGGTTTCTGTGAGACATCGAGAATGATGCCTTCATAAGTATAAATTTTAGAATGGATTGATGATGACGATAGCTGCACCCTACTTGCTGTTCCTGGGGCATGGCGATAACCCGCTATCGATAAAAACCGCTCGCGGGATTGCTGAGTGGCGTCCTGAACTTTGCGTCGGTGAATATGGTGCGCCGCTGACTTTAGGTCTGCGAAAATTGTCGCCTAAGGACGCTGTTGCCGCCGGTGCTAAGACATTCGTTATCGGCCTGACGAATACAACCGGAGACATTTCTGAGAAGTGGCGGGACAGCATTCTTGATGCGATCGAAGCAGGCATGAATGTTGTCAGTGGACTCCATCAGCGCCTGTCAGCGGTGGAGTGCATTGACGCTGCTGCAAAAGCTAAGGGTGTGACGCTGCATGATGTTCGTCATGTGGACCAGCCATTGCCTATCGGCACGGGAGCGCCACGTCATGGAAGGCGTATACTGACTGTTGGTACGGATTGTTCTGTTGGGAAAATGTATACTTCTCTAGCTATTGAAAAATCCATGCGCGCAGCGGGCTTTGATGTTACATTTCGTGCAACCGGCCAAACTGGCATTTTGATTTCAGGTGATGGGTTGCCTGTTGATGCTGTTGTTGCTGACTTTATAGCTGGTGGCGTTGAAGCGCTTTGTCCCTCAGCTGATGATAGCCATTGGGACGTGATAGAAGGACAAGGCTCCATATTTAATCCTGCTTATGCGGGTGTGTCTCTTGGCCTATTGCACGGCGCGCAGGCGGATATTTTGGTCATGTGCCATGAAGTTGGTCGGGAACAGATAAAGGACAAGCCAGGTTACGCTATTCCAAGCCTTGAAGACTGTGTTGCAACAAATTTACAGTTGGCACAGTTGACCAATTCAAAAGTACGGCTGGGGGCAATTTCGTTGAATTGTCGAATGCTTGATAAAAGTGAAGTTGATCGCACCTGCCAAGCGGTGGGCGCTCGGTTTGGGGTGCCTTGTTTTGATCCCCTTATTCATGGTCCAGATGAGTTCATCAATGACTTGGCGTCTGAGGCTGAACTCGTATGAAGCGTACTGTAACTGTACAAGAGCGATCATGGTCGCTTAGGAAGCCATTCATTATCGCCCGTAGCGCTAGAAATGAAACCCACACGATAGAAGTTCGTATAGACGAAGATGGCCTGGTTGGTCGTGGTGAGGCCACGCCAACCCCCCGTTACGATGAGACGATGTCGTCGGTGCGAGCTGCATTAGAGGCTTTTATCGAGGCCATGCCTGAAAGGCTGACTCGTGACGCGTTGCTAAAGGAACTCGCTCCGGGCGCTGCGCGGAATGCCTTGGACCTAGCGCTATGGGATCTTGAAGCTAAGAGAAGTAAGGCAGATGTCGGTACGCTTACGGGCCTTGGGTGGCCGCGAGAAGTAAAAAGTGTACAGACAATAAGTATATCGCCGCCAGACGAAATGGGGAGGGAAGCTTATGCGTTGCGTGACTTCCCAATCCTAAAAGTTAAGCTTAATGAGGAAAACGTGTTGGAGCGCGTTTCAGCGGTGCATCAGAACGCCCCAAACGTCAAGCTCATCGTTGATGCTAATGAGAGTTGGTCTTTCGAACTCCTCGTTTCTCTTGCGCCGCAGTTAGCTGCCCTCGGGGTTGAGATGATTGAGCAACCGCTGAGCGCCTTGGGCGATGGGTGCTTGTCCGATTACTGCGGACCTGTTCCGATATTCGCTGATGAAAGCTGTCACACCCGCAAAGACCTGCCTCGTCTTAAAGGAAGATATGACGGCATCAACATCAAGCTGGATAAGGCAGGCGGGTTGACTGAAGCCATTGCACTCTTAAAGGAAGCAAGAGCATTAGGGTTCGACGTTATGTTGGGGTGCATGATGAGTTCATCTCTCGGTATAGCACCGGCAATGCTGATTGCACCTTACGCGAAGTATGTGGATGTTGATGCCCCACAATTGCTTTCCGGTGATCGTAAGGGCGGTATTGAAATTCGAGGTGGTGAGGTGTCTGATCTGAACCCACGACTTTGGGGGGGGAGAAGTATGGGTTTAGCATGTTAGATTGCGATGCTGCCAATAACCCGAACTGAGGTGTGCTGCGTCGTGGTGATGGTGCGACCGTAAACGAAAAATGTTGCTTCGTGTACCTTGCTGTGCAGTTTCATCAGGGCGGTTAGTGTGTATCATTCATGGCGACGTGCACACAATGAGTGCAATGGCTTCTGGTCTGGGCGATATTATCTTGACACGAAACATATTGGGATCCGGAATGGAAGTGTTCGCCTGCTTCGGGGAGTATGGCGTGGCCGCAGATCGTGTCGCCCGATGAGTATCAGGGTAGGTGATGCGGTTCATACCATCAGAGTCGGCAGTGTCTGAGTGTTTGGCTAACCAGGTTCTGTACTGGCCTCGCTCAAAAGCCCTTTGGCTCTGTGCTTGCGGAAATCCTCTGAAAGTTGTTGGGCACTTGTGCCGTACTTCGAGGTTAAACGCTGTGCGGAGCGCGTACTTATAACGGCAGCAGCTTTTCCTAACAGTCCCAGATCATTTGAGTCTTTGGAAATGTTGATCCGTTTTTGAACCTGGACAGGGGAGTGATATAGTTGGAAAACTCGATACCTGCGTACTTAATCTTGAAGGTTAAGCGAGATAGGCAGCCGGTTAGTCCAAGAGACTGCGTAAAACGTCAGTAAATCCCCGTATGATTCTCTACTCTGGCAAAGACGACGGCAGTTCTGTCTCTGAGAAGACTGTTGCGTCAACCTTCCCCAAGACCGCAGTCCCTTCTTTTATGGCTGTTTGCAACTCTTCTAACTGTCCATGTGGCGCACCGTACCGTCCCGTGATACTCTGATCCGTATGGCCCATAATACGCTTTTGCGTATGCTCTCGTACTCCCGCTGAGCGCATGGCTTCTTCCATCGTGTGTCGAAAGCTATAGACCACGAGGCGAGGGGATTTTGGGACACCGGCTCGGCGGATGAGCTTATTAAGGCGCTGCGACAGTGAATTTGTGTCGTGAAATGGCGTCGGGAATAACGAACCCTTCGGGTTTGCAAGCTTTTGCGCTGTAGCTGCTTCTAGGGCATCACCCACCAATGGGATGCGGCGTTCACTGCCCTTGGTTTTTACGCGCCGATGGGAATTGTTCCTGATCCAGATGTGAGGGACCTCATGATCGAGGAGCACATCATCAGCATCGAGCCCGCCGATTTCGAGGGGGCGGGCGCCTGTCAGCTTTAAGATGAGATAGAGCCGTCTGATATCGTCCGATAGGCGAGGGGCTTTCGCAAAGTAGTGATCCATCTTTTTCAGATGATCTTTGTGGAAAGGCAGACGGTCTGAGGACGTTGAGTTTCCGTCTTTCACATTCGGTTTGGAGAATGGGTTTGTCTTGTCGATCTCATGGTCTCGGTAATAGCGACCCACGATAGCGCGCAGGGCGTTGATACGCCGTTGGATCGTTGAGGCCTTTTGCCCCTTGTCCAAACAGGCATTGATCCATTGCTGCACATCTTTCGGGGTTAATGTCAGGATGTCAGCGTCGCCATATTGGTTGAGAAAACTATCGACCGATTGCATCACCGCGCGCTCATTGCGTTGGCCGCCATGCGCCTCTCGGTCGTAGGCATAGGCCTCTGAGAACTTAACAGCCTCTCTTTTGGATTGTCGCTGTTCCAAGGGTTGTTGCGGGACCGGCGCGGCACCGAAATTCTGAAAGACCGGCGTTGTTCCACACATCGTTTGGATGCGGGCCTGAGCGATCAGATTTGCGTAGGCGAGATTGTAGTCGGCCACCAGTTTTGCGGCGTGAGCCTCTTGCCCAAGGGACAGACCGAGGGCGTGCTTCCACTCGGTTTTTCCGAAGGCATTTTTAAGGTCGCCGGGCACCCTGCGCCGATAGTGCAGCTGGCCATCAATCTCATGCAGGTAAGGTATTTTTGTCAGTACCATCTTCGTCTCCCCACGAGCGGTACACAAATTGCGTACTGCCACGTGTACCGGACGCGGGTAAAGCGCGCCCTAAGTTTGAAAAGACAAACGAAAACAGTTTCTTGAGGAAATGATAATGGCTCCGGAGGAGGGTGCCAAAATCGAATTTTTCAGCCAGCTAAGCCATTGA
>CALFRH010000226.1 GCA_937919225.1 uncultured Parvularcula sp.
AGTTTGCTCTTTACTTGACCAAACCGGAATATTGGCATCGGAAAATTTGGTAGCGCGTCGACTAAGTCTTGATATATCGTTTCAGAAAGTTGTTCTTCATGAACATTTCCGGTAGCCTGCCTGCAAAATGCCTCTTCCATTCGAATAAAATAGTATGCAAACGCGTCAATGCTATCTGGATCGTCAAAGGGTAATTCAGCGCGGCTAATTGACCGTAAAAGCCCGAACGAACTGCTTAGATCCTCTGCGAGCACGCCATATTGGTTCTTTACGCGCCGTACCAAGTTCATATCACGCTTTAGCTCAGTTTTCTTGAGTTCATTACCGTAGCGAGTGTCTAATTCACTTTTCCTAACAAGTAATTGACGTAACTCATCAATAGTTCGCTGCCAACGAGAGTCGAGTTTGCCAAATTTTTCAGAAAGTATATCGAAAACTTCCAAAGCATCTACTGGAATGAGTCGATTAGTAGCGGTGTTAACTTTTGCGCTTTCGTCTCTTTGAATCACATCTGAAAGCTCAGCGACAGCATCCAATAAACTCTTCAGTACTTTCAATTGCGCTTCGCTTCCAACGGATATGTTTCGTCTTTGTCCGTCGTTCTTCGACCGGTCTCTTGAGTAACGCAACCTGTGATCAATTTCGGCCCATGTATCCTCAAGGACAGTCCGTACTTGGAACTCAACAGGCTGCGTGCTCTTAACCGAGCCGTCCTCGTCTAAAATGGGATACTTAGCCACGATATGAACACTCGAGTAATCCTCGCGATCAGATGGCCTTGGCTCCTCCGAGAGACCACTCGACGCTAGCGTCTCGAACAAGTTTGAAGAGAGATTCTGGTATCGTGCTGCTGATCGATTGAGTCCATTCGCCACATACAACTTGCACTCCTCGACCTTGGCGGGCGGCAAACGGATCTGTCCAGACTCATAGCTGAGAAACTTGGCCAGGCTCTTGGCCACATCAAACATCTCGTCTTGGAACAGAGTTATTAGTCTAACTCCAAGTACGTCAGTGACGCTATCAACACCGTAGTCTCGGGTCTCTTCATTCGAACGTCGATCAAGTATTTTTTGCTCCATTCGCGCTTCCGACTTCACACGGCTCTTGATAGCGTACAATGGAGAAGTGATAGCGCTAGCAGCAAGCTCAGATTTGAGGATAGGCTCAAATTCGCGAGCGTCGAGCAATAAACGCGCAATCTGAGCTTTATCTGCATCAGAAAGTGATTCGCCTGGCGAGTTTCCGCCTGTAATTCGAGGTGTGCTCTTAGAGTCCGGCAGCAATTCCGAATCAGGCGAAATCTTTGGTTTCCAGAATGGAAAGAACTTTTCCGTGCTCAGATTCCCATCACCTTGCTTGGGTGAAAGAACGTGCGGAGCTTGGTCGGCCATGGTTCTATCCGCACGGTTATGCTCATGAATTCGTTGTGCCAGCTCGATGCTTGACAAACGTTCGCCAGTCGATGATCCCTGCTCCTCCAACACTGCTTTCAAGGAAGCTCCGAAGACGGTCATCGTTTCATCACGCGTAATATGAGATACCTCGTCTCGTGACGATGAGCAGATAAGGGAGACACCCCGTCTATCTCCGATTGCATTGTTGGCTGCTGTCATGTGGGTCACTGGCAGACCATTGTCCGCTCCAGCGTTCAGCCATATGTCTTCAGTCGCACCCGCGAAACAGCAATCGACAAAACCAAAAAGTCTCAAGTTCTCGCCCAAGCTATGGATCGACTCACCAAGCGTTTTAACATCTATGCTTGTAGCGGCCAGATTGTCGTCATTGGTCTTCGCAGTTGCCCAAAAGAAACTCCTAGCTCCGTCTCTAAAGAAACCGTGCCCAAAGTAAGCAAGACAAATTGTCAAGAGTTCTCCCTTTGCTTTGGTATAATGATCCCTAATAAAACTCCCTACCTCAAGAATTTGTTCCGTACTAGATAGCGGCGAGTTGAACAAATTGAGTGTATCCGATATCTCCAGAGTTTCACCGTCTTGGAAATAGGACTGCACATAGTCGCATGATTTGTAGATCGCATCAGAGTCAAATAGGCTGCATTCGGAATAGTTGGAGGCTCCCAATAGTACCGCAATGGTAGGGGCTCCAGTATTATCGGTAGGTGGCATAGAGCTAAATTGCCTCCTTTATCATTCTAAGTGCAGCGGCCTCACCTTCGGAAAGTGTCGCATTTGATACCCTTACGGTTCCCTTCTCAGTGGTAATCTCTATCGTGACGGAGCGACGCTGCTTCAAAAGCGCAAAAATTCCATTTGCAATCGCCACGCCAGTTCCACTTACAACAACTGCAATAACTGTTGCGCCTAGGCTTAATTGCTTCGAGGGCGGGCGGGATATCTGATGTGCATTCTGTTGCACCAAAATATTCTCTACTTCATTAGCAGCGGCTACCGCCGAGCGATCTGAATTAGAAAAGAGCGCAAAAGTAATCTTCGTCAACTCGTACCTCCCAAACCAAATAACACAAGTTACGTAGCTCACTCGCCTAAAGATAGCAAGTTGTCTTTGATCTCGCGCGTCTTCCGTTGCGCTTCTTGTGCAACGACCATGACTTTTTTGTGAGGTCGACCTTTATGCTGAATGTCTTCCTCATCAACTATGAGCTCTTCCAGTATGCAACCAATCCTATTTTTATTCGGGCTGTAACCTAGCCTTAGGACATCCTATCCAACAACGTGTTTCAGAGATTCTAGAACGCAGGCTATCTGACTTGGATATAGTTCTGAAAACCAGTCCTTGGGGGCACCCTTGTCACAACTGCGTGCAAATAGCGGCGCAAAGCCCATTTGAGGGCTGTATTCAAAGGTATTTTGATCGATCAGAAGTTCTGAAACGAGAGTTTTGCCGATTGCCTCTTTTTCGGTCGGAGTAGCCAAATCGAATAGGTTTAGAGCCATATTCAGCAGTTCTGAAATTTTCAGCACATCATCGACCAGATCCCGCATCGCCGCGAGTGATACGTCGTTCTGTTCTTGCAGTTCACCCATTTCACATTCAAGTCGATTGCGTTCCTGGGTGAGGACCTCGGGCGTGTAGACGCCAGATTTCAACAGAGTGAGTTGGTTGGCGTGCAGATATGCCAAATCTTCGCGAATGCGGGCCTGCTGGCGGCTGCGCTGCTCCTCTGCCTTGAGGTTTTGCTCTTCAAGTAAACCGATTTCAGTGTCGGTTCGGGCATCCAATAGATCGATCTCTTCCTGGGTGAATTGGAGTTGTTCGAGCAACTGCCGCACCAGACCAGAAATATGCTCGAAGTTGCAGTTCTTGAAGGTATTGCCACATCCGGGAGCGCAGCGGGCGTTGTAGTAGGTGATACCCTTTTTGATGTACGGCGTGTAGACGCGACGACACTGCGCGCAACGCACAAATCCACGAAACGGATGGTCCAGCTTCTCCGTGTAATGGATGCTGGTGCGCTTGGTAGTGAGGAGCTCCTGAACCCGGGCAAAGGTTTTGCGGTCTACCAGCGCCTTGTGACAGGTGCTGGGAATATAGACACCATCAGGGCCAATAACCTGACCGATATAGAACGGGTTGCGTAGCAGGCTTCCCAGATAATTTGCC
>CALFRH010000227.1 GCA_937919225.1 uncultured Parvularcula sp.
GAACAATTTTGACCCAGTGAATGATACTGTGGCGCGTGTGACGCTGGTAGACACAACAACAGTCAACACTGACATGCGCGGCACGGATGGGGCTAATACGACAGCGCCTGACAATGCAAGCATTTCAGCGATCTTGGCGGACACGAACGAGCTTCAAACAAACCAAGGCAACTTTTCTACGGCGACGGGGTTTGCAACTAGTGCTGAGCTTGCTCAGACTGAGATCGATATTATCGCCGCAATGCCATCGGGCTCTGACGCCACACTCGCGCAGCAAACGGCCATTCTGAATGCCGTGAATAGTTTGAACGATTTAAGTTCGGCTGATGTGACGGCAGCGGTTCCCACGGCGACGGCGATTTATACTGAGTTTACGAGCGGCGCTAATGAGGATGTCTTCAAAGCGGATGTCAGCGGCATATCGGTAGACGCCGCGTCTATTTACACGTACTTCACCACTTCGAACCGCGAAGATGCGTTCAAGGCTGACGTTTCCGGTCTAAGCGTTGATTTAAGCCCGGTTACAGCGGCGATTTCTGCATTGAATGACTTTAACCCTGCGACGGATACTGTTGCGCGGGTGACCTTGGTAGATACCACGACCGCCAACACTGATATGCGAGGCACAGAAAATGCCTTTCTCGCGACTAGCTTCGTGACGCCGCCGACCGCGAGTGAGGTTTATGCGGAGTTTATCAGCGGGTCGAATGAAGATGCGTTCAAGGCGGATCTTTCAAGCTTGGGTGTGGCGTCTGTGGAGTTTGGATCATGACACTCACAGTAGGCGCTCTCTATTCGGGCAGCTTCAACATCAAAGACAGCACAGGCGCCCTTGCGGCGCCCGTCACTGGGCCTACCCTGACGCTTTACCTCGATAGTGTTGCAGACGCGACGAGTGTTACGGTCGTTTCAACGGGGGTCACAGGCGTCTACACTTACAGCTTTACCGTCCCTGACAGTGCGGGGTCTTCGGCGACGATTGGGCTCACTGCGACACTTGCAGGTAGCGTAGATATTGTTGCGGCAGATGTCCTTGGCACCATTTTGGCGGCTTCTACTGCCAGCGCCTCATTTATCAATGGTCAGGTTGCGTCTTACTCTGGGCTGGTGACTGCTATGGCCAAATGGCTTTGGCGAACCGGAGACACGGACACCGAGGCTTATATTCCAGATATGATCAGCATGGCTGAGGCGGAGTTCTCTCGAACACTACGCACGCGCGACATGGAGGCGGTTGTCAGCAGTTTAGCGGTTGTGGATGGGGTCGCATCCTTGCCATCTGACTTCCGGGCGCTGCTGTCCGTTCGTGAGACTTCATATGAGCACTATCAGATCAAGCCAAAACCGATCGATCAGCTTGAAATGTATGAGGACATCACAAGTGGAAAGCTGTGCTTTTACGATGTGGTTGGCAGTGAGCTGCATTTTTGGCCGCGCGTTACAACCACGATCCGCCTGCGCTATCGCCAGGCCATCCCCAACCTAAGTGATAGCAATACATCAAACTGGCTGCTCCAAAAGCATCCCGACGTGTATATCTATCGCGCGCTTGCCTGTGGTGAGGCGTTCAACATGAATGATGGCCGGGTCGCGATGTGGAAAGCCAAGGCAGAGCAGGCTCTAGATCAAATCGAGATGGAGGATGCGGGCGTACATGAGGACGCTCTACCGCCGACAGTCTCAACGGGTGTCGCGGTCTAGCGATGTATTTCAAGCTTGGAGAGTATCCACCGGGTTTAGATCGACGCGGCACCGAGTATCAGGCGCTGGGCCGATTTTATGATGCGGACCTCGTCCGCTGGCATCTGAAGCGGGCAAAGCCAATAGGCGGTTGGTCGCAAATTGTAACAGCTTTGACAGGCACCGCACGGGCTATTCTCTCATGGGGGGATAATTCCGCAGCAGGACGCGCAGCATTGGGCACTGAAAGTAATCTTTATGTGCTGACGACGGCGGGTGTCCTCACGGACATTACCCCGGTCAGTGGTTGGTCTTCGCAAGCAGCAACAAGCACATGGTCACTCGACAATGCTGGCCAGCTTCTCGTTGGAGTGAATGATGCGCATGGAACTATTTTCACATGGTCTCCTGGGGATGCTGCGGCTGCTGTACTGACAAATGCCCCAACGGCTGACGCGGTTGTTGTGACCAATGAGGGGATCATCATGGCCCTTGGGGCTGCGGGCAACCCGCGCGCAATATCTTGGTGTGACCGCGATGACTTCACAGATTGGACGGCGGGATTTGCGGATTTAGCGGGTGATCTGAATATTCAAGCTAAGGCAGGCATCATGTTTGCGAAGAACATCCGAGCTGGAACATTGATTTTTACCGGCGAAGATCTTCAAATAGCGCGCTACGTAGGGCTCCCCAACGTTTACGGAGTGACAAGAGTTGCGGACAGTTGTGGCGCAATCTCAAGGGGGGCGGGCGCTCTTGTGGATGATATGGCCTACTGGATGGGTGTCGATAAGTTTCACGTCTGCAATGGCGGCGCTTATGTCGATGACCTGCCGTGCATGATCTATGATGACGTTCATGATTCACTAAATCGCGATCATGCCGACAAGGTTCGCGCAATGCACAACACCGAGTTCAATGAAATTTGGTGGTTTTATCCAAAGGGCTCGGCGACTGAAAACAGCCATGTCGCTGTGTACAATTATCTTGATAAGCATTGGACCCATCATGCAATCGATCGCCTTTGCGGCACTCAGCGTGGAAATGGTTTCTCAAATCCGTTGATGATTGATGGATCTGTGAGCTACGAACATGAAACCGGCACCACGATGACAGGGGCTGGAACACCTTTTTTGCAAACTGGCCCTCACGAGCTGGGTAACGGTGAGCAGGTTATGGGTGTGGATCGCTGTATACCTGACGAGGCTGTTTCAGGTCAGATCAGCTTATCTTTCAAGGTCCGAGACTTTCCAAACGGGACAGAAAGAACGGAAGGGCCATTCACGGCATCCGAACAGATGCCAATGCGGTGGAGAGGGCGGCAGGCGTCGTTAGTGTTTACCCAGGCCACAGCAGCGGACTGGAAAGTTGGGAACTATCGCTTGTCTGGAAAGGCTATGGGTCTCCGATGAGTGCCGATTTAGCGGTTTTGCCCGTACCGCGCCCAAAAACCCCAGCCAACTATGACCAGCGCGTCACAGAGCAGGCGTTTCAGGCGGTTGAGCGTGATCTGAGCGAAAAACACGACAAACGCGGCGACTTGATACTGCCGCGCGGCTTTAACTTAGTCGTAAGCGCCGATGATGGATCAGCGCAATATGGTCTTGGTGTAAACTCAGCGGGTAGATTTAGGCTGATTGACTACTCAACTGGTATCGAAGGCACATTCACGGTCACTTGGGATCAAGTGGACGGAGCGGCAGCACAAATCACTGCTGTCACAGCGGCATTTCAAGCAGCAGATTCAGCAATTCAAACAGATTTGGACACAGCAGAGTCTAACATCACGACCCTTCAAACTACGACCGCAAATAATGCTGCTGCTATTGCCTCAAACGTCACGAGCATCGCGGCAAACACAAGCGGGGTCAGCACAAATGCGTCTGCGATCGTAACCGAACAAACCGCCCGCGCGTCTGGTGACAGCGCGAACGCGACAAGCATCACAACCCTAGAGGCTTCTCAAGCGCTTTCCAACACCACGATAAAGCAAGCGCAAATCCCTCAGACGTTCGAAGAGGGGCTTGAGAACCTCACCGCAGCGCAGACCGGGTCGCCTGATAC
>CALFRH010000228.1 GCA_937919225.1 uncultured Parvularcula sp.
GCGAGGTCTTTGGTCATGTGACCGCCCTCGACGGTTTTGATGATGGTGTCTTCCAACGTGGCGGCGAATTTCGCCAGCTCTGGGTTATCGTCGAGTTTCGCCCGGTGGCTGAGGCCGCGGGTCCATGCGTAGATGGACGCAATGGAGTTGGTGGAGGTTTCTTCCCCCCGTTGGTGGGCGCGATAGTGCCGGGTCACCGTGCCGTGGGCCGCTTCCGCCTCGGCGGTTTTCCCGTCAGGGGTCATCAGGACAGAAGTCATCAGACCTAAGGAGCCGAACCCTTGCGCCACGGTGTCCGACTGCACATCGCCATCATAGTTCTTACAGGCCCAGACATAACCGCCAGACCATTTCATGCAGGAGGCCACCATATCGTCGATAAGGCGGTGCTCATAATGCTGATTGATTTTTTCAAACGCGTCCTTGAACTCTGTCTCGTAAATCTCAGCAAAGATGTCCTTAAACCGACCATCATACTTCTTCATGATGGTGTTCTTTGTGCTGAGGTAGACAGGATAGTTCCGTTGAAGGCCATAGTTAAAGCAGGCCCGGGCGAAATCACGGATTGAATCATCAAGGTTGTACATCGCCATCGACACGCCGGCCCCAGGGGCGTCGAAGACATCATACTCTTGGATTTCGCCGCTTTCGCCTTCCCATTTGATCGAGATCTTGCCTTTGCCGGGGAAGAGGAAGTCCGTGGCGCGATATTGGTCGCCAAAGGCGTGGCGGCCAATAATGATAGGCTTGGTCCAGCCGGGAACGAGCCGCGGCACGTTGGAGATGATGATGGGCTCCCGAAACACAACGCCGCCAAGGATGTTCCGAATCGTCCCGTTTGGAGAGCGCCACATTTGCTTGAGGCCGAATTCTTCGACACGCGCCTCGTCTGGGGTGATCGTTGCGCACTTCACGCCCACGCCATGCTCTTTGATGGCCATGGCAGCGTCGATCGTCACCTGATCATCGGTTTTGTCTCGATACTCCATCCCCAGGTCATAATAATGTAGGTCAATGTCGAGATAAGGATGGATCAGCTTATCCTTGATGAGCTGCCAAATGATGCGGGTCATCTCGTCGCCGTCGAGTTCGACGACCGGGTTCGCAACCTTAATCTTCGCCATGGGGGGGTCCTTCGTGTCTTCGGGGCAAATCACAACTTTTGCGGGGGCTATAGCACCCGGGTGCCCAGGAGCAAGGGCAGGCGGGCCAATGCTGTTCGCGATGGGGGCAACTTATGGTGAATAGCCCCTGTTGCATTCGAGGCTGGACAATGCCGCTATTTTAAAAGACCGTCGTTAGGGATGAATCATGTCGTAGCGGGGCGCGAAAAAATGAAGCGATTTGTTCTCTCTCTTTCTTTGTTTGTGGTGGGGGCCTGTAGCCATCCCCTTGAAATCATTGGGGAAGGGGACATTACCTCCGCCTCGGGGGAGCGGGACTGCTCGCTGGAGCAGTTCGAGGCCCAGGCCGAGACCTGTGCGGTGAACATGGTCATCGAGGATTATAATGAGACTTACACCGCGACGCCGCGGACGGGATGGGTATTCGACCGATGGTACAATGGCTGTAACGGCTCACTGTCCAACCAATGCTCGTTCAACATCAGTGCCGACATTGTAAGAGACAATTGGGGGGATACGATGCCCCCGTTGACGGCGAAGTTTCGTGAGCAGACCTTCGGGTATGACGCCCTCTTCATCGGGCACAGCTTTTTCCGGCCGATGGCCGACGGCATGGCATTCCACGGCCCGAATGCGGGTTTCCCCGCCCATACCCAAACGATGATTTTCTCCGGTGGGGCGACGGGTGCGCCCGAGGCCCTTTGGAACAATGCGACCAAACGGGCCCAAATCCAGGCGGTGTTGGATACAGGGACCGTCAATCTTTTTGGAATGACGTATCATCCGCAATACTCAACAATGACGGGGTACGACCTATGGTCAGACTACGCCCTAGATCAGAACAGTAACACTCGGCTGTTTGTCGCCATGCCGTGGAGCACCAATCCCGGTGACTTTGAACCAGAAGCCTATCACGCGGGCTGGAAGGACCAAGGGATCGCGGCCTGCCATGCCATTGTTGATCATTTGCGGGCGCGTCATCCCGGTGTTGACGTCTCTTGCATCCCCTACGGACAAGCGGCCGGTGAACTTTATACACGGTTTGCAAATGGGCAACTGCCCGATGTTGAGACTCTGGTGGGCAGTAACGGGACCGGTGTTTTCCGCGATGATTTTGGGCATGCGGATGAAATCCTAGTGGATCTTGCACAGCTGATTTGGGTCTATGCGATCTATGGCGTCCGGCCCGTCGAATATGATTACGACTTTGGATATATCACCGACATTAACGAAATTGCCGATTCCGTCATCAGAGTGCATGACCCGCACTATGATGCGGAATAGGGCCGATGTAATGATTAAGGTATGGCAGTCGCTGCGTACTGCCCTATCTTCTTCATAGTCATTATACGGTGTGGAAATCGCAATGGCAGATCAAGTTCTGACCGTATCGTTGATGACCTTCTTCGGGAGTGGGGTTTTCGCCGTTGCCGTACACGGCCTTGCGCAACTTATCTTTTGGGCCGCGTTCAAGGATGATTATAAACGGCTAAAACAGAACGATCATGGCAAATTTGCGTGGTTTATCAATTCTGGTTGGGGCCGGATGGTGTTCTGGACTGATCGTAAGGCTTGCGATCAGGTGCCTTTGAGCAAAGGGGCGAATGTGTTTCGTTGGTGCGTTGGCGTCTTCATTGGTACATCCATGCGCGTCGCGTTCGTTGCAGGGGTCGTTAGCTTCGTGACGGCGGTTTTCACAAAAGGCGACTGGGCCGCATGGCTCGCATAAGCTGCGACTACAGTGTTTTCCCATATATATCAGATACGGAGGATCACGCCGTGGCGTCATCTACGAGCTTCAAATACGCAGCTCACCCAAGGCGGGCTTTTCAAGCACGAATTGCATCCGCGCATCTTTGGGGGAGGGCTCAATGGTTTCATCGAACCACACGCATTGTATCGTCGTGTTGAAGCCCGCTTTTGCTGCCAACGCGACAAACTCATTGGGGGTGTAGAGTTGCCACTCAAATATGTCTCTTCGCCCGCTTTCATAGTGGATTTCGCATCGCATCCGATCCCCACTCCACGACCTTGTGGTTCTAATGTTCTGACCGGAACGCTCCGCCTGTTCGGTAAGTGGTAGCGTTTTCATATGATCACGATTGTAGATATCGAAAATGGCGCGTCCACCTGGGCGCAAGATGCGACAAAGGTCTCGCATAATTTGGAGATTTGTTGTCTCGTCGTAATATCCAAAGCTCTGCCACAGATTGATAGCGCCATCGAATGTTTTTCGTAGGCTGAGTAACTCTCGCATATCCAAAAGGTGAAATGTGGCTCCGTCACACTTAGACCGGCAGGCTTGGTCGATTGACTGCGCATTCTTATCAATCCCGATGACGGCGTACCCCCCTTGCGCCAACGGCTTTGCATGGCGTCCAGGCCCACACGCTATGTCTAAAAGGGTCGAATGGCTTTTCAGGGGGATATGCCTTTGAACGAAATCGACCTCTTTCTGGGAGTGTTTGTTGTCAATAGAGTGAAGAAAAATCGAATACCACTCATCCGTAAATGTATCATAATCCATCATATGGTATTCCGTACAAAGAAGGAAAAAATCATGTAACCGTTTAAGTTTGTGAGGATTAGCTTTAACACAGGATCTACTCCGATTATCGGTCTCTTCCTCGCTGAGTTCGAATAAGGTGCCAAGAGGGCTGGGTCGGTGATATCAGTCGCGCACCTTTGCCAATGGGCGTTGGTTCTTACTCACGCTTTCGCTGTACTCCCCTGTTTCATATCACTTTTCAACCCGAGGCCTTAACGAACTGTGCGCCGCATTCGGCGGTTGAGGGCACGGGCAATGTCTCGCAATGCGACGTTTTACTGAGAAAGGTTGAGCGGGAGTGTACTCATCGTTTGTAGGTCATAAAATTCTTTAGGCTGATATATACCCATATCAGCAGCCCGCCGTACAAAATGGCGGTAAAGCAACCGCCGATAAACCAGGATGTGGATATTATTGACGTGATGAGCCACACGCCACGGAACGCTAATGTTGGGTCGGCGACGAGTGCTTTTACGCTCTCAGTCAAGGATAACTCGGTACCTGCGCATGTTGCTGGGGGAACGCATCCGCCGCCGAACACTGACACGTTGAAGAAAATAAGCCCAACAAGCAGAAAAAGTGGCAGAATTGCTTTGAGTCCCTCAGTAATCATATGTACCCCTCAAGCAATATAACATCTGAATTTTCTCAGAACATTATTATCTCTTATGCATTTTCTACGGCGTCGTTGCCTCTTTGTCGCCGTTCGCTATTCTTATGTCCAGCTATCATTTAAAGGATAGGTACCTGACATCTGAAACGGTGTGAGGCGACATTGTGAAACTGGTCCAGACTCAGGGGGCGTTTTCTCTGACTCCAATCAAAGAGAATGAGAATCACCAGGCGCCCACGTTTCATCCCTGTTGCGCCCCATTTGGAGCCAATCCCAGCGTGAAGCGAGATAGGACATTCCGTGCATTTTTTGTTGCATAAATGCGACACTGGGAGGGTGTGAGGTGAAATTAGCCCATTAAAAGTATTTTCTATATACAAAATACAATTTATCTGCGCTATAGGCCTCTAAGAATTATAATATCACCTGGAGGTTCGGATGTTTCGCACAGGCGGAGAAAAAAGTGGTCTGACGGCTCAATCAGCGCGGCAGCTATGTTGGTCATTAACGGTCAGCGCGATGGCCCTGAGCTCGGTTGGCTTTGCGACGGCTCAAGACGAAGTGGAAGCCTTAGACACCATCACCGTCACAGGAACGCCCTCCAGGATTTCAGATGACCTTTCGTCTGTACCGGGTACAGTGACCATCATTGGTACCGAATCTATCGCTGAACAGTCTCTTTTCTCCAACGATGTTGGCGATATTCTGGCCCGGACCGTGCCGGGGTTTGGCGTCTCGTCTGCGGGTAGTTTTTCAAACTTTGGTCAAACCTTGCGGGGCCGGAAGCCTGCGGTGTTCATCGATGGGGTACCGACGACCGTGCCGCTTCGGGATGGGGGTCGCGACCTTCGCCTGATCAGTCCCGCCGCCATTGGGCAGGTCGAGGTGATTTCCGGATCCACAGCGATCTATGGTCTTGGTGGCGCGGGCGGCATCATCAACTTCGCAACAAAGGAACCCATTGCGGACGGTGTTGAGTTTCAAACTGATCTGTCCGTCGGCCTTTCTATCGTTAATCCGGATGATAGTCTGAATTACTCCGTACAGCAGGCGGGGTCCGGCCGTGCAGGAAAAGTGAGCTTCGTCTTCAGTGGTTTTTATGAAAACTATGGATCGTTCTTTGATGCTGAAGAAAACCGTATCCCTCCTGATCCCCAATTACAGGGCGGTATCGCGGATACGGACAGCTACAATATTTTCGGCAAGATCGGGTATGACCTGACTGATACACAGTCAGTCTTTTTATCGGTCAACTACTACGAAACTGAACAAGACACCGATTTTGTTCCAGAGGTCGGTGTGTTTGGGGACCGACCAGCGGTTGCCGTGCCGGGTGTTTTCCCAGGGGAAAACAATTCGACCAGTAATCTGGTGACTACCTTACGATACTCAAATGCCGATTTTTTCGGCAGTACCTTGAATATTCAAGGGTTTTACTCCGACTACGAGGCCGTCTTCTCCTTTAATCCTGCCCCTGTGTTCCCTCCAGATGGTGGGCAGAGTCTTATTGAGGCGGAGCGATATGGGATAAGGCTCGACTTAAATACACCGTTTACGTTGTTTGGTGGTGATGGCACCGTTCTGTGGGGCATCGACTATGTTGAGGATGAGACGGTTCAACCCCTAACGGATGGGCGCCTACTTGTGCCCCCGCTTGAGCAGACGAGCCTCTCTCCATTTGCACAGGTTCAGTATACACCAGCGCCGTGGCTAGATATTGTGGGTGGTCTGCGTTTCGAAAATGCTGAAGTATCTGTCGGGACCTTTACGACCATTCCAATTTTTGACCCCTTCTTGCCGGGCGGATCGACGGTCGAAGGGGGCACCGTTGAATATGAGGAACTCCTTTTCAATATTGGTGCTGTGGTAAGCCCCTTCCAAGGAACATTTGAAGGCGTCGATTTCTACGGCGGTTTTTCTCAAGGCTTTACCGTGAATGATTTTGGCCGCGCGATCCGGTCTGCGACCACGCCCTCCGTGAGCGACTTTGATTTCGAAGCTCAAGTGATTGACAGTTACGAGATAGGCGTTCGTTCCCAAATGGGGGTGGTGAAATCATCGCTCGCTGCATTCTATAGCGAATCTGAGTTTGGCTCATCGTTCAACGCGGTCACCCTCGAATTGGTTCGTGCGCCGGAGAAAGTATGGGGTATCGAAGCCGCACTTGAAGCGGAGCCAGCTGACGATTGGCGCTTTGGCACCTCTATCGCCTGGGTTGATGGTGAAGTTGAGGATGTCGCGACCGGGGACATCAGCAAGTTGGACACGTCGCGTATTGCGCCGGGGAAGGTGATCGCGTTCGTTGAACATGATTTTGCCGAAAACTGGTCCACACGTGCGCAGCTTACGCATTCCGCGCGGCAACAACGGTTCGAGAATGAGCAGGAGTTTGGGCGCTCGGATGTAGAGGCCTTCACTCTGATTGATGTTTCCGTGACCGGTAAAGTTGGTCCAGGCCAAGCAACCCTTGCTATCAACAATTTGTTGAACGAGTTTTACTTCACGCCCGATGCGTTCCGAAATGCAGAGGATTTTACGTTCACGTCAGGCCCAGGCGCAACAGCCCGCTTGACCTATTCCATGAATTACTAAGTATAGAGAATGCCTGTCCTTTGGTGGATATCGCCTAAAGGGCAGGCAATAACGGTTTTGGAATAAACATGAAACGCAGCTACATCATCGCCGGCATTGTCGTTCTTGTAGGGGTGTTTTCCCTCATACAAACCGGGTTGGTACGAGATTTACTTCTGTTGCATTCATATGCTCGGTTTTTTGATGCAGATGCGTTGGATGAAAATTTTCGTACGGCCTACGCAAACCAACCATCTTTGAAAGTTGATCGTAGCCCGCAGGCGACGAAAATCATCGAAGATCTCCAACCCTTTCCAATGCCCGCGACGTTCGATTTTCAAGAAAAAACGAGCGACACCCGCGACTTTCTCGAGGAGATGAACACGACAGGTTTAGCCATCATGAAAGATGGTAAGCTGATATATGAAAACTACGATCGCGGTAATGATCAAAACAGCCTGGCGATGCAAATGTCAGTCAGCAAAACATTCACTGCTTTCCTTGCGGGGGTTGCGATTGAGAAGGGGGATATCAGCAGTAAAGATGATTATGTTACTGACTATGTGCCGGCCTTAGAGGGAACGGCCTATGACGGTGTGCGTGTTGTTGATTTGCTGGACATGTCCTCTGGCATTCAATGGCGAGAGGATATGGGCGATCTTTCATCGGAATTGGTACGGTCAATAAAGGCCTCAGCGATTGGGTCTTTGGACGATTTCGCCAAAACTATGAAGCGGGTGGATGAGCCTGGTACGTTTCATCGGTATGCCTCTATTGATACCCACATTCTCGCCATGGTCATTCGCGGCGCGACAGGTAAGCCTTTCGAAGCTTATTTTAAAGAAGAGGTCTGGGATAAAATTGGCGCCGAATCCGATGCATACTTTCTGACCGATGCGACAGGCGAACCTCTCGCGGGTGGGGGAATGAATATCTCGCTTAGAGATATGCTGAGATTTGGAAGCATCTTTGCCAATGAAGGCAAAAGCCTGAGCGGCGAGCAACTGATCTCAACGGAGTGGATCGACGGGTCAACCGTTCCGGACCATCCGCGACTTGAACCTGGTCCTGATAACCCTCTGTCTTCCTCTTATTTCGGGTATAAACATCATTGGTGGATACCGGAGGACTATGATGATGAGTTTGTGGCCATTGGAATCTATGGGCAGTTCATCTATGTCAACCGTAAACACAGTATCGTCATTGTCAAAACATCTGCCTACAAAAACTTCTTAAAGGATGGCGGTTGGCGCACTCATGAGACGGTGACTTTGTTCCGCGCAACAGTCGACTATCTATCAAAGCAGACGATGTAGGAAGAAGCGATCCTTATCGGTATTATTTCTCCGGATTTGCGTCCACCATCAGTTGGGCAACTTGTTCTTCTGAAGGGGTGGGGGAGGTTGAAAGGCCCTTCACTACACCAGACACATCCGTAGCGGTTTTGTCTTGACCCATCTTTCGAACGCCTTCGATGGTGGTGATGCGCAAGGAAAAAACGGTGATATCGGCTTTGAACTGCTGAATGATCTCGGGATCTAAACTGTTCAATGACCATGGTTGCGCGAAGGTCTGTTCAAACCTGTGCACGCTTTTGCGCAAAACACTGTCAATATCACCTTCGTTGTCAATTCGATGCCACGTCGCGTTAACGTGAACGGCAACATAATTCCACGTCGGGACATCCGCCTCCTCCGTATACCATTGGGGGGAGATATAGGCGTCCGGCCCCTGAAAAATGGCAAGAACGGGATCGCCATCTGACAGGGCGCGCCACTGGGGGTTTCCTTTTGCCATGTGACCGATCAGTACGCCGTCGGCGTTGCTCGTATCATCGCGTAGGAGAGGAAGGTGGGTGGCCCATAGGGAGGGGCGCGCCGACACCAGGGTTGCGAAGGGAAACTGATCAACCAGCGAAAGAAGGCGTTCTTGATCTGGCTCGTCATAATGTGCGGGGCGATACATCGTCAGTCCTGCTATCATTCTATGGGCGGTAGAGAAGGAGGCTGGCCCAGTTCTTCGTTTCGTATCTAGGCACACCGGCGCGTTACAGCTTTTCACCGATGGGCATTGAACGTCATTCCGTGTCATTATATAAATGTTTTTGCAAAATACAAAAAACAATTATGATGAATGGTCTGGTATGAGCATCTTGAAAGAGTATCCCCAATTTGATGGAACTGATTTGGCTAATCTCATCAAGGATCGCCAAATTTCTTCAGCAGACGTCATCGACACTGTTTTTTATTTAATTGAAAAGCTAAATCCAAAGCTGAACGCAATCGTCCGACCACTGGAAAATGAGGCGCGTCGTACCTTGGAGGCTGGGGTATCGGATGGACCCTTTGTGGGTGTACCCATCGTCTTGAAGGATGAATATCTATCGGTCGCAAACGTTCCAAATGATCAATCCAGTCGTCTTGCCGCGGGTTGGTCCCGCCCTTATGACACCTCGCTGGTTTCCTCTTATCGGAACGCCGGCATCGTCCCGGTTGCAAAAACCAATTTGCCGGAGCTCGGTGCAAGTGTGACCACCGACGCCACGCTTTACGGGCCTTGTGCCACGCCTTGGGATATTACCCGAAACTCTGGTGGATCGAGTGGCGGTTCCGCCAGCGCCGTGGCGGCTGGTATTGTGCCGCTGGGGTATAGCAATGATGGTGCTGGTTCGATACGCATCCCTGCATCTTGTTGTGGTGTGTTCGGATTAAAGCCAACAAGAGCGCGCGTATCCACCGCGCCCGATGGCGGAGAGTATTGGAATGGCTTGGTTATTGAGCATGCAATTACCCGATCGGTGCGAGATAGCGCGGCATTGTTGGACGCAACGGACGGGCCAAAGCTTGGGGATTATTATTGCGCGCCGGTAAAGGAACGCCCCTTCCTTGATGAGGTGACGACCGAACCCAGACCCCTACGGATTGCTTTTTCTGCGTCGCCGCCTTTCGATGCGGAGGTTTCGCCTGACTGTGTTGCGGCAATGGAGGACACGGCAAAGCTTTGTGAGAGCTTAGGCCATCATGTTGAGGAGGCGGCGCCGGACTTTGACGGCGAAAAGATGGCAGAAGCGCTGGGCGCGCTTCTTTGCATTCACTTGTCATTTGGCATCGACGCGATGTCGGACATAACGGGGCGGCCGGTAAATGCTGAAACCGTCGAGCAGGCCACCCTCGCACTGGCCCAGCGCGGAGCGGAGATGAGTGCTGTCGATTTACTTGGCATTTTAGAGCTATTCACGGCAACAGCGCGCCAGACAGCTCCCTTTTGGGAAACATATGACCTCTTCCTCACTCCGACGCTGGCGTCACCACCGGTGGAGCATGGATATATTTACACGAATGATCCTGATGCCGATCGCTACTTGGATCGGTGGTTGAAGTTTGTGCCCTTTACCCCACTTGCCAATATCACGGGTGCCCCGGCCATGTCGGTGCCGTTGTTTTGGAATGCGGACGGCTTGCCAATTGGCTCACACTTCATCGGCCGTTTTGGGGACGAGGCGACACTCTTTCAGCTGGCGGGTCAGTTAGAGCGTGCGGCCCCTTGGGCGGGCAAGCATCCACCTGTTGGAGCGTGGTCTGCCTTTGGGGATTAGCTGGCTTCGGCTTCATCGAAGCCAAGCTTAAGCTTACTGGCCACCTGAATGTGACGTTTAAGGAGGATCGAGGCAAGTTCATTGTCGCCTTGCTCGAGCGCGTCGATAATCTCCAGGTGCTCGGTACATGAAATTCTTGCGCGTTCTTCGTTCTTTTCCTGAAAGCCGCGATATTCCAACAGTTGGCGTAGGCGATTTTGCTGTTTTAAGGCTTGAAGGATAAATCTATTGCCCGAAAACTCTGCAATCATCTCGTGAAAATCCGCGTTGACGGCAAAAAGTTCTTCGGACGTTGCATCGGTGGAGATGCGGGCGAGCAGGTCCAGGTGTGCCTCCTTGGTTGCCCGAAGGCGCTTCTTATCTAACTGAAAGGTGGGCTGTATGGGCCCCGCAGGTTCGATGAGCAGGCGAAACGCATAACTCTCATCATGGGACCGTTCCGTGTTGAGGGCAGGACTGAATTGCCAGCCATAGCCCTGGCTTCGTTCAACAATTCCCTCTTTCGATAAGGTTGTAAGCACCCGTATTAATTGTGGCCGCGAAGCGCCATATCGCCTGATAAGATCTGACTCAGTCTCTATTTCCGCTAATTCACCACGGACACGGTCGGCGATAATGCTTCGGTAAAGGGTTTCCGCTTCGGTTTCGCGAAAGTTCAACGCGTCGACATCAATATCCTTGCCATCGATTTGCAGGTAGAAGCCGTGATTGGCCTTAGACTGCACGATTCCCTTTTTCTCGAGTAAGCTCAGTGCACCCCGGACAGGGGAGCGAGATACGCCCAAACCCTTTGCGATGGCACTTTCTTTAAGGTGCGCATTCGCCTCGGTTGAGTTGAGTTTGAGCGATTTCGCGATCTGCAAGGCTAACCTAATTTGCAGGTCAGTTGGTTTAAGCTGTGGCAGGTCTAAGTCTCTCTTAACTGGCGGTGAAAGGGCATTTGGGCATCGCCCACTTATATATTGTACCCCAACATTGGACAATATTTCGTTTGAAATCGTTGATTTTATGGTTCACATTGTATTTCTTTGTGATATTATACAATTCAAATCAAGGGAGTCGATCGTTGGCACGTCAGGGACATGGCAATAAGTTGACGTACTATGATTGGGGGGCGACGCCCTTCTTTGTGCTGCAGGCTGATCCTCGCGTCAGTTACTGTCTGTATGTCCCTGAATCCTATGAGGAGAGTGGGACGCAAGACTATGACCTTATCGTCCTCATGCACGGTACCGAACGAGGGGCGGCAACGTATCGGGATAAATTTGCTGACTTTGCGGCGGACCATAACTGCATTGTTCTGGCGCCGCTGTTCCCGGTGGGGCTCGCGGGTCCGGGTGATCTTGACAGCTACAAGCTCATTCGTTTTGGCGGCTTTGAGTTCGACCATCTCTTGCTTGCGATGGTGGATGAGGTGGCTGAGAAATATCGCCTTAAATCTCGCCGCTTTATGCTTCACGGATTTTCAGGTGGCGGACATTTTGCCCACCGGTTTTTATACTTCCACCCGGATCGGCTGCAAGCCGTCTCGATAGGGGCCCCCGGTGTGGTGACCCTTCTTGATGAGGAGCGAGATTGGTGGGTGGGCGTCCGGGACATCAAGGATCGCTTTGGTGTACAAATTGATATGAACGCGCTTCAAGCCGTACCCGTCCAAATGGTTGTTGGCAGTCAAGATACCCAAACTTGGGAGATCACTATCCCTGAAGACTCCGCTTGGTGGAAGGAAGGGGCGAATGCAGCAGGGGCGACAAGAATTGAGCGATTGCGAAGCCTCGAGGCGAGTTTTGAGGCGCAAGGGGTGGGGGCTCAATTTGATCTCATCCCTGACATCACGCACGAAGGGTGGGCTCCTGTTTTATTGTCGAAAGTCCGCACATTTTTTCAGTCGACACTACGCCGCCAGGGTTAGGCGCACTATAAAAGGATAAGTCCAAGTGTTTCGTCATATTGTTATTCAGGGTGACCCCATAACGCGCGGAAAGAGTTATGGAGAGCAGGCGGCCGACCTTATCGATCTTTCTACAGAGGTTTATAAAAAGGGCTTTGCCGAAAAAGGGTATGCATGGGACGATGTCATCGCAGTGGGGGAGGCGTTCGCCGATCGCATTCGGCTTTTTGATGCCGATATGTATACTGAATTACAAGGGATTGCAGAGGGCGCCGGTCGCCGGATGGGGGAAGTAGTAGCCCTCAATGCGCGTACAGAATTGCTATATGGTGCAAAAACCCCGCCGGAAGGCGGTCATGACGATATCTCGGGTGAGGGGTGTACGGGCGCTATCGCCCTTTCGGGGGCGACCGCCAGCGGTCATGTTATTCATGGTCAAAATTGGGATTGGCGTGAAGAAAGCGCTGATTTCACTATTGTGCTGGAAGTGTTGCCCGAGCGTGGCCCGAATTTTATCACCTTGGTCGAGGCTGGAACGCTGGCTCGATGTGGCTTGAACGATGCGGGCCTGGCCGTGACGGGGAATTTTTTGAAGGCCACGAATGAGGTGGCCAGGAATGGTATTCCGGCCCCCTTTATCCGCCGAAAGATTTTAATGGCCGAGAACTTCCACGACGGTCTATCGGCTGTCATTGGTAGCGAGCGATCTTTCTCGATTAACGTCATGGTCAGCCATGGCGACGGGGAAGCGGTGAACTTTGAAACCACGCCGGAGAAATTGTTCTGGCTCCGGGCGGAAAATGATTTGATTGTGCATTCCAATCATTTCCTATCCCAAGGGGCGATTGCGACCTATCAGGACATGGCATTACAGGTCACGCCCGATACGCTTTATCGCGATGTCCGAGTAAGGAGAAGTCTTGAAACGCGACTTGGCCGCCTCACGATTGATGATTTCAAAGAGGCGTTTGCTGATAAGTGGGGCGCTCCTTATTCGGTTTGCCGCTCGCCGGCCAAGGGGCCGGGGGGGGACAGCTCGGCAACCTTGGCAACGGTTATCATGGATGTGACGGCCGGTGAGATGTTCGTGGCGTCTAAGCCCTACGACAAACCCCAGTTCCAGTCATTTAGCCTTTTTAATCAGC
>CALFRH010000229.1 GCA_937919225.1 uncultured Parvularcula sp.
GCGCTATTGCCCCTAATTATGTCGTTTGTCTTTTCGGCTCCGTTTTCTTGTGTTCCCTGTACATTCTCGGCTGTCCCTCTGCCGGGGGTTAGACCTGCGATAAGGCCTCTGGCCTCTGGCGCCCAATGGGGGGCGCCAAGGCCGGTAAAGGCGGGGACAACGTACACACCGCCCGTATGCGGAATGCTTTTGGCAAGGGCCTCGGTTTCGTCGGCGGATTGGATCAGCCCAAGGCTATCTCGGAGCCATTTGACACCAGAACCGGCGATAAAAATTGAGCCCTCAAGGCAATAGGCCCGTTTTCCCTCAAGCTGATAGCTTACCGTTGAAAGAAGCGCATTATCTGACGTGGGCGGTACATTTCCTGCTTGAACCAATAGAAAGCAGCCGGTGCCATAGGTACTTTTTGCGCTGCCCACATCAAAACAGCCTTGCCCGATAGCGGCGGCCTGCTGATCGCCCGCGATGCCGCCAATAGGGATGGGACGTCCGAAAAGGTTGGGGTCTGTATTGCCAAAATCAGCGGCACTGTCTTTCACTTCAGGAAGCAGGGCCCGCGGCACCCGGAAAAGGGACAGCATCTCGTCATCCCATTCCCCGGTGGTGAGGTTTAAAAGGTTCGTTCGCGACGCATTCGTCGCATCAGTGGCGTGAACATGGCCGCCTGTTAACTTCCAGACAAGCCAAGAATCCACCGTCCCAAAGGCCAGCTTTCCTGCCTCCGCTGCGGTGCGGGCACCCTCAACATTATCGAGAATCCAGGCGACCTTCGTCGCGGAGAAATAAGGATCAAGGAGGAGCCCCGTCCGTCGCCGAAGGGGGACTTCGGCACCGTCGGCTTTCAGTCGTGCGCATTCATCGGCTGTCCGACGGTCTTGCCACACAATAGCCGGGTAAACTGGTACGCCGGTCTTACGATCCCAGAGGATTGTCGTCTCGCGCTGGTTCGTGATGCCGATACTGACGATTTTATCGCCATCCGCTTCAGCTTTCGCAATCGCTTTCTTTGCGACAGACAGAATGGACGCCCAGATATCGTTCGGGTCCTGTTCCACCCATCCCTCATGGGGGTAGGATTGTGGGAACTCTTCCTGGGCGGAGGCGACAAGCTCGCCATTGGGGGTAAAGACCATCGCACGGCTGGAGCTTGTGCCTTGGTCAAGGGCGAGGAGGAGGGGGGTGCCGGACATGGGTGCTGCTCCTTATGCGGGGGTGGGTGAACGCCGACCCAAGCGAAGAGTGGCCGTTTTACCGAAGAAGAGGAGGTTGATCGTCAGGGAAAAGATCAAAATCGCAAAAAATGTGATGGCCATATAATGGATGTAGTGCAGGTGAGCCACCCAATCTATAGTCCGCAGCACAAGGCCGCCCTGGGTCAGCCCGCCCAGGAATTCAGCCATCGGGCCCGTGGTGATGTCACCCGCAAGGGCAGCACGGGTTGGCTCGGTACTGAGGATAAAGGTGTGTACTGCGTAAAAGCAGACACCAAAGACAACGCCCGCCATAGCTGCGCGATAGTCCACATTGTTGAACAAAAGCGCTAGGGTGAAGGCGGCCAGAACGGGCATGGAGCCAAGGCCATAGAGCTGTTGCAACAGGTTGATCAGGCTCTCTGCGCTGCTGAAGACCGGCACCATGCCGATGGCGAGGACTACCATAATGAGAGAAAAGATGGTGGATACCCGCGGCACATTCACATCGGCGTCAATGTATCGCTGATGGATATCGCAGACATAGAGGGCAGCAGCGGAATTCAAAAGCGAGTTGAACGTGGTAAGCACCGCAGCGGCCATCATCGCCGCAAATGCCCCCGAAAGGTAAGGGGGTAGAATATCGCCGACTAAGGTGCCGAAGGCCGCGTCATTGATATCGCCATAGAGTTTGAAGGCCACAACGCCGGGCACCACCACGATCACCGGGACAATCATGAGCCGGATGGCCGCCGCGGCCACAATGCCTCGCTGGGCTTCGCCAACGGTTTTAGCGGCCATGGCCCGTTGGGTGATGGTTTGGTTCGTTGACCAGTAGTAGATTTGGATGAGGATCATCCCCGTAAAGAGGGTTGTAATGGGGATGGGAGAGTCGGTTGCGCCGATCATCGATAAGCGCTCCATGGGGACGTCGGTGACAATATCGAAATCGACAGCCTTCAACGCCAAATAGACCACCAGCACGGCAAGGCTCAAAAGCCCAACACCGCTAAAGGTGTCCGAAACAGCAACAGCGCGCAGGCCGCCAAGGATCGCATAGGCCGCACCAATAACGGCAAAAAACACCGCGATCACCATTAATGGCAGGTCGGTATCGAACATCGTTTTCATGAACAAGGAGCCGCCATAGAGGGCGGAGGGAAGAAAAATGAAGACCGTTCCTGCCATGAAGATGACAGAGATCAGTGCTCGGATATGGGGATTGTTATAGCGGCGTTCGAGTAATTCTGTCGTGGTCGTACAATTATTACGGTAATAGATGGGAATAAACACGAAAGCGAGAATGAAAAGGCCAACCACGGCGGCCAATTCCCACCAGGCGAGCAGCAGCATCTGGTTCCCATTCATGCCCACCAATTGATCGGTGGAGAGATTGGTGAGGGTGATCGATCCGGCCACAAAAAACCAAGGAAGACCGTTACCCGCGAGGAAATAGTCGTGGGCCGAGTTTTTCTCAGAGGCTTCCCCCCGTGCCCGCCCGCCCGAACATTGCCACCAGGTCAGCACGCCGATGAGGACGGTCAGCCCAACGAAAACACCCATCTGTAGTGGGTCGAGAGACAGCTTATCTGGCGTCACGCGGGTCCTCCTTGCATGTGTCTCGGGGTTCACCTGGGGTGAGGCCTCAAGTTCACATCACATTTCTATTTTCATTTTCGAACATGATAGAGTAGAGGATGGATCATTCAATCCTTAAAACCCTCACTCATGTCGAGGGACGTGCCATGACCGATGTCCCCGCAAACCATGTGTCGCTTCGGATGGACAATGTTCAGCTGGTGATCGCCGTGAAACGAGGGCAACGGCCCAGCATCGTGCATTGGGGCCGGGCGCTTGCGCATTCCGCCCCTGAGGAATTTGAGGTCTTGTCCACTCGACAATGGGCTTTTGGCGGGCCGACCGAGGATGTGGCGCCATCCCTTTCCAATGAATTGGGCGCAGGGTTAGGCGGCCCATCTGGTCTGTTGGCGCATCGTGATGGAGGGGATTGGGCCTCTTTCCTGCGGGTCGAACAGGTGGAGATGGTCACGGCCCAGCATGTTCGGATCCACTGCCGGGATAAAAATGTCGGGTTGGGGGTGACCTATGACGTGGCGTTGGGGCCCGACCATGCCGCTCTGAGCATCACAATTTCGGTGAAGAATGAAGGCGACGCGGCCCTATTCATCGCCTGGGCACCTGTTATGGCGATGCCGTTGGACGAGCGGTTAAGTCGCGTTTGGGGGGTTACGGGCCGCTGGGCCCATGAGTTTGAGGTGCAGGAAATCGGAGCCCATCGCGGCACCTATCTGCGCGAGAATAAGGCGGGGCGGACAAGCCACGATAATTTCCCCGGGCTGATCGCCTTAGCACCCTTCACCCATGAGACGGCGGGGCCTTGCGCAGGATTTCATTTGGGGTGGAGCGGGAATAATCGCGTCAGAATAGATCGTCACACTGATGGTCGATCTTTTGTCCAAATGGGGGAGCTTTTCTTCCCGGGTGAGATGAAATTGGACGCGGGAGAAGTCTATCGATCCCCAACCCTTTACGCTGTATGGTCAGATACCGGGCTCAACACCCTGTCCCAGAGCTTTCATCGGGTGCTGCGGCAGGATATTCTTGATGGACGCAGTCGCGCCAAACCTCGACTAGTTCACTATAATACGTGGGAGGCTGTTTATTTCGACCATGGTGAGGACAAGTCGATGGCCCTGGCGGATCGGGCAGCCGCGGTGGGGGCGGAACGATTCGTTTTGGATGATGGCTGGTTCGGTGGCCGGCGAAGTGACCGCGCTGGACTTGGGGATTGGACGGTCTCATCGGCGGTCTATCCCAATGGGCTGCATCCGCTTGTCGATCATGTGAGAAGCCTTGGGATGGAGTTCGGGATTTGGTTTGAGCCTGAGATGGTGAATCCTGACAGTGATCTATACCGCCAGCACCCCGATTGGGTTCTCAATGCGCGGGGGGTGGAGCAGGTCCCCTTTCGTGAGCAGTATACGTTGGACCTCACCCGGCCAGAGGTGTCTGCCTATTTGTTTGATGCCATTGATGCCATCGTCAAAGACTATCGCGTTGACTATATCAAATGGGATATGAACCGGGACAGTACGCACCCTGGCGGTATGGACCAAAGACCCGTCATCCACCGTCAAACGCATGCAGTCTATAGCCTGATGGACCGCCTTCGGCGAGCCCATCCTGAGCTTGAGATTGAAAGCTGCGCCTCAGGCGGGGCGCGGGCTGATTTCGGAATATTACGGTATACGGATAGGGTTTGGACGTCGGACAATAACGACGCGCTGGACCGTCAGCGTATTCAGCGGGGGGCAAGCTATTTCTTCCCGCCTGATGTGCTGGGCAGCCATGTGGGGCCCAAGCGTTGCCACATTACGGGCCGCATGTTCGATATGGAATTCCGTGCGGCAACCGCCATGCTCGGTCATATGGGGATGGAGCTAGATCTCAGTGAGGAAACAGACGCCGATCTAGACGTTCTTCGGCGCGCTATTGCCCTTTATAAGGCGCATCGCGCGTTGATCCATTCAGGTGATCTTTATCGCCTAGAGGCGTCTGATTACCTCAATATGGTTGGTGTGGTGGCGAAAGATCAGTCAGCGGCGCTTTTTTCGTGCGCGAAGGTAGAGGGCCATAGCACTACTTTGCCCGGCCGCATCCGGTTTGCGGGGCTTGCGCCCGACAAACACTATCTGACGCGCTTAATATGGCCAACGCATCCGCCATCGGTCACCGCTCCCTCCATTGTCGAAGCCGCCGACCTTTGTGGTGATGGGACGGTATTTCGCGGTGAGGCGCTCGTCCATTTTGGGATCCAGCTGCCGCTGATGCATCCCAATAGCTGTCTTCTTTATCATCTTGAAAGTGTGGAGGGGTGATGGTGATGACGGTTTCAACGCTTGATCAAAAAGTTGGAGGTCAGCCGGTCCACCGGCGGCGGCACGTGAAGGCCGATGGCCGGGAACTGCTGCTTTATGGGTACACCCCCCATAATCTGCCGTCGCTCGATGAGACAGATGATCCGGTGGCAACGGGGGGAGAATTACGCTGGCATCCGTTTCGGCAGGAATGGAATATTTATGCGGCTCACCGCCAAAATCGTACCTATAAGCCGTCGGCTGCCAATGATCCTTTGGCCCCGACCCAACCGAGCGGTGTACCGACAGAAATCCCTTTTGCTGACTTCGAGCTAGCGGTTTTCGAGAACAAGTTCACAAGCCTTCATCCCAGAGCGCCTCAGCCCCACGCTCCCCCCTTGATAGACGTTGAACCGGCCTACGGGCGCTGCGATGTGGTGGTGTACTCACCGCAGAGCAGTGGGAACCTGCACACAATTGGTCAGGATCGGCGTCGGCTCCTGCTGGCGGCCTGGATTGATCGGTATGACGCGCTTCTTGGGACGGGTTGCGACTATGTCATGCCTTTTGAAAGTCGGGGGGAAGAAGTCGGGGTGACCCTGCACCATCCCCATGGACAGATTTACGGTTTCGGCAAGACGCCTCTGGTAGAACAACAAGCGGTTGCAGCCTTTGCGAAGGGGTATGATCTCACCGCGGCGATGGCTGCCTGGAAAGATGTATACGACATAACGGAAGCGGGGGGCGTTCACGCCTTCTGTCCCCCCTATGCGCGTTTTCCATTTGAAGTCTGGGTGGCGCCCCAGCGCCGGGTGCCTGGTCCTTGGGCCCTGACTGAGGAGGAGCAGGACGGGTTTGCCCATTTACTGGGGGAGATGACCCGTCGGTATGACGCCTATTTTGAACGGGATACGGCTTATATGCTGACTCTTCGCGCTGCTCCGGTGGGGAGTGAGGATAGCTATCATTTCACCGCTCAGTTCTATCCCATTCTGCGCGCGCCTGGCCGGGTAAAGTATCTTGCCTCTGTGGAGCAGGGGACCGGGGTCTTTACCGTTGACGTTATGCCAGAGGTCGCCGCGCTAACCCTGCGAGATCAGTAATGGGAGAGGTGTTTTTCAAAGAGCGGTTTGGAGCCCGTCCAGAGGTCACCTTATTCGTACCAGGACGGGTGAACCTTATTGGGGAGCATATTGACTATAATGGCGGTCGCGTCCTGCCTTGCGCGCTTGGGGTGGGCAGCACCCTATCCCTCAAGATGCGGCAGGATGACCAGGTAACGGTGGTGTCCGACAAATTTGAAGGCGCTATTTCGGCGTCCCTTTCCGACGATATGAACCAAGGCTGGGCTCGCTACGCCTTTTACGCGGTGCGGTTGGCCAAACGGCTGGGCTGGGTCGAAAGGGGGGCCGACATCGCTCTTGTCTCCACCCTTAGTCACGGGGCGGGGCTGTCTTCGTCCGCCGCTTTGTGTGTGGCGGTGATCAAAGCCTTGCGTGACGTCTCATCGATGTCGGCGGATGATGTCGAGATCGCGCAGCTGGCTCGGCGTATCGAGAATGAGGATATTGGTGTTCCTTGCGGGATTATGGATCAGATGGCGGTGGCTGTCGCCAAGCCGGGTCAGGCACTTTTTCTGGATACGGAAAGCCTTGACTATGACCCTATCCCGCTTCCCACCAGCCACCGGTTTGTGGTTCTCCATTCTGGTATTCATCGGGAGTTGGCGGATGGTCGCTATGGGGCCCGCAAGCAGGAATGCGACGTGGCGAAGGAGCATTTTGGGACAAACGATTTGTGTCACCTCACCCTGGACGATGTCGTAGGGAACGGCGCCTTGCCCGAACCCGTCCGTCGTCGCGTTCGGCATTGCATCACAGAGCATCACCGTACAGTAAGCGCCGCGACGGCGTTAAGGGATCAGCGTATGACAGACTTCGGTATGCTGATGGATGAAAGCCACCTATCCATGCGGGACGATTTTGAGATGTCGGTCCCTGGCATTGATCGGTTGGTGGAGGAGGCCAAAGTCCAAGGGGCCATCGGCGCGCGGCTCACCGGAGGCGGGTTCGGGGGCTGTATCGTGGCCTGTGTGGCGGCAGACGGGGCGGAGGATTGGGAGAGGCGTGTGCTTGAGGCGTCTCCTGGGGCTTTTCGTGTTCAATAATAATCTCCATCAAGAGGTAAGCAGCGGCGATGCAAAAGGGTCTTGACCAACAGGTGATAAAGCGATGAGCGAAGACAGCCATGTCTTCAATGATCGTCAGGAGGCGATCGTGAAGCTGGTGGAGCAAACCGGCTTTGCCACCGTGACGGAGCTTGCTGACCGGTTCGACGTGACCACCCAAACGATCCGTAGGGATGTTAACGCCCTATGCATCGCGTGTCGGTTGGCGCGATTCCACGGCGGCGTGGGCCTACCGAACTCGACGCAAAATGAGGAATATTCGGATCGCCGCACCGCGCTCATATCCTCAAAGGATGCGATTGGTCGGTTGGTGCGCGAGATTATTCCTAATCACGCTTCTTTATTCATGAATATTGGCACGACCACTGAGGCGGTGGCGGAGCATCTGGTGGATCACCAATCGCTGCGCATTGTCACCAATAATCTTCATATTGCTGACCTTTTTTCCCGTAAGACGGCGTTTGAGGTCATGATGGCGGGCGGCACGGTGCGGGGCAGCGATGGTGGTGTGGTGGGGGAGGCGGCTATCGAGTTTCTGTCAGGCTTTCGGCTTGATTTTGGTATTATCGGCATCAGCGGCATCGATCCTGACGGCTCTTTACTGGATTTCGACTATCGAGAAGTCCGGGCGGCAAAGACGATTATTGCTAATGCGCGCAAAACCATTTTGGTGGCTGACCATTCTAAGTTCGGGCGGGCGGCGATGGCGAAGGTCGCTGCACTTGAAGATATTGATATCTTGGTGACCGACAAAGCGGTGCCGTCGGCGTTCGCCGACATTGTGCATCGATCAGGGGTGGACGTGGTGGCCCCGCCCCCGACGGAGATGGCAGGGGCAGCACCGATTTAGAGCGCTATAGCCGCCTTCAAGGCTTGATTTCACCTCTGAACATGCGATGTTGGATATCGAACTCTCGCAGGTACGCTATGTCGGTTTATGATCTTCTCGTCATTGGAGGCGGTATTAACGGCGTCGGGATCGCCCGCGATGCGGCGGGGCGGGGCCTTTCAGTGTGCCTATGTGAAAAAGATGACTTTGCTAGTCACACATCCTCTTGGAGCACGAAACTCATCCATGGGGGTTTGCGCTATCTAGAGCATAAAGAGTTTCGACTTGTGCGGGAGTCGCTGATCGAGCGGGAAGTGCTGCTGAACGCGGCCCCTCATCTCATCGAGCCCATGCGCTTTGTGCTCCCCCATCATCAGGGGATGCGGCCCGCTTGGATGTTGCGGGCGGGGCTGTTCATTTACGACCATATTGGCGGGCGAAAGGCTTTGCCCTCCACCGCGCGTGTGGACTTGAGGACGAGCCCATTGGGCACGCCATTGGCTGACGGCTTCCGCACGGCCTTTGAGTATACGGATTGTCGCGTCGATGACTCCCGTTTGGTCATTTTCAATGCCATCGACGCCGCCGTCCGCGGGGCCGTCCTTAAGACCCGAACACGGTTCGTTGGCGGTCAACGATCAGAGGGTGGTTGGTCCATCACGCTGGAGGATCAAAAGGGCGGACGTCAAACGGTGCATGCCAAAGCGGTGGTGAACGCTGCTGGTCCTTGGGCGAATGATGCTCTGGGAGCGTTCGCAGGGGCCTCTATCCGCAAAAACCTCCGCCTGGTGAAGGGCAGTCATATCATCACAAAACCGCTTTATGATCATGACCGCGCCTACATCTTTCAAAATGCGGACGGGCGGGTCGTATTTACGATCCCATATCTGAACAACACAACGCTGATCGGAACCACCGATGAGCCTTATGAGGGGGACCCCGGAAAAGCAGCGATCAGCGATGAGGAGGTGCGTTATCTGTGTGCGTCAGTGAGTGAGTACTTAAAGCAAGACGTTACCCCTGACCATGTTGTGGACACCTATTCTGGGGTGCGGCCTCTCTATGATGAGCTATCAAGTGCTGATGCGTCTGCGGTGACCCGCGACTATGCTTTCGATGTGGAAGCCGATGATGGGGTGCCCCTTCTATCCATCTATGGGGGTAAGCTGACGACCTACCGGAAGCTGGCGGAGCATGCGCTTGAAAAGCTGAAACCTTTCTTGCCGGCTATGGGGGCGGCTTGGACAAGGGGGGCTTCGCTTCCCGGTGGCGAGATGGCCTATGCCGGTTGGTCTGCATGGCGGCGTGGGGCGCGGGAGCGGTATGCTTTCCTCAGCGATCCTGTCTTTGACCGGATGGTTCGAGCCTATGGGTCGAGGCTTGACGACCTTCTAAAGGGGGTCACAGCTGAGCCTGATCTGGGCACCCATTTTGGGGCGGGCCTTTATGAGGTTGAGGTGCGTTACCTGGTGGAGCATGAATTTGTGCGCTCTGGTGACGATCTTCTCACACGGCGAACCAAGCTCTATTCGGCAATGTCGCCCAATGAACAGGAAGCGGTTTGTGCCTTCGTTGACCGCTTGCAAACTGCGACAGGGTGTGCAGCTTAGGTTGATACACAAAAATTTGGCACGGTGAGAGGGTTTGCCCATGGATTTTGGCGTTTGTTACTATCCGGAGCATTGGCCAGAGGATCGCTGGGCCCAGGATGCTGCTCAAATGCGGGAAACCGGCATTTCAGTGGTGCGCATGGGCGAGTTCGCGTGGAGCCTCTTCGAGCCGGAGCGGGATGTTTTCCATTGGGATTGGTTGGGAAAGGCCATTGATGTGTTGGCGGGGGAAGGTCTCAAGGTTATCCTTGGTACCCCCACCGCAGCGCCGCCTAAATGGTTGATCGACGAACGGACTGATATCCTTGCCTATGACAGCCAAGGTCGCCCCCGGCAGTTCGGGTCGCGGCGACATTATTGCTTCTCTTCTTCTGCCTATCGCGACGAAACAGTTCGTATTGTTACGAAAATGGCTGAGCGATTTGGTCTGCACGATTCGGTTATTGGATGGCAGACGGATAATGAGTTCGGATGTCATGATACGGTGCGCAGCTATTCCCCCGCGGCGACAATGGCGTTTCGCGAATGGCTTGCGGAAAAGTATACCGATATCGATTGCTTAAACCAATCTTGGGGCGGTGTTTTCTGGTCGCAACTCTATCGTGATTTTGCTGAGATTGATCTGCCGAACCTGACAGTGACGGAACCAAACCCAAGTCATGTGCTTGATTTTTTCCGATTTTCATCAGACCAAGTTCTATCCTATCATCGGGTGCAGGTGAATATTATAAAATCCCTCAGCCCAGGCCGTTCCATTTATCACAATGAGATGGGCCATTTCACAGACTTCGATCATTTTGCCCTAGGGGCGGAGGTCGATGTCATGGGATGGGACAACTATCCTTTGGGGTTTTTAGATCAAGAGCCTTATGCCGATAACGATAAACGACGCTATCTGCGTCAGGGGCACCCTGACTTTGCTGCGTTTCATCATGATTTGTACCGGGCGTGCGCGCCGAAATGGGGCGTTCTTGAGCAGCAACCTGGGCCGGTGAACTGGGCGCCGCACAATCCTGCGCCGTTGCCCGGAATGGTGCGCTTATGGCTCCACGAAGCGGCGGCCCATGGCGCGGACATTGGGTCGGTTTTTCGGTGGCGGCAGGCGCCCTTTGCCCAGGAGCAGTGTCATGCGGGCCTTTTACGTTCTGACGGAATGCCCGCGCCGGGATTATCAGAAGTAAAACAGTGCGTAGAGGAACAGATATCCCTTACCCCGGATAGCGTGATGTCTGCCAATGTGGCCCTCTTGTTTGATTATGAGACCCAGTGGATGTCAGAGTGCCAGCCGCAGGGCGACTGGAGTTATCTCATGATGGCGATGGGGTGGTATGGTGTTGCCCGGTCCTTAGGGTTGAATGTTGATATTGTCCGTATGGGTCAGGATATTTCCAACTATGCCCTTGTTCTCACCCCTAGCCTTTTCCATATCACTCCCCCTGGGCTTCAGGCTTTCAAACAGACCGAGGCAGCCCTTCTCTTTGGTCCTCGCTCTGGTAGCAAAACGGCGCATTTCTCAATTCCCGATGAGTTGGCGCCTGGGCCGTTACAGGCCCTATTCCCAGCCAAAGTCGTGCGGTCTGAGAGTTTGCCAGACTGGTGGCAGGCGACGGGACTGTTTGCCGGCGAAACCGTGACGGGCCGTCATTGGTTAGATCACATTGAGGGGGATGTTGCCCCTCTTGTGACAAGCGATGAAGGGGATGGCCTTCTCTACCACCACGGATCTGCGTTCATGTTCGCAACGTGTCCTGATGACCATTTTCTCCGAACACTCATTCAATCACTGTTGCGGGAGAGGGGTGTAGAGACAACAAAGCTTCCAGATGGGTTGCGGCAGCGAGTAACCGATCAGTATAAATATCTATTCAATTACGGAGCATCGCCGGTTTCTTTACCAACTGATGAGGATACGCCCTTATATGGCGAAGATCCATTGCGCCCCGGTGGTGTGGCGATCTTTTCTCGAGGTGATGTGCTCTAAAGCGTCTCCCCCTCAATTGGAATCAGGGAGACGCTTTGAGGCTTTGTTCTTTCGCATTTCCGGACGGCCAACCGTACACACTTGGCCTGGAAATGCTCTAGAGTCTTTGTTTTGTCGCGCCGATCTAGCGACACCGCCACCTTTGCGGGGTCATGCCTATTCGCTCAGCGCTCTAACGCGCCACCGAAATTTCCATCCAGATCGTATGGGTCTCTCCCGGCATGAGCTGTTTGATCCGTAAGGGGTCCTCTGAAAACGGATCGGCGCGATCCGTCACCGGCTCGACGCAAAAGAAATCTTCCCCGGCAGGACAGTAGAGGTGAACATTCCTACACATTGAGGACGCCGTAAGGTGGATTGTCGGCTTGCCCGGTTCTGTGATGGTCGCTTGGCCCTTAAACCCGAAAAAGCTTGTGTCGATTGTTTTGGGATCGATCAGATCATCTCCCTTACCCCAGTGCTTTCGGAACAAACCGTCTACGGCCTTCAAGGGACGAAGTTTCTCATCGGTGGCCCAGTATCCATCGGCGTCAAAGGAAAGGTGGGTCCTTGCAGTTTTGGAGAAATAGGGGTGCAGGCCGAGGCCGGCGGGCATGACGCGTCGATCTTGATTTTGTACGGACAGTTCAAAGTGGCATCCGTCGTTCGTGACAGTGATTTGTTGTTCCGCCCTATAGGTCCAGGGCCATTCCGCCGCTTCATGATCATATCGTAGTCGAGCCATGGCTGAGGTCTTTTCAACGGTGTGCCAGGGGGCCTGCCACCCATGCCCATGGAGGAAGTTTGGGTGACCCTCCTCGTTCGGCGTGAGGCGAATGGCTCGTCCATCAAAGATAAAGTGTCCGGAGGGAATGCGATTGACGATCGGCACCAGGGGAAAGCACGCGGCGGTTAGGACCGATCCATTGTCTTTCGGCGCGGGCCTTAGAACCGGTTCCCCCTCAATGGAAAAGCTCTCCACGCAGCCGCCCAGCCTTGGGTTGAGTGTCACTTCGGCATGTTGGGTGCGGAGCGTCACCCTGTTTTCAGCTGGCGATAGTCTTGGTGTCATAGGGCCCCGAAGGAGTTTTGTGTGTCGCGAAAGTTTTGTAAGAAAACGAACACTCACATATCCTGCCTGTGATAAGGGCGAGGATTGAGAATGGCCTTCTTCCTCTTCTGCGGGTGTTTGGCTTCCCCTTTGCCTCTTTTATTGTGCACGATAATGAGGTAGATTGTATGCAATGTTGCAGCGGACTCCCATTATGCCCAGTATTGATAGTCATGAAGAAGACGGGATCGTTACTGTCACCCTCAATAATCCATCCAAGCTGAACGCCATGACTCACGATATGTGGGTGCAATTTGGTGAGCTATGGGAGAGTTTAAACGAAAATGGAGCCATTCGCTGCATTATTGTGACCGGCGCTGGAGAGCGTGGGTTCTGCCCCGGCAATGACATTAGCGAGTTTGATGAGTTCCGCTCTAATGCGGAGAAAGCAAAAGCGTTATCGGCGATCATGAACCGGGGGCGTGAGGCGATGCTCGCCTGCCCGCATCCGGTTGTCGCGAAAGTGCGCGGGGCGTGCGTGGGCGGTGGGCTTGAGATTGCGGCCATGGCTGACATGCGGATTTGTAGCGATAATAGCCGATTTGGGGCGCCCTTGAACCGGATTGGCCTTACCATGGCTTATGAGGAAATGCTGCCCATTTGGCGCATCGCGGACCGGCCAACCATGTTTGAATTCCTCGTTGAGGGGCGGCTTATTGATGCTGCGGATGCTAAGCAACGGGGGCTGGTGAATAGGGTCGTTCCCGAAGCGGATCTTGACGGCGAGGTTGCTGAGTGCGCCCAAAAGATAGCTGCAGGCCCGCCCTTGGTTCATCGCTGGCACAAGCGCTTCCTTGATCGACTTGAGACAGATCATCAGCTTACCGACGCTGACCATGAAGAGCATTATCTCGCTTTTGAAACCGAAGACTACAAGATCGGTTATCGCTCATTTTTGAGTAAGACGAAGCCAAAGTTTGTTGGGAGGTAATAATGGATCAACCCCAAAAAGGCCCTCTCACCGGCGTGAAAGTGTTGGAGTTGGCGCATGTGATGGCGGGCCCCACATGTGGTCGTATCCTAGCTGATCTGGGTGCTGATGTTATCAAGCTAGAGCGGTTAGAGGGAGAGGATTGCCGACGCATGGCGCCGCCATGGCAAGGTGAAGAGGCTGCGGGCTTTTTGATGCTCAATCGCAATAAGCGCGGCATCGCTGTTAACCTAAAGACCGAGGGTGGCCGAAAGGTCGTCACCCAATTGGCCCAGCGCTCTGATGTCCTCATTGAGAATTTCCGTAAGGGAACGATGGAACGTCTTGGCATCGGGTATGAGATGCTGGCGGAATTTAATCCGGGGCTCATCTACGCAGAAATCTCCGGTTATGGCCGAACGGGCCCCTATGCCGATAAGGGGGGGTTCGATCTTGTTGCCCAAGCGATGAGCGGGGTGATGAGTGTGACGGGGGAGGGGCCGGGACGACCTCCGGTGAAATCTGGCGTGCCGGTCGCCGATATCAGCGCCGGGCTTTATGCGGTGATTGGTGTCCTGGCTGCCCTGCACCATCGCCAGCAAACGGGCCAGGGGCAACGGGTTGATACGTCTTTATTTGAAGCGGCGGCGTCCTATATGACTTGGCCGGCGGCCATGCACTTTGCTGGTGCGCCGCCGGCGGTGCCGATGGGAACCGCTCATCCACTTGATGCCCCTTATCAGGCGTTTGAGGCGGCCGATGGGTGGTTTATTGTTGGCGCGGCCAATCAGGCAAACTGGCTTCGTCTGGTGAAAGCCATTGATGCCCCTCAACTGGCCGAAGATCCTCGGTTCAAAGACAATCCTGCACGGGTTGAAAACTTGTCCGCACTGGTGGAGGCGCTCACCGCGATCTTCAAAACCCAACCCAAGGCCTATTGGACAGAACGGCTTGAACAAGCCGGTGTGCCCACGGGTCCCATTAATGATATCGCCGAAATGGTAGAGGATCCGCAGCTGGCCGCCCGGGGCATGGTTGCCGAAGTGCAGCATACGACCTTAGGATCTATCAAGACGATGGGGATGCCTATTCGTCTGTCCCAAACGCCTTGTGTCATGGGCAAGGGCGCCCCCGTCCTGGGTGAACATACCTGGCAGGTGCTAGCCGATGAGCTTGGCTATGATGATGCTGACATTAACGGGCTGATTGAAGAAGGGGCGGTTGCCACCGTTTGACACGGGCGAAGGGATGCTGCGGCGTCCGTTACGCGTCCTTTAAATCAAACCCGGCGAGAAGCTCGATCACATTGTCGCCAACAATGCCCGTATGGGCCCGCATCAACCGCTCAGCGGCGTCTTCATCGCCATCCAAAATCGCTTCTAGAACCGCGCTATGTTCCTGGAACGACGTTTCAGTGCGCTTAGAGCGATTAAGCTGGCGCCGTCGATAGCCCGTCAGCTGGTTGGACAGTTTGGTTGCCATCCCCTCCAAAACCTCGTTCTGGCTTCCCTTGAAAATAAGCTGATGGAACGCCTGGCTTTCCTCATAGTACTGATCGGCGGTCTCGCGCGTGGCGTAGACGCTATAGGCCTCATGGGTTTCTTTGAGGGTGTCCTTTTGCTCGGGCGTCATCCTGCGGGCCGCCAGCCGAGCGCTTAAGGCCTCAAGTTCCTCCATCACTTCGAACATTTGAAGCAAACGCTGAACCGGGATCTCAGCGACGAACGCCCCGCGTTGTGGCTTCACCTCAACCAGCCCGGCGGCGGATAGCTGACGCACCGCCTCCCGCACCGGGGTGCGGGAAACCGAAAACCGATTGGCGATTTCTTGCTCGTTAAGGTGGCTGCCGGGCGCCCTTTTGCCGGAGATGATTTCACTCTCTATGGTTCGGCTAATCCGATCGCTATGGGTCAGGTTTTCGCTCATTCACGTCTTCCAATGCCGGAGAAGCGCACATTTACGAGCCGAACCTCAAGATAGCAATTGCGTCCGAACAGGGAAAATTGTATGCAATATTTGAGATATTGCATAAATTTTGCCGAGTGTTGGCGTCAGGAGCAGCGAGAATGAAAGCGTGCGTATTTGAACAGCATGGGGGCGTTGACCAGCTGCATATAGCAGATCTTCCAGCGCCGCGCCCAGCGGCCGATGAGGTGTTGATCCGGGTACGGGCCGTCGCGTTGAACGGATTTGATCCGATGATGCTCGCTGGTTCGACCAAGCTCAAAGTGCCGTTTCCGATGGCGCCTTGTGGCGATTTTGCGGGCGAGATTATTGAACGAGGTGATGCGGTTGATCCCCGGTGGCAAGTGGGGCAGCGGGTGAGCGGCTATCCCATTCTGCCAGGCAAGGGGATGATGGGAGAGGTCACCATGGGGGCCGCCTGTGAGGTGGTTGCTATTCCCCAGCAAAATCTTGTGACATTGCCGGACGGTTTATCCTTTGAGCATGCGGCGGCATTGCCGGTGGCGTACGGCACGGCTTACCGGATGATGACCATGCGCGGACAGGTAAAGGCCGGTGAACGGGTATTGATCCTCGGCGCGACCGGCGGTGTGGGTGTCGCCTGCCTGCAACTCGCCAAAGCAGTTGGGGCAGAGGTCACGGCCTGTGGCGGTGGCGTCTGGAAGGGGGAGAAGCTCCGGGAAATCGGGGCGGATCACGTCATTGATACAAGTAAGGATGATTTCCTTAGCGCCGCTCGTGATCTCGTTGGAAAACCATCCTATGACGGGTCAAGTGATGGCGGTTATGATGTCGTTGTCAATTATATTGGTGGCGATACTTATGCAAAAAGCCTTAAACTGATCAAACGGTATGGCCGGATCTTGGTATGCGGGGCGACGGCTGGCTATGATCCCCAGACAGACTTGCGGTACATTTGGAGTTTTGAGCAGAGCGTCATTGGATCGAACGGCTGGACCGTGGAGGACCAGCAGACCCTCATGGAAATGGCCGCTGATGGACGATTGGTGCCCGTCATTCACGCTGTGCGACCGGTTGAAGAGATGGCGACTGCTATGCAAGAACTGACGGAACGCAACGTCTTTGGAAAATCGGTGTTAACCCTATGAGTGCAGCTTGGACCCCCGACCGTTTGCAGGCGGAATTAGATGCTTGCCCAGCCATTGCCTTTCTCGGCCTTAAGGTGATTGATCTCGATGAGGCTGCGCTCAGCGTTCAACTTGAAATGCCATTGCGGCCCGAACTTGAGCGGGCGTCAGGCAGTGGTCAGTTCCATGGCGGGCCTGTTGCCGCGTTGCTCGATACCGCTGGCGACTATGCGGTGGCGATGGCGACCGGGGGCGGGGTGCCGACCATGAACCTCCGTGTTGACTATTTACGGCCTAGCGTGGGGCCTCGCCTTTTGGCGGTGGCGACGTGCCGCCGGGCCGGTCGCTCGGTCGCGGTGGTGGATATTGATCTCTTTGATGAAGAAGGCCGCCTATGCGCCATTGGTCGAGGCACCTATAGCACAAAGGTCGGATAGGGATGTCGGGTCCTGATCTTTCTCGGCTCGTCGATGAAACGGCGCCTGATGATGCGCCGGCCTTGACCTTTTTTGGCGGTGACGCCTCCACCGCGATAACCCTCACCTATGGTGATCTGCAAGCGAGGGTCACGACGGTGGCTGCGGTTTTGCAGCATAAAGGGCTGCCCGCCGGTGCGGCCATTGGGATACTCGCCGAAAATCAGCTGGCGCACTTTATTGCTTACCTTGGCATTCAGCGGGGCGGCTACGTCGCTGTGCCCATCAACCAAAAACTGGGTGAGGGGGGCATTCTCCATATCCTTGAAGATGCTGGTATCCATCTTTGTTTTACGGACATGGTGAACGGCGCCTTGCTACCCCCCAATGTCGAAACTGTCCTCATCGACGGGGCTGAGATTGATTTGCCGCTGGTGCCTGATACGTGGACACCATTTTCCCCTAAGACCGATCATTGGGCGACGATCATGTATACGTCCGGCTCAACTGGCACGCCGAAGGGGGTTCCCATCACCCATGCGGGCTACCGCTGGGCGATGGAGCGGTTTGAGTTTCTCCGTCCCGTGATTACCAGTGGGCCAACCTTCGTTGCCGCACCGCTTTACCATATGAATGCGCAATTCCACCTCAAAAGTATCTTGATGGTGGGCGGGCACGCGGTCCTTTTGCCGCGATTTGAAGCAACTCTCGCATGGGCGGCACTTGACGCGTTTGATCTTGCGCGCCTGACTGGTGTACCGACCATGTTTGAGCTTCTCTTAAGGGAACGGCCAGCTGCAAAAATAACGTCGGTGCAGTCCATCGGCGTTGGCTCAGCGCCATTGAGCGAAACGCTTCTCAAGCGCTTAGAAGGGGCGTTTCCCAATGCGGTTATTAGTAATGGGTATGGCACCACAGAGATTGGTCCCGCCGTCTTTGGTCCCCATCCGGATGGACGGCCCACGCCTCCATTGTCGATTGGGTACCCAATGGCGGGGGTGGAGATACGATTGGTTGACGGTGAGGGGCCTGACCAGGGAACCCTCCTTGTGAAAACGGGGATGCAAACCCCTGGCTATCTTCATCGTCCGGATCTTAATGAAAAAGCATTTGAGGACGGTTGGTACAATACGCGCGATGTGATGCGTTGTGACGAAGATGGCTTCTTTTATTTTGATAGCCGTTCGGATGATATGTTTGTCTGCGGGGGTGAGAACATCTTTCCTGGAGAGGTGGAAACGCGCCTGTTGAGTCACCCCCTCGTGGAGGAGGCGGCGGTGGTTCCCCTTCCAGATTCTGTAAAGGGCGCCCTTCCCGTGGCCTTTGTTATAGTGCAATCGCCCACTTCTGAAGAAGGGCTTAAACAACACACGCTGGCCTTGGGTCCCGCCTATGCGCATCCCCGATATATTGCGTTTCTTGACGCTATGCCGCTGAACGGCGTGAACAAAGTCGATAAGAAAAAGCTGACGGCCTTAGCGGAGGAGCAGTTTGGGGGCTTGCGCGCTTAGTCGATCACCCCAAGCACCAGCTGCGCCATGAGAGCGGACCCTAAATAGGTCCCGACAAAGACAAAAATGGCGAGCACTACAAATTGCAGCCCGAATTGACGGAACGTGTTCACATCACTGCGTCTTAGTCCTAGGGCTGCAATGGCAAGCACCGGCGTGATGGTGGCCACGAAGCTGAGAGCGGAAATGGTCTCGATCACCCACGCCGTACCCGGAATGCCGGGGAGACCGACGAGGGTTGCGACAATCGATATCCAAAAGAGCGCCGGCAGCTTGCCGGGCATGATTTTAACAAGCCCATAGCCTACCATCACAATAAGAAAGAGCAGCCCGAGACCCGGTAGGATAGCGACAAGATTCTCCGTTCCCGCTGCAAAATGGGCGAGGAGCGTTAAGGCGAGCGTCACGACCAGGATATGAGCTTTTCCGCTGAAGCTTGGCTCTTTTAAAGCTTGCTCAGTCATCGGATGCCCCCTTTTGTTGACGCCCGTCGAGCAAGGTAAAATATCGCTCCGCCAGCGGGAGGGTGATAAAAATGGTGACGAAAAGGCCCGTGAGGCCTGTCATGAGGTTACTGCTGGCGGCGAGAGCGCTGATCTCTTCGGTTTGTTCTGGATAAATCGCAGCGAGAGTGGTGGAGCATGCCCCTGTCATGCTGGCGCTTCCGGTACCGCACGCCATGGCGAGCGCTCGTGGGTCAAAAAGAGATAGGCCCGCGACGAGGGAGGGCATGATACTGAAGAAAATCACGCCAAAGATCGTGCCGCAAATATAAATGCCCATGACGCCTGTCCCCTCGGGACTGCCGCCGCCATATTTTCCAAAGATAAAGGCAATGCCGCCCTCCCGCGCGATGGAAAAGGTAGCGCCAATTGCCTCCCGGCCCATCTTAAACACCAGGACGGCTAACGGCATGGATAAGGCCATGGTGCCCAAATTGCCTAACTCTTGAAGGATGAGGGCGGGGCCCACTGCGGCCACATTCTGAAATTGTGGCCCGATAAACACGGATAAAAAAGCGATAAGGGGCATGACGGCCACTGACAGCGCGGATGCGGCCGCTTGACTAAAGTCTGCCGGTATCAATCGGCTCATCCATCGGTTCACATTGGGGTTAAGCGCTAGGCCAACAAAGAACGCAAAGACCAGGGGCAATAGGGTGATGGTGAGCGATCCTATGGGAATACGCACCAAGCCGATCTGCTCTGCAATAACGACGCATACCGCCAATGCTAAGTGGAGTTTCCACAGACCTAAAAAGTGTAGGGATGCCTTCATGCCTTTGATCCCTCATAGGCATCCATCAGGTGTTGGAGGGCGGTGGCGAGTGGTTCGCGACCTGCATTGGTATCAAGCACGCCGCGCACATGGCCCATGCGGACAATCACAAGATCCATTGAGGGCACGACGAACGTATATTGCCCTCCAATTCCCAACATAAAATAGGCATCCGCTGGTAAGGGCCAGGCATCTGCCGCAGGGTATTGGTTCAGCCAAACTTGGCCCCCATAGATAGACCCTTTCCATCCGTCAGGGCCGGGACCTGTCCAATATTTCCCCGACCATCCAGGGGCAGGGGTACGGACGAAATCGATAAACCCGGGCGGGAACAGGCGTTCGCCTTGCCACACCCCACCTTGCAGAAAGAGGAGCCCGAGGCGGACCCAATCCCGCGCGGTGCCGTAGCAGAACCCAGACGTCACCAGGTTACCATAAGGGTCAGGCTCAAGCACCATTTGCCTTATGCCTATACGATCAAAAAGGGCTCGCTGGGGCCAGCTGAGATAGTCTTCGCCCAGGGCTTCGACCGTCCGTTTGACGATAGCGCCGAGGGCCAGCGTATCGCTATTCTTATACGCACCAAAAGTGCCGGAGGGGTGGGCCGCAGCGCGGCTGAGAGCCAGTTGGAAAACGTCAATAGCGCCGCCATACATATAGCTGTGGTCGGGAAACCCTTTTTCGGGTGTGTAGTCACCGGACCAGGCAGCAGTAAAATCGAGACCCCCGCACATTTGCATCAAGTCGGCGATCCGGATGGCAGAACGGGGATCGTCCGTCCTCGACCATTCGGTGATTGGCGCTTTATCCTCGAGCGTCAGATGTCCCTCTTGCGCTAATCGGCCAATAAAAGCGCCCGTCAGGCTTTTGCCCATCGACCAGCTGGGAAGTTGCATCGTGCCATGAGCGCCATGACCGTAGCGCTCCGCAATCAATTGGCCCTTATGGGCGATTAAGAGGGCCGCCGTATAGGTGTTGGGTGATGCCGCAAACGCGCTGTCCACAGCGTTCGCAAGCTTTACCTTATTCCAAGACGCGCCGGGTTGCTCTTCGGCGTTCCGGTCGCCCATCGGCCAATCCATCTCATCAGCAGGCGGCAGGGTCGATGTAATTGGGCGGGGTGTGAAATAGGGCTTTGCAGACCCTAACGGGAGAACAACAGCGCCATGATCCCCCACAATACGGGCGGCCCGTTGGGTACCATCGTCGAGGGTGGCAAGGACGAGCTGCGCATCCTCACGGACCTCTACCCGAACAGGCAGTCCATCTTCAGTCTCGGGTTTGATGCTATAGCGAAGAATATCTTCGACGGAACGATTGGAGACAAAGACGCCGGAGCATACCCCTTTTGCGATCAAAGCGAGGTCTAGGGACCGCCGCTCACTGATGCTTGGTATACCATCGATCTGGGCGGCGCGAAGGTCAGCAGTGGCAAAAGCTTGGCTCATCAGCAAACCCCCTTATCGAACCGCAGACCCCTCGCCAACCAGGCATTTATGGTGATCCCCGTGACCTGACGGTCTGGATTGGTGTCTACCATGACGGAAAACTCGCCGGGGGCCGCATAATCGAGGGCGCGGTCACACCGAAAGGTGGCGTAATTACCGCCCACCAACTGAAGGGGGACGGCATGGTGGCTGCCTTTGGGCCCGACAAAGCGGATGAACAACTGGCCCCCTTTTGTCTGCGTGATCAGAGCATCGGACGCCAATGACGCCGAATGATAAGACCCGATTAGCCCATCCGGCTCGATGGTAGGGGGAGGGAGTGTATGAAGTGTCGTTCTGATATTTTCTTGGGGGAGATGAAACGAGATGACACCGCTCTCTTGGTCAATATGGAGATGCCCCTGCGCCTGGTCCCCATCAAGGGCTAAACCATTGGCGTTTTTGAGAAACTGAAAATGTCGCCACCCGCAACTTAAGTCGATGGCCGTCGCCGTTTGCGTGACGTGAAAGATGAGATCGTTCTCTCGGTCAACATATTGAACGGTCTGTGGAGCGGGATCGGTTATAGGGGCAGGCGCTGCTGCGCCACGGGGTGTGCCGTTCAGCTGATCAAGGATCCTTTCGGCAATGGGGTTAGGATCCAGCACATGATTAAGGAGTACAATGACAGAATGGCCAAGGTCCGGGCGATGAATTTTAGCCATCCGCCACCCGCGAAGGCCGCCAGTGTGTCCAACCTCTGTGATGCCCTCTCTTTGCGACACCCTGAGCCCAAAGCGATAGGCGGATGCTGTCCCATCATTGAATGAGGTTGCCGACTGAAGGCGGGCGACAATCGGATGGAGCGGGTGATCCTGTTGGTGAAATACCTGTTCCCAGGCCAATAAATCCGTCAATGTGGAGATGATGCCAGCATCACCAGCCCATTCGAGATTGGTCTTTGCGACCATGTAGCTTCCGCACCCATCAGGTTCGTACCCCACCGTATCGTCTGGTAAGGGGCCGCCTGTGGACGTAGTATCAAGGTGCGTATCCTCCATCCCCAGCGGCGCGAACAGCCATTCATCGGCCAGTTGCGGCAGAGGCCGTCCGGTCACTTTCTCCAAAACACGTCCCAACATCATGAAGTTGGTGTTCGAATAGGCAAAACGAGCGCCGGGCGGGAAGTCAGGGTCGGCGAGACAGTCGACCATCCTGTCAGCATCGTCATGGGTAAATGGGCTTTCGGCTATTGCGCCCGTGAGCATCGCGGCCGTCCAATAGTCCTTTATGCCTGATTGGTTTGTGCAGAGATGGTAAAGATTTAGACTGGTGGGATAGGATGTCATCTCGGTTAAAAAGTGCCGGGGGTGATCGCTCAGGCGGAGGAGGTCCCGGTCAGCTGCCATCAACACGAGTGCGCAGATAAATTGTTTAGTGACAGAGCAGATGCGGAACTGCGTGTCCGGTGTGAAGGCCAGCTGGCTTTCAGCCTGGGCAAACCCGTATCCCGCCGCGTGGGTGACGGCGCCCTGTTCGATGATGCCAATAGCGGCACCCAGTGTTGGCGCGGACAGCGCGTCGCCAATCATTTCTTCGATGAATGTGTGATCACTCATTGTCGCGGCTGAGGCTCACCCAAATGGGCACCAAAGAACCGACCGATTTTGTTGGCTGCGAAGGCATATCGATCCCCGCGCCCTTGGTGGGCATGGTTGGTACCAGGAAAAAGAACTAAATCATACTCCTTACCGTGTTCTGCCAATGCGTCTAATAGTTTCATCATATTTGAGATCGGGACGTTGGCGTCTGCCGTCCCGGCGATCAAGAGGATCGGCGCAATGATATTGGCCGCAAGGGCGGGGGTGCCATTCTTCTCATACCATTCCTGATTGGTCTTGGGATCGCCATTGGCAAATTCGATCCAATGAACATGATCAAATAGATCCGTTTCGGGAACACTGATTGAGCCGGCTTTGTAGAATTCTGGAGCGTCGGTGAGGGCCCTCGTGCCAATATACCCGCCCCACGAGTTTCCTAAAACACCCACGCGGTCTAGGTCCATATAGGGACGGTTGGCCGCCATGTCGCGAAGGCCTGCCACATGATCTGCAATGACCCCCTCCGGCCATTTGCGGTGAGTATCAAGATTATAGGCGCGTCCCCGGCCGGGTGTGCCGGGTGCATCAATCATCACAATGACAAAGCCAAGATGATTGAGATAGGAAAGAAGTGTTTGATACTCTCCTCCCGGATAGCCTGTCCCTTCACCAACGAAGGAGCGGCGCATCACATTACTTTGCATCCCCCCATATATCCGTTCAATAACGGGATAAGACTTGGACGGGTCGAAATGGGGCGGCTTCATAATAAGACCATACATGTCTGTGGTCCCGTCGGCTGCCTTGACAGTCACCTCTTCGGGGGGAAGCCAGCCGTCCCGGAAGTCTTCATCAATATGAGCCTTTGCCACGGTGGATAGGACTTCTCCGTCCGCTGTGATGAGGTCGGTCTGACGGGGGCGGTCAAGGTGAGAGTGGGTGACGAGGAAAAACGCGTTATCCGGCGACGCCTTGGCTTGATATTGTCCGGGCAGAGAGGTGAGTTGTTGAGCTTCGCCTGTTCCGTCTAGCCGCACCCGGTTTAGGTGTCGGTCCCAAGGGCGCCCTTCATCGCTGCCGGCAATGTAGTAGAGCCATCCCCCGTCCTCATCGATGCTGACCACATTGCCAACAAAGTGGTCGCCTTGGGTCACCTGCCCCTGAAGCCGTCCCTTCCGATCATAATGGTACCAATGGAACCAACCGTCTCGGTCTGACCGCCATAAGAACCCGTCCCCTGACGGCAAGAAGTGCAGGCTTTTCGTGCCGCCCGGCCATTTGACCCAGCCGTCCCGGCGCTTTTCTTTGACGAGGGTTCGCGATTTTCCGGTGCGCGCATTAACGGCGACGAGTTCTTGCTTGGTGATATCTCGATTATACCGAATAAAGACAAACTCTTCACCATCTGGAGACCAATCGACGAAGAAAGCGAGGTGCTGATCATCATCCCCTGTTTTTGTCGGGGTCATCTCGCCGGTGGCGGCGTCGAAAATAGCGAAACTGGTGATGGGCAAAGGTTGGCCGGCGCGCGCCCAATAGTCGAACCATTCCACCGTTTCATTGGTTTGCAGATAATCAACAATGGGAAAGCCTGTGACCCCTTTTGTGTTATGACGGCGCGCGACGACCTTTGAGGAGTCCGGTGACCAGGGGGAGCCTGAACTCTCCCACAAGTCTCCGGCAAAAAACCATCTATCCTGCGTCGCCCCATCGCTGGTCAGTTGACGGACCTTACCATCTTCGGCGGAGCGAAGGCCGAAATCATGGTCGATAAGCGTCGCGAGGTGTTTACCGTCAGGGGATTTGACTTCCCGTCGATCCCACCCGTTGATCGGGAACATTTGTCTGACAATATTTGCATCCCCATGGGGGTTGATATCTCCAATACGGGTGAACTCTTTGGTGTCGATGGCATAGGACCATTTGGCGCCATTAAGGTGTAGGATGAGGGCGCCCTTTTCTTTATCAACGGACGTGACCTTGAGGTCTTCGCCTGAGAGATCTTGCGCCAATGCGGCCTGCACAAGCGCGGCTTTGGTTGTCAGTTGCGTCTGTTCCCCCTCAGGCAGGGAGATGGAATAATAGGCTTCGCCATCAGCCTCTTCGATGGCGGTCCAAAACCCGCTCCCATCTTCGTGCCAATGGGCCTCAACGCTCCCCCCGCTGACCGAACCACTCACCCCATTGAGATAATCGCGTACCCCAGCGGGATCCCATGGTGCTGCCGCATGGCTGGCTGCTAAGAAAAAGACCAAATAGGTCACCAACCCTGAAAGCCAGGCATAGCGACCTATCTTATGGCTGATCGGGTGCTCTGGGCGGATGTGAGAAGTTGACATCACGGGAAGTCCCTCGACAAATGTATATTATTATTGAAAGATTGTACACAATTTTACGCTTTGTCGAGGGGTAATGACCTATTCTTCTTCTATCTCCGTCGCCACGAACCCGCCCAATGCGGCCCTCTACCAGCTTCAAGGTTTAGATTTCCAAGGCTTACCCCCTGAAACCCATATGCGCATAGAGGTGCGTCACCAGGATGCCGCTGGCTGGGATTGGGGGGCGTCGTTTGCCGGGCAGACGGATGCTGAGGGCCAGCTCACCATGGGTGCTGTTAAAGGTGCCGGGGAGGCGGCGGATAGTCTGACTTGGCTATGGAACCTTCAACCCATAGCGGGGGAAGCAGCGCTGATTGAAGCCGTCCAGCGGGGCACTCTTATTGGCTTGGCCCCCGCATTGGAAACGCCGCTATCGCCGCTTGAGCTTGATCTAACGGTTCTCCTTGATGGTGATGCCATCTTCGCATCCCCTCTTTCCCTACCCCGCTGTCCGAAGAGTGTTCGTGCAGAGACCATCCAACACCAAAAATTGCGGGGGCAATGGTTTAGACCAATCGACCAGGCGGTGAGGGGAGCTGTGCTCGTCCTTGGGGGATCTGAGGGCGGGATTGTCCCCGCGCGGGCGGCGGCCTTGGCGGCAGAAGGGTACGCCGCGCTGGCCCTTGGCTATTTTGATTATGAGGACCGGCCCAAGGCCGCCAGCAATCTCCCCCTCGATTACTTTGAGGCCGCCCTTGCTTGGATGGGAGAACAAGTTCCAGGTGAAAAACGATTTGTGTGGGGAGGGTCCCGGGGGTCGGAGGCTGCTCTTCTGTCGGCGGTCCATTTTTCGGCATTGGTTGATGGTGTCATTGGTTGGGTTCCTGGGCCGCTGGTTCACACAGGGTTTGATATGGTGGGGGGAACAGACTTTGCAGTGATCGAAGACCCTATGTGGACACTGAAGGGCGTGCCGGTGCCAGGCGCCCCCCACCTGCCGGTGACGGCAGCTCGACAATCGGCGCGAGAGCGCGCCTATTCGTCTATGCCAGGATATCGGTATACAGCGGAATTTCGAGATCTTTGGGCAACCCCTGGGTTGGGTAAACCCTATGGCATCCCGATTGAACAGGTAAAGGCGCCGGTCTTGTTGGTGGGGGCAGAGGATGACGGCATCTGGCCTTCGGCTGAAGGGGCGGAGATACTCTTAGCCCGCCATCAACAAAGGGGGGGAGAGGCAACGGTGGAGGCGATTATCCTGCCCAAGGCGGGTCACGCCCTTGGCATGCCGAATGAGCCGCGCCCCTATTCCCATGTGGCCTATTGGCAGGGGGGATATTCCGGAGTTGAAGGCGGCTTTATTGACCAGGGCGGCACCCCTGAAACCAATGCCAAAGCGGCCCGTGACGGTTGGGCGGCGGCGCTTCGCTTCTTGGGCTGCGACGCGGTTTAGGGGTGTTCTTCATCCGCCCCGCCCCAGGTGAAGGTCGGCCCTTCTTCTAAGAGCGTGATCAAGGGCTTGAGATGGTCCGTATAGGTCTTCCAGCGACCGACAGACCCCTTATAAATCGGTTGCCGAACCTGCCAGCGACTAGGGGTCCGAACTGGGCGCTCGGTCTCATGGAACCGTGCGCAGGCTTCATCCCATGGGAGGCCGCATGCGTCTACAAGGCCTTTAGCGTGCTGGTCGAAATCGGCGACCATCCCTTCATAGGGAAGATGGTGAATTCGTCCGGGCAGCACTTTTTCCCAATGGGACACAAGGCGGCCGTAAAGGGCGTAATAGCGGGCAAAACTATCCTGACGGGCACGGAAGGCCTGAAGACTATCCGTAAACTCCGTCATATAACAGGAAATGAAGACGTCTCGGGGGTCCCGGTGGCAATGAATGATCGTGCCGTTTGGAAAAAGGGCGGCAAACAGTCCAAGATGGCTGAAATTGAAGGGGAATTTGTCCACCACCCGGGCGGGGTCACCGCTTGTCGCGGTGGCAAGCGCTTCAAGATAGCCTACGGCGGCATCCTTCAACGCCCCGCTAATGGCCTCCTGTTTAAGGAGTTCAGGGTAAGTCCCAAACCCTCCTGCGGTGAGGTGCGCTGGAATGCGCGCGAGGTCCGGTAACTCTCCTGCCCCCTCTCCTTGGGGATGGCTGGCCAGGACTTGTTCAGCCAGGGTGGTCCCGGTGCGGGGGAGCCCCACAATAAGGACGGGCTTTGTGGATGGAGAGCCATGGGCAGCGAGGTCCGTCACAAGGTCGCGGGTAAAGACGGCTTCTAACCGGTCGACTTCTGCTTCGGCGGCGGCCGCGTCGAAGGGGGCGGTTTTTGCGACAGCGTCGTTTGCCCGCTTAGCAGCGGTGAATGCCGCATCCCAGTCTCCCCGGCGGTCTCGAGCCCGGGCAATGGCGAAGGACAGCCGAACCTGATCGGGTTCCTGCAATCGCGGATCGTCCACAATGGTCTCCGCCTGCGAAAGTTCGTCTGGTGTTGCGGTATCGGTCCGGAGGCTGAGAAGAGCGGCGAGGGCGCGGGGGTGGCCCGGTCGTTGGTTGAGGGCGTCGCGAAGCGTACTTGCCGCTGCGTCGAACTGGCCCAGTTCCGTCTCGCATGAGGCGACTTGTATGGCAGCGGCGGTCAGATTGGGTTGAGCCGCCAGCGCTCGTCGGTAGGCGGATAAGGCTTCCGCCGCCTTGCCCTGGTGGCGCAAGACCCCGCCCAAAGCCATAGCGGGTTTAGGGTGGTTGAGGACCTTAACCGCCCGCTCGAAGAGTTGGGCGGCCTCGTCGAGGAGGCCTTGATCACGATAGAGACTTCCCAAATTGGTCAGCACTTCGCCATTGTTAGGGTTTTGGAGAAGAGTGGCTTCGAATGCCTTTCGCGCCTCGTCTAGGGCGCCGGCGGCAAGGGCCACCTTGCCTAGATCAGCAAGGACCCGCGCGTCGCCATCCGTTAGCTGAGCAGCTGTCCTAAGGGCGCTGAGGGCACCGTCCTGTTGGCCGGACTGTGCCAGGGCGATCCCCAGCCCATAATGAACACCAGGGTTTTTGGCATCAAGGGCGAGGGCCTTTTTGTAGAGTGTAATAGCGGTCGCAAGATCGCCCGAGCGGTGCCTGTCGGCCGCCGCCCGGGCGATATTGGCTGGACTCTCAGTCCCGTGGATTAAAAGCTCGCTGTTAGATTTGCTGTCCACGACCGTGTTTCACCATATCCCCATCCGGCAAAGCCAGAGCCGAGGAATAGCACAAAGTACTCCTCGTCCGTGAGGTTTTTACCGACAATCCGCGCCGTGAGGGTATCGTTGATCTCATAGGACAAGTTTGCCTCGAACAGCGTGTAGCCATCAAGCTGCAGATCGTTGTCGTCGTCAACCTCTTGCTCCCCCACATGGCGAAGGCCGCCGCCAATGCTCAGGCCTTCAATCCCAAGCGAGGCGGGGATTTGATATTGCGCGAAGATATTGAAGAGATGCTTCGGCGCGTTTGGAATGGCGTTACCGATGAGGCTTTCTTCGGCTGAGTTTGTGATTTCCGTATCGAGGTACGAGTAGGACGTAATCACGTCGAGGCCGGGTAGGACCTCCCCGATCACTTCCAGCTCAACGCCCTTATGTTCCTGTTCACGGGGTGAAGGTTCGGCACGGACGCCATCACCGATCACTGAGGGAACATTGTCCCGCTCAATAAGGAACGCCGCAATACTCGCCCCCACAAGGCCATCCATGAACTCGCCTTTTACCCCAAGCTCATATTGAGTGCCCTGTTCGGGGTCGATGGGCTCGCCGGTTGCTGTCAGGGATTGCGTGGGGATAAAGCCCTCTGAATAGCTGAAGTAAGCAAAGACATTGTCCATCGCCTCATAGACAATACCGGCGCGCAATAAGGTGTCATCAACCTTGCCGTCAACATCCAGATCATATCCGGACGCGTCCGGGTCACCGGGGTCTGCGAACGGACCTTCTGAGCCACCATTGTTGATCCCGGTACCATCAAATTCTTCTTCTTCGTACCGTGCGCCCAGCAAGATCTGTAGGCGGTCGACTGGTCTGAGGATGAGTTGTGCGGTCAAAGACAGATTCTGTTCGCTTCGCTCCGTCTGGTCCCAGGGGAAGGTGGGCTGGACCGAGATGGGCACATCGTCAACACTCGGCGCATCGGTTGTGGGCGTCAGGATGTTGGCATATTGAGCGAAGAACGTTGAAGGATCCTGGAGCTGATAGTCTTCCTGAAAGGTCCGGTCCTGATACTGACCGAGTAGAAGGAAAGTATGCTCTTGACCACCAAGTTCGAAATCCCCCCCGAGGGCGAGTTCGGTGAAGGTTGTCTCATATTTGTCTTCGTCATCGTAGGTATACCAGAAGGCATAAGGGCCTTCGACGCCAAATCCGAATGCTTCTGGCCCACCAAGGCCGAGGAAGCTGACAAAGCGGTGGCGACGCTCGGATGTGGCGTACCCAGCCGATGCGCGGACATAGAGATTGTCGTTGATCTGATGCCGGAGGTTCGCGAGCACATCTTTGTTCTCATACTCATTGTCACACCCTTGAACGAAGGCGCAGCCATTCCATTCGGTGGGAATGAAATCTGGCACTGATCCTTCACCGCGATAATCACGGGAGAACAAGGAAACAGGATCCGCTTGACCTGACTCATAGCTGAAATCGATCTCAAGGATTGTGTCCGGGCTCAAATCAATGTCGAGGGCAGCTTTGACCGGTGTTTTCTCGATGCCCTCGCGGTTCCGGAAGCCGTTCCGGGTCTCATAGGCGACACCCGCATACCCGCGAACACTGCCGGACTCGGTAAGGGGACCGGAAATCTCAGCGGAGTAACGCTGACGGTCAAAGGAGCCTGTCTCAAGGAGGAGGTCGATTTCCAAACTGTCGGAGGGGCGCCGGGTCACAATGTTAATGGCGCCGCCATAGTTCAGTGTTCCCAAAGTAATTGATGTCGGGCCGCGCAGGAATTCGATCCGCTCAATACCGAGAAGGTCGCGATCCACATTGGTCCCGATCATAACGCTGTTGAGCAGAATCCCTTCCGCCACGCTAAGGTTGAACCCGCGGGCCTGGAACCGGTTATCGAAACCGCCATAGCTACCGACATTCACATAGCCGGGCACAAGGCCAATCGTGTCTTCAAGGTCGCGCGCGGCGGTGAGATCGAGAAGGTCGTCCGTCAAAACCGTGATGGCCTGGGGCGTCTCAACGATCGGGAGCAAGATCTTCGTTGCGGTGCTGGCATCGGTGGGGCGGAAGAATTCCACCTGGCCCGTCACAACAATTTCATCCACGACTTCGCCCGATTGCTCCTGCGCATTGGCGATGGCCGTTCCCATGGCGGCAAGGCAGCACCCAGAAAGGAGCGCTGAGCGATGACCCTTAGAAATCCTGTAAATCGACATCTTATCCCTCATTTTGCTGCGACGCAGCATCTCTGCTACTTTGTGCACGATCATTAAATTTATTGCATACAATCTTTTGGTCTAATAGATACATTTTGCACCGAAGCTTGGTTTGGGCGGGTGATGTTTCATTTTGGCAACATCGCGTGCGGTGCGCTGGACGACGGATCGCGAGGGTGGCCCTTTCGCCGGCGCCGCATCATCGGCATCGTCAGTCTTGGGAAAGCCGCGAAGAACGTCTTGTATTCCGCCCGATAGCGATGGGATTTCAGCGCCTTCTTGTCGCGATCACGTCAATGTAAGAGCGATGGCGTTTTGCATTCCTTTGGGGCGTGAGGCGCCCTGACCCTTGCCAATCGCGGCCCCATCCCTATGGGTCTCCCGCATGGATCAGAACAGAGAAGACTTCGAAACGCAGCTCCGAGCCGCGCTCGACGGGAAAACCAAGCCCCTCGGCTCCTTAGGGCGAATGGAAACCCTGGCGGCCACTGTGGCGCGCATTCAAGGGACGCTCGCGCCGCGGGCCGAGACCTGCGCCCTCACCATCTTTGCCGGTGACCACGGCATGGCCCAGGCGGGGGTCTCGGCCTTCCCCCAAAGTGTGACCCGTCAAATGGTGCTCAATTTCCTGTCAGGCGGCGCCGCGGCCAATGTCTTTGCGGCATCGATTGGCGCAACCATCAATGTCGTTGATGCAGGCGTCGCTGGCGCCCCCATCGACCAGCCGGGCCTTATCCAGGAGCGTATCGCAGCGGGGACGGCAAACGCTATCGAGGAAGCGGCGATGGACCCTGGCCAGGTGGCGCGCGCTTTTGAACGCGGGCGCGGCATGGGTCAGGCTATCGACGCGGACGTGGCCTGTTTTGGGGAGATGGGCATCGGGAACACCTCCTCAGCCTCCCTGGTTGCTGCGAAGGTGCTCGGACGATCAGTAGGGGACCTTGCTGGGCGAGGAACCGGGCTTGATGATGAGGGCCTCCGTCGCAAGGTGGCGCTCCTCGAGACAGCGGCCCACCGAACGCCAGTGCAATTAGAGGCGCATACGGCCCTTTCCGAATATGGTGGATTTGAGATCGCGATGATGGCCGGCGCGATGGTGGGGGCAGCCGAAAAGCAGCGTGTGGTGATTGTGGACGGATTCATTGCAACCGCTGCTGCGCTGTGCGCGCGGGGGATGGCCCCTGGATGCGAGGCGGCCTTCATCTTCGCTCATCAATCCGCTGAAGCAGGACATGGGGTGATGCTGGAGGCGCTCGGCGCAACGCCATTGCTTGCCCTCGATATGCGCCTTGGGGAAGGGACCGGGGCGCTTCTTGCCTTCCCATTGGTGAAGGTGGCGGCAGCGATGTTGCGAGACATGGCCAGTTTTGAAAGCGCGAGCGTTAGTGGACCCGTGAGCGATCCCGCGTGAGGAACGAGGCGGCCACATTCCTCCTCGCGGTGCAGTTCTTGACCCGACTGCCGGTGCGGGGCGATGGTCTCTACTCACCGGCGCGTCTGGCCGCGTCGGTGCGGTACTACCCTCTAGTTGGTATGCTGATTGGTGGTGTCTGCGCAGGTGTTTTTGTGGCAAGCCACTTTCTGTTTCCATCGATGATCGCCGTGATCCTCGCCGTGGCGGTGGGGGGGCTACTTACGGGGGCTTTCCACGAGGACGGTTTGGCGGACACATTTGACGGTGTGGGCGGGGGGCTCAGCCGGGAAAAAGCACTGGCCATCATGAGGGATTCTCGGCTGGGCACTTACGGCACCTTGGCATTGGTGACGGCGTTGGCTCTAAAGATCAGTGCCTTGATCTTCCTGGCCCCAGACCTTGTTATCGCTGCGCTTATGGCGGGACATGGTTTGTCGCGACTGTCCAGCGTCCTCGTTATCGCCACGAGCCGCTATGTTCGAGATGAAGGCACGGGCAAGCCGGTTGCAGGGGGCGTATCCCCCACAAGCCTGATGATTGCCCTTGGGACGGGGGCGGCAGTTATAGGCATATGGTGCGTTTTTCTCACGCCGATGGCTCTGGCATGGGCGAGTGGTGGCCTTCTACTAGGGCACCTCTTTATGCGGATGTTCTTTGAACCGAAGCTTGGCGGGTATACTGGTGACACGCTGGGGGCGGTTCAACAGATGAGTGAGATTGGCTTTTACCTGGGGCTCGTGGCATGGCTTTGATCCTTTTGCGCCATACAACCCCCATGGTGGCGCCCGGTACATGCTATGGTCAAACCGATCTCGACGTCGCGGCAACGTTTGAAACCGAAGCGGCCAAGGCGTTTGTTGCCCTACCTCCTGTTCATCGGCCCGCCCACCGCATTGTAACAAGTCCCCTTCGCCGATGTCGCAAGCTAGCGGACTTTATCAGCCAGCGCTCAGGGTTGCCGGTGGAGGATGACCCTCGCCTTATGGAAATGGATTTCGGCAGCTGGGAGGATCGGCCCTGGACGACCATTCCCAAGATCGAGATCGATATGTGGGCAGATGACTTTTTTCACGCCTGTCCCCATGGTGGCGAAAGTGTGTCCATGCTGAGCACTCGCGTTCGGGAGGCCCTTCATGATTGGGGTACTCGCGAGACGCCGACGCTGATTGTCACCCATGCGGGAGTGATCCGCGCCGCCTTGGCCACCGGCGAGACCGCGGATGACTTCAACACACAGATCGACTTTGGCAGCTTTGTCACTATATCCCAATGAAGAGGAGCCCTTCATGAGTGATGCTGAAACCCACAAGGCCCAAATGCAAAAGCTGCAGGCTGAACAAAAGCGCAAAACCAGCGAAGCAACGGACCCCGGTCGCGGGCTCGTGCTGGTTCACACTGGAGACGGGAAGGGCAAGTCTAGCTCCGCCTTCGGGGTGATTGTTCGCGCCCTTGGCTGGGGGCAGACCGTAGGCGTGGTCCAGTTCATCAAAGGCAATTGGATTACGGGCGAGCGGCAGTTCTTTGACAAACTCGGCACCGTTGATTGGCACACAATGGGTGAGGGGTTCACCTGGGACACGCAGGACAAGGACCGCGATATCGCAGCGGCGGTCGCCGCGTTTGACCAGGCCGGCCAAATGATGGCCAGCGGTGACTATGACCTTCTCGTGATGGATGAGATCAACATTGCGCTGCGCTAAGACATTCTCTCTGTGGAGGCTGTTCTTGACGGGTTGAAAGCCAGCTCCGAACGAACCAGCGAGGTGTTGACCGGCCGGGACGC
>CALFRH010000230.1 GCA_937919225.1 uncultured Parvularcula sp.
GCACCGGCGAAGTCCACCATGTGGACGCCGGCTTCCATATTGTCGGCATGCCCGATCCGGAGGCGCTGAAGGGGGAGTAGTCTCCCCACCTAACGCCGGTTGCATTTCGTTTACACCTGTGGTCTACGCCTCACCTTGTTGTCGCGCGTAGAAGACGGGGTCACCCGCCGGCGATGACAGATTTAATGCATCCTCTCACCTGACTGATGCCCTAGCCCTATTTCTTCCGGGCCGCTTTTTCTGCGCAAGCGTCTTAGAACAACAAAAACGCGAGCGCTCCGCTATTGGCGGGCGCAGAAAGTACTCTTGTGACTGATTTTTCCGCCCTTGGCTTGGCCGAGCCCTTGCTTCGTGCCCTCAATCAAGAAGGCTACACGAACCCCACCCCCATCCAGGAGAAGGTGATCCCCCCGGGGATTGCGGGTCGCGACATTGTTGGCGTTGCCCAGACAGGCACGGGGAAGACGGCGGCGTTCGTCCTGCCCCTCCTCCATCATATTCAGACGGGCAAGGCGTTCCCAAAACCCAAAAGCTGTACCGCGTTGATCTTAGCGCCCACGCGGGAATTGGTGAGCCAAATTGCCGATAGCGTCAGCACCTATGGCCGGAAAGCAAAGCCCGCCATGGCGGTGATGGTGGGCGGCGTGAAACCCGGACCCCAGGCACGGGCCATGGCGCCGGGGGTTGATATTCTGGTGGCGACACCGGGTCGCCTGCTTGATCATTTGGACGCGGGCGCCATCACTTTAAGCGCGACACAAACAATTGTGCTCGATGAAGCCGACCAGATGATGGATCTGGGCTTTATGCCCGCCATCCGGCGTATCATGGCGGCCCTACCGAAAAAGCGGCAGACCTTCCTTCTGTCCGCCACCATGCCCAAACAAATCCGTAAGCTGGCGGATGACTTCCTGAAGGATCCAGTGGAGGTGGCGGTCACCCCGCAATCAAAGCCGGTGGACCGCATCGCCCAAAGGGTCATCCACACCCCGAAGGACGATAAGAAAGATCACCTTATTCGCGAACTCTCGGCCCCCGAAATGGACCAAGCTATTGTCTTTACGCGCACCAAGCATGGGGCGGATAAGGTCAAAAAACAGCTTGAGGCCGCCGGTCTCAAAGCGGTTGCCATCCATGGCAACAAAACCCAAGGCCAACGCACCCGCGCCCTAACAGAGTTTAAAAAGGGGCGCTGCCCCATTCTGGTGGCAACAGACGTCGCGGCACGGGGCCTTGATATTGATGGGGTCTCCCACGTTATCAATTATGAGCTGCCTAATGTCCCTGAAAGCTATGTACACCGCATTGGCCGCACCGCCCGTGCAGGCCGCAGCGGCATCGCCATCGCCTTTTGCTGCGGCGAAGAGCGGGGATATTTGCGGGACATTGAAAAACTCATGAAGATGAAGGTCCCTGCCGAAGGCGATCTTCAAGAAGAAGTCCCCCCGCCGGTGCCAGGCCAGAATAGAGGTCAAAACAGAAACCAAAACCGCGGCCCCAAAAAGAGCGATCGACGCCCTCAGGCAAAAGCCAACCGGGGTGACGGTTCTAAACCTCAAAGCGTGGCCCCCGGACGGCCAAAGCGGCCCAAACAGGCAGAGGACCAAACCGAGTGGGCCCCACAGCCTCGCCGGAACGGCGCCCAAAAGAAACGCCCCCAGACCAAAAGAGAGGATGGTCCGCAGGCTTCCCTAAAAAGACGGCCAAAGAAAAAGCCGTTTACGTCGGCAGGTGACGAGACAGGGCCAAGGGGTTCAGGACCAAGAGTGCAAAAACCCAAAGGACAAAAGCCGCAGGGCAAGAAGCCGCCGTACCGAAAAGGACAGCCATCGGAAGGCTCAAAGACCGGGCCGAAGCCCGCGCGCCCCCGGCGGCATCGGCCGCGCACAGGAACAAAGCCAAAGGCGGCTTAGGCAACAATCCTTCGGAACCCAAATTAGACATCGACGAGAAGCGTAGACTCAGTTTGCTTCTCGGCATCAATCCGTTAAGCCTGCCCCTGGAATTGGTTCCAAGCAAACAAATGGGGGCAAAGATGCAAGACTTGAAAGCGAACCCTTTTGGCAAAGCCATTTTCTCGGCGCTGCTTTTAATCATTGCCGCCGGATGCGCGACTGTTCCAGAGGGCTTGGATGAGATTAAGACCATCGAGGTCGTTTCATTGCTAGGCGATGAATTGTCCGTTCGAACGTCCGGCAACACATTGGCCGGGACAAAACGGACAGTACACCCACTTCCGCCTGAGGTTGATCTGTATCTTACTGAGCAGCTGCAAGCACTGCTTTCGCCGAGATTCGAAACAACCTACACACATTGGCCTAATAAGCCTGAAAAGAAATACCGCCTTGTTGCTGGTGAGAAGTCACCCCTCAGAGGCATCCACTATTCGGCCATCCGAGACATTGTTGATCAGGACCTGGTCAACAATTTTCTCTCTAACACTAGCGCTGACGCCGTATTGTTTGTCGCGCCAACGCTCATTGAGCATAACTACTTTATCAGCGATGGGGTAAAGGCAGCGCTAGGTTTTTACAGCGAGTTTGAAGGTCCGGGAATATTTCGCAACCCAACCACCGAAGCTATTTACATGCACTACGGACTAATTCTCATTGATAGTCAGTCTAAGGAAGTGATTACTTCTCATGTAGCTCATGAAAACAGCTATAGGTACGGTGCCTTGCCCGGAACCACCCGCATGACAAGCATAACCCTGCGCAGATCCTTAATTGGAAGAGCGTCGCGAAACTTTACCTATCCGCCAAGGATCAATGAATTCACCGAGGACCACATGGAAACCTTGGTGAAAGAGCTAAATGAAGTGACCGACCGAACGTTAAAGCCAGCATTACAGCGCATGACGCTTGTTCCAAAAGAGGAGTAGGCGCCAAACCTAAGGCGTCCCTACCGCTGGCACTTCACCCGGGGGCCGGAGACCGCCGACAGGGGATCGCGCAAGACCAGCACCTCGTCGCTCCCTACCCCTTCAAAGCATAGCGGAGCTTCAAGGTGCTCTGTCTCGCCGCCCACATAGACAACATCAACCACTAATGTGGCATAGGCCGATGGAATAGTGCCGCGCATGCGCGGTTCGCGCGCGGCGGTGGCGAGGGATGTCTTACGACCCACATCGACACTGACCCCCACCTCCTCAGGCGCAGATCCGGTGAGATATCGCAGATCGAAGCCCTTCTCCACCTCAAGGATCTCATCGGTCTTTGGTGACACGGAGAGTTTTGCGATCTGAATTTCATCAGACCCCTTCACCCGGAAGGTCAGCTGCTCGATCCCCCTTTTACCCATGATTGTTGTGTTGATAGGCACGGTGGAAATGCGGATCCGCTGGGGGCCCGCCATTTCGGCAGCGTGGTTAGCCTCCATCGCGGTCTCTGCCCCCTCATACCGCTGGCCATCAACGAGCATTTCAACACTAGTGCTGGAAGCACACGCCGACAAAGCGCCAAGCGCCGCTAATCCAATAATTCGATGATACAATCCCATAACCCGTACCCACATGACCCTGGCTCGCCTAAAGACCGCGACCTTTATTAACATTAGCGTCGAGATGCAGAGATGCAAAGCCCGGTCCAGTTCTTCTTAAGGTGATGCAATGAAACGGTTTTTGGTCGGTAGGGCCGGGTATGACCGCGCGCCTTAGCCCCCAAAAACCGTCTCCTCCCCAGTATCATTCCATAGCTTGTATTTCTTCATCACCGAGATGAAGAGATCTGAGGTCACATGCCCCTCAAGCCAGGGGTGAAGCGCCGGCCAAGCTTGCGCATCGAACCAATCGGGGTCAGGGATCCGAAACTGCCGCACAAAAGGGAAGATGGCGTAGTCCGCCACCGTGGGTTCGGCACCAAAGAGCTGACCCTGAGCGGTGAGCTGATCGTTGAGCTTTGAAAGGAAGGCCGCCCCCGCCATCCGGTGTTCGGCCTCATCCACATCCTCATACCGCGTCGCATATTTATAGCGGTCGAGATGGTGCTTAAAGGGCCCGTCATTCTCTTCAATGAGGGCGCAAAGCGCCTCACGCTCAGCACCACCCCATAGCCGGTCTTCGTCCGGGTGTCCCTTGAGCGCCCAAGCGATGACATCCAGGCTTTCGTCGATCACTGTCCCATCCTCAAGGATAAGGACCGGTACTGTTCCCTTTGGCGACGCCTCCAGCATCCCTTGGGGTTTGTCGCGCAAGATCAATTCCCGCAGACGGACGGTTTTTCCACCCAAGGTGAGGCCCATCCGTCCCCGCATGGCATAGGGGCACCGACGAAACGAATAGAGGATGGGCAGATCCGTCACCCCTCGCTCCTTTCGGCGCCTCGCTTCACCCCCAAATGCTGCTCCCCCCGCTCCTTGGCGAGGCGCATCTGTTTTTGCCGTTCGCGGAAGGCGGCCCTTTTCGCCTCGTCATATTCATCATAGCACTGATGGCAGGAGACACCTTCCTGATAATGGGGATGCAGCTTATCCGCCGCCGTAATCGGACGGCGACAGGCATAGCACTGATCATAGTTGCCTTCTTTGAGGCCGTGACGCACCGAGACGCGGCCATCAAAGACAAAGCACTCCCCTTCCCACTGGCTGTCCGCCTCAGGAACATGCTCCAAATATTTGAGGATGCCGCCCTTGAGGTGGAAAACCTCCTCTACGCCTTCGGACAATAGGAATGAGCTGGCTTTCTCACAGCGGATACCGCCGGTGCAGAACATGGCCATTTTCTTCTGGGGGTGGGTTTTGCGGAACTCCCGGAACCAGGCGGGGAAGTCGCGAAAGCTTTCCGTTTCGGGATTAACCGCGCCGTTGAACGTGCCGATGCCCACCTCATAATCATTGCGGGTATCGATGACGACCATATCAGGGTCATCGATAAGAGCGTTCCAATCCTCCGGCGCCACATAGGTGCCGACTTCTTTCGTCGGATCGACCCCTGGTTGGCCGAGAGTCACGATCTCTTTTTTGAGACGCACCTTGAGCCGCAAAAAGGGTTGCTCACTCGCGGCACTTTCTTTGTGCTCGAGGGACGCACAGCCCGGCAGGGCGCGAATGGCGTCAAGCGCCGCGTCGATCCCCTCCCGCGTTCCGGCAATGGTCCCATTCACCCCCTCCCGCGCGAGAAGGATGGTGCCCTTCACCCCGGCGGGCTCCATCACTGCGCGCAATTGGGCCTGGTGCCCCTCTAGGTCCTCAAGGGGGGTAAAGTGATAAAGAGCGGCAACAACAAACTGGGACATAAGGCTTGGGGGCTTACCCTAACCCCGGTCCACCGCAAATGGGCTAAAGGCCTGCTGCACCGGCATCATCTCCACGCGGTTGATGTTCACATGGGGCGGTAGGGCCAGAATGTCGCCAATCACCTGGGCCACATCCGCCCCCGATAGCGGGGTCATACCGTCATAAACCTTGTCCGCCTTGGCCTGGTCCCCCTCAAACCGCTCGGTCGAGAATTCCGTGTCGGTCATACCCGGTTCTACCGAGGTGACCCGCACCTTTGTGCCCAAAAGGTCGGCTTTGAGGTTCAAGCTGAACTGCTGGACGAAAGCCTTGGTGCCGCCATAAGCGTTCCCGCCGGGATAAGGGTAGGTCGCCGCCACCGATGAGATGTTGATGACATCGGCGCGAGGCTTCTTTTTAAGATGAGGCAGCGCCGCCCGGGTGAGGTGCACAAGCCCCGTCACATTGGTGGCAATCATCTGGTCCCAGTCCGCCAGGCTGGCCTCATCTGCCCCGGAAAGCCCAAGCGCCAGCCCGGCATTGTTCACAAGGATATCAGGGGTGAACTCAGCCGGCAGGGTGTCCATAAACCCGTCCACCGCAGGCACATCCATCATGTCGAGGGGGAGGGTCAGCAGCGCATCCGTGCCCGCCTCCGCCACCAGGGCCTCAAGCCGCTCGGCCCGACGGCCCGTGGCAACGACCTTTGCGCCGCCTTTTAGAAGGGTGAGCGCCGTAGCCCGGCCAATGCCCGAAGTCGCCCCAGTGACAAGGGCTGTTCTTCCCCCGAAACGTTTATTCACCATCTAAGGCTCTCCAATTGCTTGCCGGACCGCTGTTGAAACCTCCTGAGCGCATCCAGGAAAAGTGTGAAGCGGTTTTCCGTTCGGATGCGCTCCAACATATTGGCTTAGCGCGTTTTCGAACCGCGAAACCGCCTACACTTTCGCTGAAAACGCGCTAGGATGATTAACAATGTATTAAGGGAAGGGAGGCCCTGCCCGATGGGTATTTTGTTTCGCGTTTTACTGTTGCCCATTCGGCTGATCCTCTGGCCCTTTCGAGCATTGTTTAGAAGCGGTGGGGGCCGCGCGGCCAATACCGTTCGGAAAGCTGCCGGTAACCTCGCGGCCGGCAATGTGGATGATGAGATCCACGAAGAACTGGCCCAGGTAGCAAGGCCCGTCTCCTCTTTCCCATTCAAAACCATTGGGCGCCCCCGCCTTGCCGAGACAAGCGGCGCTGAGCTTGACCTTGCCACCGTGCGGGAGTTCGTCGAACGGGCCCCGCAATTCTACGAACATCGGTTCGATCTCTTCCCGCAAGGCTCAATGTTCTACGAAGAAATCGAGCTGGAAGAATTGGCCCATGCGTTAAGCGCGGACAATCCTTCCTCTACGGACTCACGGTTCGTGTTGTGGATGGATTTGTTCCGTCGGACGATCAATGATAATACGCGACGGCTGTTTCTCTACTATACGCCGCTTATCTTTGTGCTCTGCCTGTGCTTCGGGATTATGCTGACCGATGCGATGCCCACGGTGACGGGCCTGCCGGGGATTGGCGATGATATTGTTTCATCGGTTTACGTCTTTTTTCCTCTGGTAGGGCTTGTCGGGTTAGCGATCCTGGTCCTCCTATATCAATGGCCGTTCCGGGTGGTGAGCCAGCGAAATCTGCTCGGCCTCGATAATTACATCACCAGTCGCTTTTCCCGCATCAATCAAAACTTCCAGGTGGCAAAGCGCTTTGCCCTCAATGTGGAGCGGAACAAACGCATGTCCCAGGCAGATGAGCTGAAAGACGAAGCAGGGGTGTGGACCGTCGCCTATAACTGGTTCGCCATGCGCCTCTTCTTATGTGAGCGGGTGGTCCGTAACCAGATGTATCAGGTGAACCGAAACGCGACACTTTATGCCGTCAGCGGGATGGTGATTTGCCTGATGCTGACCGCTCTAGTCGCTCTGGTGTGGCTTAGCACCTCACCAGCGGAAGAGACTGCACGCCTCCAAACGGCGGGCGCCATTGGTGTCTTTGGCCTTGCCTTTGTGATCGCGGCCTTCACCTTGGTCATGGGCGGCGCCCCGGGAGAGCCAAGCCGTACGCTGGCTGACAATGAGTGGGGCCGGTTCGGCAGCGCCGATCTTCAGCGCACCATCATGGATCATGTGGGCGAAGACAAGTTGCAGATTGTAACGTTCCGGGATCGAAACAGAATTGAGTAGGCTTACTCCACCGCGTCAAACCCCAGCAGCTTTTGCCCCTCGCCCACCGTGTCGCCGACGGCGAAATAAAGATCTGTCACCACCCCCTTGGCGGGCGCTTTGACCAGATGCTCCATCTTCATGGCTTCTAGGGTCATCACCACGGCACCCGCCTCGACTTCCGCGCCAGCCTCCACCATAAGACCAGTGACCGTGGCTGGCATTGGCGAGAGAAGCGAGGCCGCATCCCCCCCGCCCGAGGCGGCGACCGCCCCAGGGTCCGTCAACTCGATGGAAATGGGGCCTGTCCGCCCACGACCCACCAAACGACCGTCGGCTAACGGAACTATTCCCTCTACAGACCAGCGTTGGCCGGCCGCCTGGGCGGTCGCAGAATCGCCGTTCAACGTCACATGGCTAAGATCGACCGCAGCATCCCCCACGGTGCCCCACCAATGATCTCCTTCACCGTTGAGAGAGATGGGTGTCGGGCCCTCTAGCCCTGCCATAAAAGCGGTGACCGATGCGGGGGCATTGAGGCGCCAGGCCCCAATGGCTTGCGCAAGAGAGGACCGGGGCCCACGCGCCGCTAAATGAGCGTTCAGTACCATAAGGGCCACCTCCTCAGGCGCGGGCGGTACATCATCAGCGATCGCCAGCTTGTCAGTGAGGAACTTTGTGGTCACGCCGCCTTCGCGGAAGTCTTCATCGGTCAAAATCCGATGAAGGAAGGTTTGATTTGTCTTCAGCGGCAAGAGCTGCGTCCCCGCCACCAAATTGGCGAGGCGCGATAGCGCTGCCCCCCGCGTATCCCCATGGGCGATGAGTTTCGCCACCATGGGATCATAATAGGGAGTCACCGCCGCCCCCGGTGCAATGCCCGTATCCACACGGGCCCCTTCCCCATTGAACGGCCCATCAAAATGAGTGACGTCGCCCACACTGGGTCGATAGTCCTGAGCCGGGTCTTCTGCATAAAGCCGAACTTCTACCGCATGCCCATCGCAATAGATTTGGTCTTGGTCGAGGGGGAGAGGCTCCCCCGCTGCCACCCGCAACTGCCATTCGACGAGGTCAAGGCCCGTCACCTCTTCGGTCACCGGGTGCTCCACCTGAAGGCGGGTATTCATCTCCATGAAGTAGACATTGTCGCCCCCATCGTAGAGAAACTCCACCGTGCCCGCGCCAACATACCCCACGGCCTTCGCCGCCTCGACACCAGCGGAGAGAAGCCTCTCTCGCACAGATGCAGGAAGGTTTGGCGCCGGCGCCTCCTCCACCACCTTTTGGTACCGTCTTTGAACGGAACAATCCCGCTCATAAAGGTGAACCACATTGCCATGGGTATCGCCAAAGACCTGCACCTCCACATGCCGGGGGCCGGTGATGAACTTCTCCACCAGGAACCGGTCATCCCCAAAGGCAGACAGCGCCTCGCGCTTAGCCGACGTCAACGCTTCTTCCAACGCCCCTTCGGCTTCAACAATCCGCATGCCTTTGCCGCCGCCACCCGCAGCCGCCTTGAGAAGAACAGGATAGCCAATGCGCGCCGCCTCCGCTTTGAAAGTGTCTACAGACTGATCTTCACCCTGATAGCCCGGCGATAAAGGCACGCCGGCTTTTTCCATCAAGTCTTTAGCGAGGGACTTTGACCCCATGACCTCAATCGTTTCAGGGCGCGGCCCGATAAAGACCATCCCCGCCGCCGCACAAGCGCGGGCGAAACCGGCGTTTTCGGACAAAAAGCCATAACCCGGATGAATAGCCTGCGCCCCAGCCCTTTTCGCGACCTCAATGATGGTCTCGCCTTTAAGGTAACTCTCCGTGGCTGGTGCGGGACCAATAGCATAGGCCTCGTCCGCCACTTTCACGTGCATGGCGTCCGCATCGGCGTCGGAAAATACGGCGACGGTCTTCACCCCCATGGCGCGCGCTGTACGGATGATCCGGACCGCGATCTCGCCCCGGTTGGCGATAAGAATTTTGTCAAACATGGCTTACAATCTCCGGCGCGGCGGTTTTCTGCCGAGCCCACCAAAAAACGGCACCACCAGTACCGCCAGCAAGGACATATATGAGCGTTGCAGGGACGAGGTAATCAAAATCCATCACACTGGTCGCCGATAAGGTGAGGTGTAGGCTGCCGAGTGCCATCGGCACCACTCCTACAAACATACCCGATAGAATAGCCGTCCGTAAGGGAAGGACCGGGCGTCGGTGAAGCACTCCCCAAATGGCCAATGTGGGCAACACCCCATAAGCCAACGCGAACACGATCAACCCCATATAAACGCCGAACACCCATTGTAGGAAACGCACCAAACTGAAATCATCCACGGGGCCTGACCCAAACTCCCCCATTACCATGGGAAGGCCTTCGGTGAGGAAAAGCACGGTTCCTCCCGCCAAGACCGCGAGGCAATAGGGGATAAGCCTCCCTCGGATGAAGGTCTTGATATTCATGCCCTACATCCTGAAAACGCCGAAGCGGGTGGGTTCAATAGCTTTGTTCAAACTGGCGGACAGGGCCAACGCGACGACGCTGCGCGTGTCGGCCGGATCAATGATGCCATCATCCCAAAGCCGCGCGGTGGAGTAATAGGGGGAGCCTTTTTCATCATAGTCCGCCTCAATCGGCGCCTTAAAGGCAGCGCGTTCTTCTTCTGTCCACGTATCGCCTTTTTTGGCCATCGCATCCTCCCGCACGGTGGCAAGCACGTTAGCCGCAGCCTCTCCCCCCATGACGGAGATGCGGGCGTTGGGCCACATGAACAAAAAACGGGGGGAATAAGCCCTTCCGCACATGCCGTAATTCCCGGCGCCATAGGAGCCGCCAACAATCACCGTGATCTTCGGCACATTCGCGCACGAGACCGCCGTCACCATCTTGGCACCATGCTTGGCAATACCGCCATGCTCAGCGGCTTGCCCCACCATGAAGCCCGTAATATTCTGCAAAAAGAGGAGAGGAATGTTCCGCTGACAGCATAACTCAATAAAGTGCGCGCCCTTTTGCGCACTCTCCGCAAACAAGACGCCATTATTGCCAAGGATACCCACGGGCATGCCATGGAGATGCGCAAATCCGCATACTAAAGTTGTGCCATACCGCGCCTTGAACTCATCGAACTCGGAGCCATCGACAAGGCGTGCAATAATCTCCTTCACATCAAAGGGTTTCCGCAAATCATGTTCGGCGATCCCGCGGAGGTCCTCCGTAGAAAGAACAGGTGCCGTGACAGGCCGCATCGTGACCGTTTCTGGTTTCCGCCAGTTCAAGTTCCGCACGCACCGGCGAGCTAAAGACAGGGCGTGTTCATCATTCTCCGCCAAATGGTCCGAAACACCGGAGATACGCGTGTGTACGTCACCACCCCCCAAATCCTCAGCCGAAACCACTTCGCCCGTGGCGGCTTTGACAAGGGGGGGACCGGCAAGGAAGATCGTTCCCTGCTCTTTCACAATAATCGTCTCGTCAGACATGGCCGGCACGTAAGCGCCGCCTGCGGTACAGGAGCCATGAACCACGGAGATCTGGGGAATGCCCCCCGCGCTCATTCGCGCCTGATTATAGAATATGCGGCCAAAATCATCCTTATCGGGAAAGACCTCATCCTGCATCGGCAAGAAGGCGCCCCCAGATTCCACAAGATAAATGCACGGTAAGTGATTTTCTTCGGCAATCTCTTGAGCGCGCAGGTGCTTTTTCACCGTCATCGGATGATAAGTGCCCCCCTTTACCGTTGGGTCATTGGCAAGCACCACGCACTCAACGCCCTCCACCGTACCAACACCGGCAACGGCCCCCGCCGCAGCAATATCGCCCGAATACATGCCCCAGGCGGCTAATTGTCCAACCTCTAAAAAAGGGGTTCCCGGATCAAGCAATCGTTCAATGCGCTCGCGCGGGAGGAGTTTCCCTCGGGCCTTATGTCGTTCGGCATAGGCGGCGCCCCCTCCTTGGCGCACCAGATCGACCCTTTCCCGCAGAAGGGAAAGACTCTTATTCATTTCGTCTAACCGGGCTTTAAAAGCTGGATCGTTGGGGCTCAGCTGACTGGATAAAGTTGGCATAAAGACTTGGCTCTCTCGAGGATCACTGGCGCGCAATTTTCTGCTCCGCTTAGCCCGGATCGAAGGCCAAGGGCAATCGAAATCAGTGAGGTCGGCGAGGCGCCTGTTACCTTTTGTGACAAAAGGGGACCTTTTCAGACTTGCTTATTCAAAGCGCGAGACGTCAGATAGCAGACGGTAGCGGCATGAAGGAGATAGGGAGTGGCATCGGTCAATGCATTCATCGCCGCTAACCGATTTGGTCTTGGCGCTCGGCCAGGTGACCTATCCACCATCGACAAAGACCCCCAACACTGGCTCGAGAGCCAAATCGCCAGGGGCGCGACCATACCGTCCCGTTTAAAGCAATATTCCGGGACTAAACAGCGCTTAGCCGCGATCACCAATGCCCGGCGCGAAAGCAATCGTCAGGCGGGAAAGATCGCTCGATCGATAGCAATGGAGCAATCCGCAGGCGAAATAATAGATCGTTTTACAACTCGTTTGGAAACAGACACCCCTTTCACCGAAAGGCTCGTTTCCTTTTGGGCAAATCATTTCTCCATATCTCGCAATAAGCAATATCTTCCCGCGCTTACGCCCGCCTACGAACGTGAAGCGATTAGACCCCACATCTTTGGATCGTTCGGCGACCTGCTAGTGGCCGCAGTGACGCATCCTGCCATGCTCATCTATCTTGATAATGTACAGTCCATCGGCCCCAATTCTTTCTTTGGAAAAAGGCGAGACCGGACAATAAATGAGAACCTTGCACGGGAGGTCCTTGAACTTCACACGCTCGGGGTAGACGGCGGTTATACCCAAGAGGATATAGAAGAATTCGCGAAAGCCCTGAGCGGTTGGGCCTATGCGGGCCTTGGCCGTGTTGAAGACAATGCCCGCATACAACGATCCTTTGGTGGCGCCATCGCAACATCTGTGGGGGAAGCAACTTTTTATGCCCCCCTTCATGAGCCAGGCCCCAAGCGTGTACTGGGGCGGCGCTATCCTGAAGATGGGGCCGGGGAGACCCTAGCGATCCTAAAGGATTTGGCGCAACACCCCTCAACCGCCACGTTTATAGCCACAAAGCTGGCAAGGCACTTCATTGCGGACGATCCGCCCCAAACCGTTGTTCGAGCACTCGCAAGGCGTTACCGCGAAACAGATGGACATTTGGCGTCTATATACCGAACACTGATTGGGTTGACAGAGGTTTGGGCAACGCCGCTACCCAAAGTAAAGCCGCCTCAAGATTTTATTGTGAGTGGACTGCGGGCCCTTGGGATTATTCGAATGCGGGGCAGTTGGTTTCGCGACCCCCTCACCCAAATGGGGCACTCCCCCTTTAACGCGCCCTCCCCCCAAGGGTGGCCGGATGTAGCGGAAGCATGGATTAGCCCCGGAAGCCTTATGCGGCGGGTTGAGTGGGCGCGGTCGATTGTGGACCAGGTGGATACAATGCCAAATCCTCAAACCCTCCTTGAAGACACAATTGGCCCTGTGGCCACCAAAGAAACCAGGACGCTGGTTCGGGGGGCGCCCTCGGGCGCTGAAGCGGTCGGCTTTGTCTTAGCCTCCATTGAACATCAGCGGAGATAGGTCATGACCTCTTTCAACCGCCGTACATTTCTTCACCTTGGGGCTGGGTTCGGTGCCGCAACAACAGTTGCGCCGGGCCTTGTTTCAAGTCTGGCCCTAGCAAAACTGCCCACCGACCGTCGGTTTATCATCATTCTCCAGCGTGGTGCCCAGGATGGACTCCACGCCCTTCCTCCCTATGGAGATGATAATTACCGGCGGTTAAGGCCGCGCTTGGCGATCCCAGGCCCGGGCAAAGAGGGCGGGGCCCTGCCCTTAAGCGGGCCGTTTGGCCTGCACCCCGCCCTCAAAACCTTTCACCGCCTCTTCGAAGAAGGCGATATGGCCGCTATTCCCGCGATTGCCAGTCAATATCGTGAACGATCGCATTTCGATGGGCAGAATGTGCTGGAAAACGGGTCAGGCAAGCCCTTTGGCGCCGATGATGGGTGGCTTAACCGCGCCCTTTCCCTTATGCAGGACGGGGATGATGAACGCCTCGGTATTGCATTAGGGCATACCGTTCCCCTCATATTGCGGGGGGCGGCCGGTGTTCGTACCTGGGCACCCAGCACACTCCCATCCGTGGATGAGGATTTTCTCGGCCGTCTCCTCAACAGCTATGGCGAAGACGCTCTCTTTGCAGAAGCGTTGGCGGAGAGTATGAATCCCATTGTCAGTGATATGAGTATAAACCAGCGGGAAGCCCGGGCGGCCGCGCGGGGACAGGCACCAGTGATTACCGCTCGCGCTGCGGCTGAAGCCCTTCTCCTGGAGGATGGCCCCCGGATGGCTGTGATTGAGATGGGTGGGTGGGACACCCACTATGGGCAGGCAGGGCGACTGAATAGTCTGTTTACCGCTCTTGATGACACCGTTGATGTATTAAGCACAGATCTCGCCTCCGTATGGGATAAATGCTTGATCCTAACCTTGTCTGAGTTCGGACGAACAGCCGCGGAGAACGGATCCCTCGGCACGGATCACGGCACCGGAGGAACGAGCTTTCTCCTCGGCGGGGCTGTTGCGGGCGGGCAAATTTTAGGGGAATGGCCTGGCCTTGCGCCGAACGCCCTTTATCAGGGGCGCGATGTTGCCCCGGCCAACGCCCTTGAAGGCGTTCTCAAAGCCATTCTAATGGACCATCTGGGGGCCCCGCGCGATGGGGTAAATAGCATAGTCTTCCCCAACAGCGATGCTATTTGGCCGATGATGGGCCTACTGAAGTGACAGGGTACATCATCGTCGCGCGCGGCGGAAAGCAATTGCGTCATCCCCCTTCTGCCCGGTACATGGGCCGGGCAAAGATGGAGACGCCCTATGATCAGCAACGCCTTTGAAGGAATGAAGTTCGGCCTACCCGACGAGATTGAGGAGATGCGCACCTCCATCTCACGTTTTGTTGCTGATAGAATTGCACCCATCGCCGCTCAAACCGACGAGCAGAATGACTTTCCAGCCCATCTCTGGAAAGAACTGGGGGAGATGGGTCTTTTAGGGATCACCGCCAGCGAGGACTATGGCGGCGCAGGATTGGGATATCTCGCCCATATTGTGGCCATGGAAGAAGTGTCCCGCGGGTCAGCCTCTATCGGCCTGTCCTACGGCGCCCACTCTAATCTTTGTGTGAACCAAATTAACCTCAATGGGAACGACGTCCAAAAAGAGAAATATCTCCCTAAGCTGATCAGTGGGGACCATGTTGGCGCCCTGGCCATGTCTGAACCGGGCGCCGGATCCGACGTGGTCAGCATGCGTACCCGCGCCGAGAAGAAAGGTGATCGGTTCATCATCAATGGCAACAAGATGTGGATTACTAACGGACCTAATGCCGATACGCTGGTGGTCTATGCGAAGACAGACCCCAATGCGGGACCCCGCGGGATCACCGCCTTCCTGATTGAAAAAGGTATGAGCGGGTTCTCCACCGCCCAAAAGCTCGACAAGCTCGGTATGCGGGGATCCAACACCTGCGAGTTGGTTTTCGAAGACTGCGAAGTCCCTGAGGAAAATGTTCTGGGCCAAGTGGGCGACGGTGTCCGGGTCCTGATGAGTGGGCTTGACTACGAACGCGCCGTCCTTGCCGCCGGGCCGTGCGGCATCATGCAGGCCTGTATGGATGCGGTACTTCCTTATGTTCATGAACGGGAACAGTTCGGCCAACCCATTGGCGAGTTCCAACTGGTCCAAGGCAAAGTCGCGGATATGTATACCACCATGAACGCGTCCAAGGCCTATGTTTACGCGGTGGGGGCCGCCTGCGACCGGGGAGAGACCACGCGGCAGGACGCGGCAGGCTGTATTCTTTACGCGGCAGAAAAGGCGACCCAGGTGGCCCTCGACGCTATCCAGCTCCTCGGCGGCAATGGCTATATCAACGAATATCCGACAGGACGCCTTTTGCGGGACGCAAAGCTCTACGAGATTGGCGCCGGTACGTCGGAAATTCGGCGCATGCTGATCGGGCGCGAGCTGTTCAAAGCAACGTCCTAGGGCACCTATAGCGAAAAGCGATCTGCTTGAATCACTTCCTCATGCTGAGGAGGGTTGATCGGGAAGAGCCCCAATCGACGGGCCGTCTCGAAGCACGAGGAAAATGGTTCAATGTGATCGCCCGGCGCGCTAGTCCTTCGTATCTTTTAATTTGATAGGTTGAGGTGCTTATGGAGACCCTATTTTTATAGCTAGATCGAAGGACTGTCGACTGGATTCACTCCTCATACTGACGTCACCCCGGGCTTGCCCCGGGGTCCACCTCCCAGTTCTTCAATGATATCAAATGCCTCTGCGTCAGGAGCTGGACCCCGGCGCTCCCTCCGGTCGGCCGGGGTGACGCAGAGTGGAATTATTTGAATGCAAACGGCTCTAGTAGATAGAGAACCAAGTAGAACAAAAAAGGCGGGCCGCTGGGCCCGCCTTTTCCGTGTTTAAGGGTGTTCTTCTTAGAAGTCAGCTGTGAAGCCTAAGAACACGTAACGACCCATTGCATCGTACACTGTTGGGAATGTGTTCCCGTTCCCAACACCCGTACCAACGGATGCGGACAGTGGCGGATCTTGGTCGAACAAGTTGTTCACACCAAGACGGAGCGTCAGGTTCTCACGAGCCTGATAGCTACCGGACAGGTCGAAATAGTCGATCGCGTCGAACGTGCCATCGGCACCGCCATCATCACCACCATCTTTCTCTACGCTACCAAGGTGGCGCCACGTCCCGGTTAGGCTGTACTTATCAGCTGTCCAGGTTGTGGAGAGGCGATGACGATATTCTGGGTTCGACCCCGTATCTAGATTACTCTTACACCGGCCGCCATAGACGCCAGCACAATCGAAAATCTCATCGCCAGTAGATGTTGGAAGTGGCTTCACCTCTAACTCGGCGAGATAGGTCCCGACATAGTCAAAGCTCAGATCACCAGGACCAACTTCACGCGTGTAGCTCGCCAAGAGGTCATACCCTGACGTGGTGAGAGCACCCGTGTTGATGTTCGTCGCAGTGATGAACCCTGATTGGTTCGCCCAGAGCGTACCGCCCTGACCCCGATTGATAAGACCACAGAGGAAAGGATCGCCATTTTCCAGACATTGGTTCAACGCGAACTCTTCTGGAACGGTGGAGATAAAGTCCTCAACTTCGATATCGAAGTAGTCAAGGGAGACGGTCAGACCCGGCACGGCACTTGGTGTGAAGACCAAACCAAGAGTGATCGTGTCAGATGTCTCTGGATCGAGGTTAGCATTACCGCCTTCCAGATTGTTGAACTGCCCCGCGGGGTTATCCCCAATGGTGCCGTACTGAGCCGCCGTCACGCCAGTCCGAGCGCACTGCTCAAACGTTGCATCCGGTGAAGGTCCAGCACATGGGTCATAGAGACCAGAGTCTGGGTTTTGAGTGAGATCGAACAGATTGATCGCATTCGCGTCAAACAGTTCGAAAATGTTCGGCACCCGAACCGCCCGTTGATAAGAACCACGGAAACGGATGTCTTCGACTGGTGCATAGTCAAGACCGAACTTGTACGAGTCGGTTTCAAGGGAGCTTCCATCAACCGTCCGAGAGTTCGACTTGTAGTTTGACCGACGGTAAGCCGTGTCAAAGCCAAGCTGCTCAATGCCAGGACGTCCTTGGATGAGGGGAACGTTCAATTCGACGAAAATGTCGAACGCTTCCACAGCCCCTTCAACAGCGGTGGTTGGACCACCTTGGCCAGCACCATCACCTGACAGGTAGTTCGCATCAGGATTGGATTCCAGGCGGTCACGACGGTACTCAAGACCTGCCGCAAAGGCGACTGAGTCCTCTGCCCATGGGGCTGTCACACCATACTCGGCAAGCGAACCGGAGATCTTACCAGACACAATGTGCTGCTCGATGCTACCAGATAGGTTCAGCGGGTTAGCGATGTAAGCCACCGCAGCCGGATCAGGTGCATTGCCCGTGAAGATATCATAAGGCACACAAGCTGCATCATCATTGGTAGGATCATCGTCCGCATTGATGTTACAGACGATGTTACCCTCATCATCTTCCACAGCATAAAGCGCTGCAGCAATCTTCCGTTTGGATAGGTCGTTATTGTAAACGTCGCTACGGCTCGTATTCGAGTACGCACCATAAACGTCATAGTTTAGACCCGTGTCACCAATTTCACCCCGGAAACCAACAGTCCCGCGGAAAGCAGTGTGACGGATGTCTTGGTTTCGAAGACCGCCTTCAACGTTCCGGCGAAGAAGCAAGACCGGAGCAATCCCATCAGGACCCGGTGCAACGACGTCAGGATCGGAATCAGCATCACCGTAGAACGTGTCGTCATCTTCATCCAGCACATTACCCATTGGGTCGATCAGATCACCGTCCGCATTACGGAGGCGGTTCACCGTATCGTCGGCAAGGCCTGTACACAGATAATCAACCTGCTGTGCGGACAAGAATGGGTTATCACAGTTGATGCCGCCAGCATCACCCTGAACACCCAAGCCGAACACACCAGATGGCGCGATCTGAGCGTTTGTACGGTTGTCCATAAACATGAACTCACTGTACATCTCAACATTATCGGTCAGCTGATAGTTCGTGAAGAACCCTGCATTGTACCGCGTTGTCGGCCGTTGGAAGTGGTTGAACGGGTTGAAGTTGAACGTGTCATCCGTGAAGTTTCGTGTACGGAACTCACCGTTGGCAGGATTGACCCGCGCCCATGATGAGATCGCGTTGAAGTCTTCCCCAACAACGTTGCCAGTGAAGTTCCCTGGGATCGCATAGTCGCCATCCACATCGAGAATGTTGGCAATCGCATTCGTCGAGGACCCCGAACAAACGAACTCACCTTCATCTAGGCCCAAGGCACATTGTGAATAGTCATACGAGTCTTGCACAACTTCTTGCACGCTTTGGTAGCCAATGAAGCCTGTGAAGCCGCCGCGACCATTGTCGAACTTGCCGCCAAAGACACCAGTGATGTCAAACGTCTCCCCTTCCCAGGTGGAGCCGCTTGGGACCCGGAACTGAGATGGGTTGTTTGCAGCATTTTCAGCCAAGAGGTCTTGGAGTTCGCCGTCATTATTGTGCTGGAATGCTGAGATATTGCCGTCGAGGCGGAAGCCTTCGAAGTCGTCAACCAGCTTGAAGTTGGCAACACCAGCAATCGCGTCCGCGCCATAAATAGCGGCCGCACCACCGGTGAGCACATCAACGCTTTCGATAAGAGCAGCGGGAATGAAGTTGATGTCGGGCGCGTAAATGTCGATCGACCCATAGGGCAGGCGACGACCATTCAGCAGGACCAATGTCCGCTCCGAATCAAGTCCGCGAAGGTTCAGTGACGCTGTACCCGTGGAGCCGTTTGCAAGGGTGGACCCTTGGGCACCAAACGCCTGCGGGAGGGTGTTGATCAGATCCTCCACCCGAACCGTGCCGCGTGCGTCGAACTCCTCTGCGCCAATGGATACGACGGGACTGGTCTCAACAAGATTACCGTCGATAACAATCTGCGAGCCCGTAACGACGATCACATCCGTTGTCTCATCGTCTTGAGCCGCAGCGACGCCCCCGACAGCAAAAGTGCTGCCGACAAACGCCGTTGATAGCGCCACCGCGGCGGCGCCCATCAACCTACTAGATTTGCCCATGTTTTTTAACTCTCCAAGTTTGAGTTGCTCGGACCGAAATGTCCGAAAGCTCCCACTTGCGATTCGCCGTGATGCGGGCTGCACCGCGGCCGAAGGCCATTCGCGCGCGGGTTGCTACTCGCCACTATCGCCAACATGACGAAATGGTCAATCGGTGGTCATCATTCCGTCATACAAGAAATATGACTGTGACCTTTTTACTACGTATGTAGTATGTGATTATGGGGCGATCATGCACAGCTTATTACCTACTGCCTTAATGGTGAGGTAAAACAAGGGTTTTTAGGGCAACATCAAGTTAGTTGCCACTGGCATAAATGTTAGAAAAACTGTCTTTTTGACAAAGTACTAAAGATGCAATGCATGTCCCAGCGCCATCAGCGCGGCTTCTTGAACCGCCTCAGATTTAGTGGGGTGACCATGAATCGTCCCCGCCAAATCCTGCAGTCGGGCCCCCATTTCGAGGGCGAGGGCAAATTGAGCGGAGAGCTCTGAGACCCCCGCCCCGACGGCTGATATACCTAAAATGAGGGATGTGTCCGCCTGAGCCACCACGCGGACAAAACCCGCCTCATCCTCCATCGTCATGGAGCGGCCGTTCGCAAGGAAGGGGAATTGTCCTGTCACCACCTCATACCCCTGATCTCTTGCGGCATCCTCGCTGAGGCCCACTTGGACGAGCTCCGGGTCCGTAAAACAGATCTCGGGAATCGCCCGCTTGTCCCACTCCCGCCGGTCACCAGCGATGATCTCCGCCACCATCTCGCCTTGCGCCATCGCACGGTGAGCAAGCATCGGGTTCCCCGTGACATCCCCAATGGCGTAAACCCCGCTCATGGAAGTTCGGCAACGGCTGTTCACCGCGATAAACGGGCCGTCCATCGCGAGGCCCAATTCCTCAAGGCCCCACCCTTGGGTCCTTGGCCGGCGCCCGACAGTAACAAGCACCTTGTCCGCCGCCACACGATCAGTCTCCCCTGTGCGTTCCACCGTGAGGTGACCGCGACCAAAGCCCTTCGCCATGGTTTGTAAGCGGATATCCACCCCAAGGGATTTCAATCGTTTAGCAACTGGATCCGTCAGCACACGATTATAGGTTGGCAAAATGGCATCGCTGGCTTCGATGATAGTAACCTGCGCCCCCATCTTGGCAAAAGCCGTCCCAAGCTCCAGCCCAATGTAACCGCCCCCCACCACCGCGAGGGAGGACGGCACGTCTGTCAATGACAACGCTTCGGTTGACGACAGAACATCATCGCCAAAGGGAAGCCCCGGGAGAGGAACAGATTCCGATCCCGTCGCAAGAACGACATAGTCTGCCCGAATATCGGTGCGTCCCTCAGGGCCCATTACCTTTGCGGTCTTTCCATCGATCATCTCCGCCCAACCTTGGACTGTGCGCACTTTCGCTTTTTTGAGGAGTCCGCCCACTCCCTGGTTAAGCCGGCGCACAATACCATCTTTCCACTGAATGGTTTTCGCTAAATCCAGCGTGGGTGATGGCGTGGTAATGCCATTAGCGCTCCCCTTTTCCATCTGCCCGAGGCGATGGAACTCGTCCGCCACATGGATAAGCGCTTTGGACGGAATACACCCTACGTTCAGGCAGCAGCCCCCAAGGGGTCCCTCCTCCACCAACACCGTCTCTAATCCCAGCTGACCCGCTCTGATCGCCGCCACATAGCCGCCGGGACCGCCACCAATGATGAGAAGTTGAGTTTTAATTGAATCTGCCATGGTTGAGGGGCCTTCATTTTGGGGTGGCTAGGGTTTGACCCCCGCCATCTTGCACACATATTTCCATTCCGCCGCCGTCACAGGCTGTACGGATAATCTTGAATTATTGACGAGCACCATGTCCTGTAGCGCGGGTTCCGCTTTAATTTCCGACAGGGTGACAGGGGTCTTCACCGGGCCAACGGCCTCCACCGTCACACACTCCCACGGGGAGCCTGCCTCGGCGGTGGGGTCGGGCTTTACCTCATCAATAATCTTCACGATGCCCACCACGGCCCGTTCCGTCTGCGAATGATAAAAGAAGGCTTTGTCCCCCACCTTCATCTCTCGCATGAAATTCCGAGCCTGGTAATTGCGGACCCCGTCCCACATCTCGCCCTCTTTGCCCTTGGCCACCTGCTGGTCCCAGGACCAAGTGGAGGGTTCGGATTTCATCAACCAATACGCCATTGCAGCACTCCCTTTCGCCTTCGCGCCATGTCGGCGCGCACCATAGGGGGCGCCGGGAAGCCGGTCCAACCGCTGATACGCTTTGCGACAAAGAGGGACCCTTTGAGACCCTGCCGGCATTGCCCTGCCACATGAGGGCGCTGGGATGCCCCTATCGAAAGTAACGAAAAGAGGGTTGTTATGCGTTTGAAACTCTTGGGACTTGCCACCATCATGGCGACGGTAGCCGCTTGTGCAGGGGCGCCGCCCGCCCACGCGGGCACCTGGCGATTGGACCCGCGACTGTGTCCCGATTTGCGGGAGGACATCCGTGACGCCCGGGTCACCTACAGCCGCCGAGATGCGCGGGAGGACCGGCGGGACCGACGCTATGTGAACTGCCCTGCGCGGGCGTGGGTCTATGTGCCGGGCCGATATGAGCGTGCGAAAGCCCGGCCCGCCGTCCCGGTCTACTCGTCCATTTATGTGAATAAGAAAGGTCACTATTACGGTATTCGCGGCTCGCGGCGCGTGCGGTTAACGGTGGTATACTAACAAATAAAAGCGTCGGTGAAGAAACGCGCTTCCGCTCCTCACCGGCGCACCAGACAAGACCCTGCGCGCATGCTTGAGCTTAAGAAGTGAACAGCGTCGCAGGGAATTCGAGATACCCTTTTAAGGTTTGAATGAACTGCGCCGCATCCCAACCATCGACAATCCGGTGATCGAAACTGGCGGAGAGATTCATCAGCTTAGTCGGGACCACCCGTCCATCTGCATCATAGCGGGGCAAGGTTTGCATCTTGTTCACCCCAATGATGGCCACCTCTGGGTGGTTGATCACCGGCGTTGTCACAATGCCGCCAATGGCCCCAAGCGACGTGATCGTGATGGTGGACCCCATCAGCTCCTCTCGCTTCGCCGTGCCGGACCGAGCGGCGTCCGCCAGGCGGACGACTTCAGCAGCGTTCGCCCAGAGGTCATTCGCCTCTGCATGACGGACCACAGGAACCATCAACCCATTATCCGTTTGGGTCGCAATCCCAATATGCGAGGCCCCGAACTGTTCGGCCACGCCCGCCTCTTCATCATAGCGGCAATTGATATGAGGGAACGCCACCGTTGCCCGAACGATGGCTTGCATCAGAAAAGGCAGCAGAGTGAGTTTGGGTTTCTCTCCGCGGTCCTCATTCATATGAGTACGGAGGGCCTCTAGCGCGCCCATCTCAACCTCATCCACATAGGTAATGTGGGGAATGGACTGTTTAGAGGCCTGCATTTTCTCAGCAATCTTGCGCCGAAGACCAATGACAGGGACGCGGGTGACGTCATGGTTTGGCGCCGATTGGCCAACACCCGTTCGCCCCTTCGCACCAGGCGCGGTGCCAGCAGCGTAAGAATCCAAATCCTCATGGGTGATACGGCCTGCGGGGCCCGTGCCCAGCACAAACTGAAGATCTACACCCATGGCCCGCGCCCGTGCCCGCACCGCCGGCGGCGCTAAAGGTTTGTCGCCCTCAGGACGAGAGCGGGGCCGACCGCTTACCGATGCCCGAGCGGCAAAGGGAGACGATGCAGTGTCCGGGTCCGGAGCCAATACAGGCGTTGGCGTTGGGGCCGAAGCCACCTCTTCGAGAAGTGGAGCCCGCGCCTCCTCAGGTTCAACGACCTCTTCCTGAGACACATCATCCGTATTGCCCGCCCCATCGACGGTGAGACGGATAATCTCCGACCCCACCGCAATCACTTCACCCACCTCGGGGCCAATCCATTCAACGGTACCATCCCGAGGGCTTGGGATCTCAACGGTCGCCTTATCGGTCATCACCTCAGCCAGGTTCTGATCAATTTTGACCGTGTCCCCCGCTTTAACGTGGAGGGCGACAAATTCGGCTTCCGCCACTCCTTCACCCACATCAGGCAATTTGATGGTAAAAATGCCCATGTCTTACGCCTCCATCACATCGCGAAGGGCCTGGCCCACCCGGCGGGGGCTTGGCAGGTACGCCCACTCCTGTGCGTGGGGATAAGGCGTATCCCAGCCCGCAACCCGAAGGACCGGCGCTTCTAAATGGTAAAAAGCACTTTCCTGGACAAGAGCCGCAAGCTCACCCCCAAAACCACCGGTGAGCGTCGCCTCGTGAACAATGACGCATCGACCCGTTTTCTTGATACTGCTGATAATGGTTTCAAGATCGAGGGGGATGAGACTGCGTAAATCCAAAACCTCCGCATCAATACCCATTTCTTCCGCGGCCGCCTCAGCAACATAGACCATGGTGCCGTAAGCCAGCACGGTCACATCAGCCCCCGGACGACGCACCTCTGCCTTCTCAAACGGAACCGTATAATACCCTTCAGGGACATGACCATCGGGATGCTTCGACCACGGCACAAGAGGCTTCTCATGGTGACCATCAAAGGGACCGTTATAAAGTCGCTTGGGTTCAAGAAAGATGACAGGATCAGGATCCTCAATGGCGGTGATCAGCATCCCTTTCGCATCATAAGGGGTGGACGGAATCACTACTTTCACACCCGACACATGGGTAAAACAGGCTTCTGGGCTTTGGCTATGGGTCTGACCGCCAAAGATACCGCCCCCCGTTGGGGTACGGATAACCATGGGGCAGGTAAACTGCCCATTGGACCGATAGCGAATACGCGCGGCCTCTTGGGTAATTTGATCGTAAGCCGGAAAAATATAGTCTGCAAACTGAATTTCTATACAAGGCTTTAGCCCATAAGCTGCCATCCCGATGGCGGTGCCCACGATGCCGCCTTCAGAAATAGGCGCGTCAAAAACACGGGAGGTGCCATACTTCTCCTGCAGGCCAGCCGTCACCCGAAAGACACCGCCAAAATAGCCGACATCCTGGCCATAAATGACCACATCTTCGTCCCGCTCCAGCATGATGTCCTGAGCCTCTCTCAGGGCTTCGATCATGTTGAGGGACCGGCTATTTGATAGGGTTTGAGACATGTGATCAGACCCCCGCCTTTTGCCGTTGAGACAAGAGCCGCGCTGGCGGGTCGGCATAAACTTGCGTGAAGATATGCTTCGCACTAGCCCCGCGACCATCGCCGACAAGACCGGTGGCCTCAGCCTCAGCCTCAGCCTTCCGCATCTCCTCGTCAGCTGTCTCCACCATTGCGGTGTAATCAGCGTCAGACAACGCCCCCGCCTTTACCAAATGATCCCTTAGCCGATGAATAGGGTCGCCAAGGGGCCAAACGTCCCCCTCTTCCGTTGGACGATAACGAGAAGGATCATCCGACGTTGAGTGCGCGCCCTTTCGGTAGGTGAGCCATTCAATCAGTACGGGCCCATAACCCCGACGCGCGCGCTCAACCGCCCAGCGGCTGACTGCATGCACCGCCAAGAAATCATTTCCATCAACCCGCAGGGCAGGCACGCCATATCCCAATGACCGGGACGCAAATGTCGCAGAGAGACCACCCGCGATGCCTTGGAAAGAACTAATGGCCCACTGATTATTGACGATATTGAGAATGATCGGCGGCTTATAAACCGAGGCGAACACCATGCCGGCGTGCCAATCCCCCTCTGCCGTGGCACCATCACCGATCCAAGCGGAAGCGATTTTGGTGTCCCCTTTGATCCCCGACGCCATCGCCCATCCGACCGCCTGCGGCCATTGGGTCGCCAGATTTCCCGACAAGGTGAAGAAGCCATAATCCTTCGCGGAGTAGAGGATGGGCAATTGCCGTCCCTGAAGCGGATCCATTTCGTTAGAGTAGATCTGGTTCATAAGATCGAGCACCGGATAATCCTGCACGATCAAAATACCTTGCTGACGATAAGTAGCGAAGTTCATATCCCCCTGACGAAGGGCCAACTGTTGGCCCACGCCGACTGCCTCTTCCCCAAGACATTGAATGTAGAAGCTCGTTTTACCTTGCCGCTGAGCCTTCACCATCCGGGCATCAAAAGCCCTGGTGCGCACCATCGCCCGAAGACCTTTAAGGAGCGTGTCAGTCTCCAACCCGTCCGCCCACATCCCATGGGCGTTGCCGTCATTATCGAGCACCCGAATGAGGCTATTTGCAAAAGGCGCCGCTTCAGCCGCCGCCAAATCCAATGCAGGCTTGGGCGTTGCGCCAGCTTTACCAAAATCGATATGGGAGAAATCCGGTGCGTCACCGGGACGCCCAGCGGGCTCAGGAACGGTCAAACGAAGCGGTACATCATCCGCAGTCGGCGGGACATGGCCATCCATGGGCAGCAAGGCTCCTTTGTCAAAATCCGCCGTACAATGCCTGATTGATCGTGTTTGGTCATCAGATGGGAGCGGCGAAGTTCGCCCCCCTTTTAGCCGTTTCCTGCGTACAAAAGCCTAATTTTGACAGACACAAATTGGTGCAGTGCGGAAGACCAGGGGCATCGCGCTGAAAAGCGTGTGCGGTTTTCGGCGAAAAGCGATGCGAAATCAAAAGACTATAGCGAAGGTGTGAGTACAAACGAACGCCCTTCGCTGTAGGGGTTGTCTCACTTTGAGGCGGGGTGAAGCCACTCTCTACGCCTTTGATGCCAGTGGCACGCGGATTGCGGCGTTTCAGGTCACTTGTTTCATTTTGGTTCTGGATCGTATTATGACCCGTCTCATTACTGCCGTGTTAGCGTCTGCTCTTCTCTTCCCCGCCGCCCAGGCGGCCACCATTACCTATGATGGCACGGGGGTAAACGGCTATTATCAGTCAAAAACAGAGGTGAGCGGAGATGTTTCGGTCACCACGAGTGTCGGCACCTGGTCCAAAACGGGACAAGGTCAAGGCAGCGTGACAGAAGCGGACACCAACACCAGTGCCTGGATTAATGAGGGCTCTTGGGGGTTAGCCGTACAAAACTATGAAGAAGTCAGCACTTATTGTTGGTGGTGGTGTAGAAATTACTACTCGGACACGCATCAAATTGACGGCCATGGGTTGAAAGAAGCAGTCATCTTCTCGTTTGACCATGACGTCACACTCGATAGCGTGATGTTTAACACTCACTATCTTCATGACCATGACGATTTTGTGCTGTTTGCAGGCGACAGCTTAGATGATTTGACGACTTTTACGCTGTTCAAAGACATCGGTGAAACCGCAAGCCTGGCCGGGGAGTTCACCCTCGATATTGTGGGGAAAGTTTTCGCCATCGGCGCAAAGGGCAAGCATTCGGCCTTTAAAATAACGGCTTTGGACTATACAAAATGGGTACCGGAAAATCCGCCCACCCCAACGCCTGTACCTGGTGACTTGCCGCTGATGCTAACGGCCCTTGGCGGCTTTGGATTTATGCGAAGCCGCAGGAAAGCCGCTTAACGCGCCGTATCTGCAAAGGGCCCTGCTGCACACACCCTATTGTCGGACCCGCCTATCCCGCTACACTTGTGTGGCGGGATAATGCTATTTTGTCCGTTCCCCGCACAAAAGGAGACACCCCATGTTGCTGCCCTCTGACGATCCAATTGTTGTTGCCAGTGTGGCGCGAACACCGATGGGCGGGCTACAGGGTGAGTTCGCATCCCTCACCGCCTCGCAATTGGGCGCCAAAGCTATTCATGGGGCCGTCGCCCGGTCCGGCGTTGAAGAAACGGACATTGATGAGGTGCTGATGGGTTGCGTCCTCCCGGCGGGGCAAGGACAAGCGCCCGCCCGGCAGGCAGCGATTAAGGCAGGCCTTCCCCCTTCCGTACCCGCCACAACGGTCAATAAGATGTGCGGCTCTGGCATGAAAACCGTCATGATGATGGCGGGCGCCCTCCTGACCGGCGACGTCACCATCGGGATCGCAGGCGGCATGGAAAGCATGACCAACGCGCCTTACCTGTTGCCAAAAGCCCGCGGCGGCTATCGCTTAGGCCATGGCAAGCTTATCGACCATATGTTCCTTGACGGTTTAGAAGATGCCTATGAAGGCGGCCTTATGGGCAGCTTTGCGGAACTCTGCGCGGCTGAGTATGATTTTTCCCGCCAACTGCAAGATGAATATGCGATTGAAAGCCTAAACCGCGCTTTGGCTGCCGCGAATACACAGTTTACCGATGAAATCGTCCATGTCCCCGTTGAGTTACGATCAGGGACAGTAGTGGTCGACAAAGATGAGCAACCCTTCACCGCCCGGCCAGAAAAAATCCCCACCCTTAGGCCGGCCTTTAAAAAAGATGGCACCGTTACCGCAGCGAACGCATCATCCATCTCTGATGGCGCCGCCGCCATCGTAATGATGCGCGCCAGTGAAGCAGAGCGCCGCGGCCTCACGCCTTTAGCAAAACTCACGGGCATGGCCTCCCACGCCCAAGAGCCCGCCTGGTTCACTACAGCGCCCATTGGTGCCATGAAAACGCTGATGGACGCCACTGGGCTCGATAAGGCGCATATTGATCTTTTCGAAGTGAATGAGGCTTTTGCCGTGGTGCCTATGGCCGCCATGAAGGATCTGGATATTCCCCATGAGAAGATGAACGTGAATGGCGGAGCCTGCGCCCTTGGACACCCCATTGGCGCTAGCGGCACGCGAATCCTCATTACTCTTATTAATGCCCTAAAGCATCGAGGACTGAAGACCGGCATGGCGGGTATTTGCATCGGCGGCGGTGAAGCCACGGCGGTGAGTGTGGAATTGATGGGGTAGCGTGCTCATAGAGCATGTTCCGACCAAGCGAGTACCCGATGGCATAGAAGCAATGCGCTTGCCGTGAATTTGCCTGTGACGACTTCAGAGAGGCATTCTGTGGACGCGTTTAAGAATAAGTCCCAAACAAACCCACGGGAAGCGCATTTGTCTTCTTGATTGGGCTCAGCCACCCACGGCACACGGAAGGATACGACTACCGAAGCGGATCTGTCCCTTTTTCCCCGTAAAGCGGCGGTGTTGGCACACTGGTCGTGCGCTCGTCAGCCGGTGAAACAGGGGATGTCCAATCGGGGGTGCCATCAAAACGGAGGCTGTCGATCACGCCCTCTTCATCCACATCGCTTTCCGCAGGCGGTGTCGTTGGCGCCTCGGGCGCGGTGCCTGTGGGCATCGTGGGAAGGGCTGTCTCGCCCCCCATCCCCGTGGCCGCCGCAGAACCGATAAGGTCCCGCAATGTATGCCGTGTGCGGTCCAACTCGTCGGCAAGGGTAGCTGACCGCTGCCGCAAGGACTCAACCTCTTCCCGCAGACGCTGATCTTCAGCTTTTTGCGCCGCCGCCTGTTGCGCCATGGCCTCTCGTTGGCTGAGGTCACCCGCTTCGGGTAGCAAATTCCGGATAAGGTTTAGCGTCCCCATCAAGGTCGATGGAGAAACCAGCCAGACCCGTGCGCGCTGACTATCTCGTACAAGGTCAGGGAAACGATCATGAAGGATCGTATACGCTGCTTCCGAAGGCATGAAGAGAAGGCAAGAATCAGCCGTCTCGGACGGGGAGATACACCGATCGCCCGCCTCTAAAATGGCGCGCAGGATCGCCCGGCGGAAAGCATCTTCCGCGCTTTTCGCCTGGGGCAAGTTACGACGAACCGCATCGCGAGACGGTAGCTCGTGGAACGCTTCCATGGGGAAGTTCGCATCCACCGCAATTTTTTGCTTGAGACCGTCAAAAGTGATGAGACAGTCCGCGGTCTCACCATTCCCCAATGTTGCTCCAAACGTGTAGGTGCCATCGGGCAAGGTGCCACGGATCACATCGGCAAGACGCACCGTGGTTGCATTATCTTGAGCCGCCCGATCAAGGATCGCTCGCTCAAGACGGCCCACATGCTCCTTCACGGAGTCAAGCTCGCCACTCACGCCCGTGACAGCTTCGGTGGTTTTACCCAAATCCTTACGGACGGACTTAATCTCATCATGGACGGTTTTCACATCGTCTCGCACCCGGCCGACTTCCGCAAAGCGCGTTTCGAGGATCTGCGTGACCGTGCGAAGGCGTTGGCCCTGACCATCAATGGCAGTGGTAACGCGCTCTACCTGCTCACCCAGTGTTGAAACACTACGGTTCACTTCAACACTCGGGTCCGGCACCGCGGCGATGAGATCCGCCTGGTTACGATCCAGGTGCTCAAGCTTCCGGTCGATGGTCGCCACCACCAAATCCATGCGCGAAGATTGCTCCGCCTTCAATGTTTGGAACTGACGCATGAACTCGTCACGTAATCCGTCGATCCGTTCGGCCTGACGGCGCTCAGAGCGCTCAATGTCTTCGCGGATGAAGGGCGCCACGAAAGGTGCCTTGTCATCCGAGTGGGGACCATTACCGCCACCTGAAAATGTATCATTCTGGGTCATTTCATCATTCGCCATTGAGGAGGCAAAGGACGCCCCACGCTCTTGATCACCACTCTCTGCAAAGGACGTGACAGGCGTGTCCGACCCCGATGAACTGCTGGTGGCAAAGGCGTAGCGGGGCACCTCCTGTTCGTCCGAAGGCCCCACAGCTGGCGCATCTTCATGCGCGGTCTCAGGCTCACTGGCGCGCAGAGGAACGACATTAGCGATGTCTTCCTCATGCCCACCGCCAAAGCTTGTGACGGGAACGTCCTCTCCACCATCACCCGCTGGAGCCGTGTCCGCCTCGAAGGCTTCGACCGTTTCGGCGGCCACGCGCTCATCCACGGTCGTCGCCCCTTCGATAATCACATCGTCGGAATAAACGTGAGTGTCGTCCCCATACTCTGAATTGTCAGGCCCTAAACTGTCCTCATCCGGGACAGCGTAAGCTTCTTCGAACAAGGGGGAGGTCACCGCCTCTTCCGCGCGACGTTCCCGCCGATATCGACCAGCGATCATCAAAAACATGAGCGCAACGAGGACGCAGACCGCGCCCACAAATATCAGCCAGCCCGTATATTGGCCCATCCCGCTCTCCCCAGCGGTTTCAACCAGACCCCGAAGCTGGTCCTCAGCGAGAGCCATGGCTTCCTCAGGCATGACCGGCCCGTTAGCAACCCACAGGACCCGATCCAGTACGTTCATCATGTCAACCCTTCCGGACAGCCCAACCCATGCTACAGCCCGTGGTTTTTTCCCCAGTGCGCTGCACATTAAGACACTGGAAACCGAAAAGCGAGAGGCGTGCCAACTGGCGTCTAACCGAAAAGTTGTATTGTTTGGCCAATTGTTTCGTTACTCGAACCACCCAAGCATCCCCATCTCGCACATTGACCCCGCACGGCGGCCCCATTACCTCTCTCCCATGGCAATCAGACCCATTCTCACCGCGCCCGATCCGCGTCTTCGCGAAGTGTCAAAGCCCGTAGACGCTGTCACGGATGAGGTGCGGACGCTCATGAATGATATGTTAGAAACCATGTATGCCGCTCCGGGCATTGGGCTAGCTGCCATCCAGGTTGGTGTGCCACTTCGGATCATCGTGATGGATTTGGCCGAAAAAGACGAAGACCCTGATCCGCACTACTTCATCAATCCAGTCATATTGGACCCGTCAGAGGATGTGGCCCCCTATGAGGAGGGGTGCCTGTCGGTGCCGGAATTTTATGAAGAGATCGAACGCCCAGCCCGCTGTGTCATCGAATTTCTCGATTATGACGGAAATCCCCAGCGACTGGAGGCTGAAGGCCTACTCGCCACCTGTATCCAGCATGAGATGGACCACCTAGAGGGGGTCCTTTTCATCGATCACCTCTCTCGGTTGAAGCGGGATCGAATTCTCAAGAAACTCAAAAAAGAGCAGTTAGCGACCGCGTCTTAATCCCATAGGGGGACCCAATGCGCCTTATCTTCATGGGGACCCCCGCCTTTGCGGTGCCCTCCCTCGCTACATTGGTGGCCAGCGGTTACGATATCGCCGCCGTTTATACCCAACCGCCGCGCCCATCAGGCCGGGGGTATAAGCTAACCCCATCGCCCATCCATGATTTCGCCGACGCCCATGGGCTCGAGGTTCGGCATCCTGAAAATTTCAAAGACACGGGCGAACGGGAGGCCTTCGCCGCCCTAGAAGCCGACGTCGCCATCGTGGTGGCCTATGGCCTCATCCTCCCCAAAGCGATTTTAGAGGCGCCGACCAATGGCTGCCTCAATGTACATGGCTCCCTTCTGCCCCGATGGCGGGGAGCTGCGCCCATCCAACGGGCCATTATGGCCGGGGATGCGGTAACGGGCGTGCAAGTCATGCAAATGGAAAAGGGCCTGGACACAGGCCCCGTTCTTCTCTCCGAAACCATTCCCATTGCCGATGATGACACCGCAGCAAGCCTAGGTGAACGGCTCGCCCATCTGGGGGCGGATCTTTTGCCGCGGGTCCTTGGGGCCCTTGCGAGGGGGGGGTTGACGCCTCGCCCCCAAGCCGAAGAGGGCGTGGTCTACGCCCACAAAATCACCGCCGAGGAAGCCAAGATTGATTGGTCGCAGGACGCCGCCCAGGTGGATGCCCATGTGAGGGGTCTCACCCCCGTTCCCGGTGCGTGGACCCCCCTTGTACGGGATGACAAAACCATTCGTTTAAAGATAAAATCTGGGCACCCGACCAATGGGCCGGCGACAGAGGCCCCCGGAACCGTCATGGGTGCCGACGGCAACGGTATCATTGTCGCGACGGGTGATAACGCCGCCTACGCGATCACCCATCTGCAACGCCCCGGCAAAGCAGCGCAGGATGCGGACAGCTTCCTTCGCGGTTGGCCCATCACCCCCGGCGAGCGGTTCGCGTAGGGATGCCGCGCTATCGACTTACAGTGGAATATGATGGCACCCCCTATGTAGGGTGGCAGCGACAAATCAATGGCCCCTCCGTTCAAGAAGCCATCGAAACGGCAGGCGAGGCCCTAAGCGGCGCCACCGCCCCAGTTTATGGTGCAGGCCGCACCGATGCGGGGGTTCATGCCCTTGCCATGACAGCTCATATTGACCTGGCTAAAAACTTCTCTCCACGGACGGTAAGAGAAGCTCTTAACGCTCATCTGCGACCACATCCCATTGCGGTACTTGATGCGGCGGCGATCGATGATGCGTTTCATGCCCGCTTTTCTTGCCAAAAAAGGTATTATTTATACCGTGTGCTTAATAGACGAAGCGGGGCAGGTCTTTATCAAAACCGTGTATGGCTGGTCGGGCCCCACCTTGAGGTAGAGGCGATGGCCGAGGCAGCACAGTCCCTTATCGGCAAGCATGATTTTACGACATTTCGATCTGTGCAATGCCAGGCCGATAGCCCGATAAAAACACTCAGCACACTATCGGTGACAAGGGAAGGTGAGGAGGTCCACTTTGCGTTGGACGCCCCCTCCTTTCTACATAATCAGGTGCGATCCCTTGTGGGCACTCTTGTCCAAGTCGGCCTTGGTCGGTGGTCTACGGACGATGTGAAAACAGCGTTGGAGGCGAAAGACCGGAGCCAGTGCGGCCCAGTGGCCCCTGCGTCAGGACTTTACTTTGTCAAAGCTGAGTATGCTGGGGCGGAATAAAAGACGGAGTTTGTCCCTACCGCAGGCCACGGCCCTTTGGGTCATCCTCAGTCCCTGCTGCTTGACCAGGCGCGAGGGGCGGCAATGGAGCGGGCGGCGCCGTTTGCTGAGCGTCAGCCTCACGTAGGAATGGGATCACTGGATGCTCCGCGTCACCATAGGCGGTTTTAATCTTTGCCGCGCAGTCGGTGGTGAGCCCCGTGAGATAGTCCCCTCGCTGGGCCGCAACATCGGGCGCATCACCGTCGGGCATCCCCGCGCGGATCACCGCAACCGCCCGATTGGCCGCGGCCTGGAGGGTGTCCCCCGACGCCCCCGGCGCCGATGCCGATAGCTCATATTCCCAAATGGCAAGACCGTCGCGCATTCGGCGGCGCACCTCTTGGGGGATAGACGGGGCTGCCTGCATCGCATCGAGAGTGTAGGCAAATGACGCCGCGCAACGGGCCGCTTCATCCGTTGAAAAAGCAGACTTGGCTTCCGCCACTGCCCCCACACTGACCAACGCGATCGCGCCGCTGACCCATCCCATCATCATCGGGACCCTTTTTACTGCTGCACCCCGCGCGCCTTCATACCAGTCTTGGACCGCCCGTCAAAATTGGGGCGCCCCTTAAGGGCGTCAAATAGCGATAGGCCAAATAACGATCACCCCAGATTAAACACCTTCACCGGCTGGAGCTTTAATCCCTCAAGCCGACAAATGGCGATCGGGCGATCCCCTTCAACCGCCAGGATCGGTTCAATATCATCGGCGCAACCCTGACGAATAGGGGTCACTTGGAGCGGCGGTAGGATAGCAGCGTTCCCCATGCTGAGTTTTGCCGCCGCCGGCCGATCAATGGCCACCTGGGGGTACTCACCAAACGCCCGATCGACCCCGAGCAAAAAATCGTCATAGACCTCGGGCGTGCGGTCCTTAGGCCCAAGACGCGCCGTCGCAGGCTCACCGGTGACCTCCTCAAAGGAGACCGCATCCCCTTCTGTAAACGGCCCAACGGCCGTTCGGCGCAGAGCGCTCACATGCCCCACGGTGCCA
>CALFRH010000231.1 GCA_937919225.1 uncultured Parvularcula sp.
AACAGACCCTACCACTTTGCCTTCGAACGTTGCAGTGCCAGTTGTCGGCATCTCGTCCAAGGGGGTGCGGTGCCCAAAGACAAAGTGTGCGCCCTGCTCTTCGCCCGTGTCATAAAATTCGTAGATACTGCCTATACCGACGGTGTCAGTTCGGGGAGCACCGTTCATGTTTGTGGTTTCAAGATACCCTTCGCCCCCTGCAAATGTGTAGGCGTAGATGAATTGATCGGCGCCGATAATCTGATCGGCAACGGCGATGATGGCGGCATATGCCATGGAGTCCGACTCTTGAATCGCTGTCAATGCTGCTGCGTAGTCGAGATAGGACGCACCGGGACCGACCCCTAAGTCGATTGCGTCAGCGATACCATTGGCATTTGAAAAGAAGAGTTTTCCGTATCGCGAGTTCAGTATCCCAGGTGTTTCGACAGGGTCTTCGAGAAGGACGTGATTGAATGTCCTTTGAATGTCACCTGCGGCTGTAGAGATGTCGAAGACAAACTGGTTAGTCCCTGGCGTGAACGTCATTGTGTTGCCCGCGCCAATGGCCTCAGTGGCATTTGATCCACGCACAAGGCCAAATGGGGCTTGTCCGTTCGGATCCGCGTTCCCCGCAGGGTCTGGGGCGGCCCGAAAGGCTGTGGTGCTGAGCTGGAAGACTTCGGCTATTGCGCGTCCATTTCCGCCAGAGTTTGCCGATAGGTCAGACATAAGGAGGTTGCGTTGGGGGGCTACGGTGCCGTCACCCCCCGTAATGGGGTCAATATCCTCAACGCCGCCATCTGACGCGCACGCCGCAAGGCTCAACACGCCTATCCCTGCCATCCATACATTGCGGTTCACCATGGCCGACCTCATGTCCCTCAACCGGCCCCGTACAGGGGCTGAACCCCTGTCTCCTACCCAAGCAAAGTGAACAGGGCGTTTAGGCCACGTCGTTTTGGAAAGGGTGAAGAGGCTAACGGAAATGGCTTGGCTCGACCCGCTTGCGGGACCCCCACCGCATCCTTATATCCCGCCCGGATGGAGGCGAATGGCCTTCCCCGATTTAACCAAAGAAGCCGCTCCGTCAGGGGCTTTGGCGGTTTTCCGCCACGAGATAGGGCCTTCAGGGCCAAAAAAAGCGTCTTTGCGGGTGCGAAGGCGCAGTTGATCTTGTGGAAGAGACCTGGCAACGCGGCTGGCTTGCAAATGGAGATAGCAAATGGCCAAAGTGATTGGCATTGACCTTGGGACAACCAACTCGTGCGTCGCGGTGATGGAGGGTTCAGAGCCCAAAGTCATTGAGAATGCGGAGGGCTTGCGGACCACCCCGTCGGTGGTGGCGTTTTCCGATGAGGGGGAGCGTCTGATTGGCCAACCCGCTTTGCGCCAGGCGGTTACCAACCCGGGCAATACCTTTTACGCCATTAAACGTCTGATTGGGCGTCAGTTTGCTGACCCTACGGTCAAAAAAGACCAGGACATGGTCCCCTACAACATTGTCAAAGGCGACAATGGGGATGCCTGGGTGGAAGCGCGCGGCGAATCCTATGCCCCCTCGCAGATTTCGGCTTTTGTCCTTCAGAAAATGAAAGAAACGGCCGAGGCTTATTTGGGCGAGACGGTCACCCAAGCGGTCATCACCGTCCCCGCTTACTTTAACGATGCCCAGCGCCAAGCGACCAAAGATGCTGGTAAGATTGCGGGCCTTGAAGTTCTTCGGATAATCAACGAGCCGACAGCGGCGGCCCTGGCCTACGGCTTAGAGAAGCAGGACGGCAAAACCATTGCCGTTTATGACCTTGGTGGGGGGACGTTCGATATTTCCATCCTTGAAATTGGGGATGGCGTCTTTGAGGTGAAGGCCACGAATGGGGACACGTTCCTTGGTGGTGAAGATTTCGACCTCCGTATTGTTGATTTCCTGGCGGATGAATTCAAAAAAGATCAGGGCATTGATCTGCGCAATGACAAGCTGGCGCTTCAACGCCTCCGCGAGGAGGCCGAGAAAGCCAAGAAAGAGCTGTCCTCCGCTGCACAATATGAGGTGAACCTGCCTTATATTACGGCTGACGCATCCGGGCCAAAGCACCTCAACGTCAAAGTTACCCGCGCAAAGTTTGAGAGCCTTGTCGAAGATCTCGTTAAGCGTACCGTTGATCCGTGTAAGGCGGCGCTTAAAGACGCTGGCATGACGCCAAACGATATTGATGAAGTGGTCCTTGTCGGCGGCATGACCCGGATGCCGAAAATCCAGGAGACCGTTGAGCAATTCTTCGGCAAGGCCCCTCATAAGGGCGTAAATCCGGACGAAGTGGTGGCTAAGGGCGCCGCGATCCAGGCGGGCGTGTTGCAGGGTGATGTGAAAGACGTGCTCTTGCTCGACGTCACCCCGCTGTCCCTCGGCATTGAAACCCTCGGTGGTGTATTCACTCGTCTCATCGACCGGAACACCACAATTCCAACCAAGAAATCCCAAGTCTTCTCGACGGCGGAAGATAATCAGTCTGCGGTGACCATTCGCGTGGCCCAGGGTGAACGGGAGATGGCAGCGGACAACAAAGCGCTCGGCCAGTTTGATTTGGTCGGCATTCCGCCGGCGCCCCGCGGTGTTCCGCAGATTGAGGTGACCTTCGACATTGATGCCAACGGCATTGTGAATGTGTCGGCTAAAGACAAAGCCACGGGCAAGGAGCAATCGATCCGGATCCAGGCCTCTGGCGGTCTTTCCGATGCGGATATCGAGCAGATGGTGAAAGATGCCGAGGCCAATGCCGAGGCGGACAAGGAACGCCGGGAGCGGGTGGAAGCCAAGAACCAGGCCGAAAGCCTTATCCACTCCACCGAAAGTTCGCTTAAAGAGCATGGCGATAAAATCGGTGACGACGATAAGAAGGCCATCGAAGACGCCATTGCCGAGGCCAAGGCCGCCGCTGAGAATGAGGAAAGCACCGCTGAAGAGCTGACCGCCAAGGTTCAGGCCCTCGCAACAGCGTCCATGAAGCTCGGTGAAGCTATTTATGGCGCGGGCAATGAAGATGCTGAGGCTCAAGCTGCGGCGGCAGATGCAGCTCGCGATGCGGCGCAAGACGCGGAAATCGTCGACGCTGACTATGAAGAAGTCGACGGCGAAGAGAAGAAGTAGGGTGACATTGAGGCCCCGTCTGGGGCCTCAATTTTGTTCTGGCTTCATCGGCGGATATCACCAATGCGCATCCTGAAAGTCCTCGGCTCAGCGATGATGGGTTTTATGTCTCTCGGATATTGGAGAGCACGCCCGACGGCGGCGCCGAGTACCTGGGTCCAGCAGATACATTTCTGTTTCTGTGGCGGTCAGACGATGGTGAGAACCATGTCCGTCGATATGATCCGGCCTCGTAACCCCCAATTGGTTCGCAGAGCGCAGCGAGAGGGTTCCTAAAGTGTACTTCGATGAGACGATCCGGGCCGTGGGAGAGGCCTATGTGGCCCATTGCCGAAATCCCGATAATCGCGGGAAGGTTGCACCGCTCTACGCCTCGTTTGCAACGTCCAGGGAACCGATCGAACTTCAAGATATGCCGGAGGGGGTGGGCCCCTATTGCGAAGGGCTCGATGCCATTGAGCTGAAGCATAAATGGTTCTTCAGCCAATTTGATGTGGTGGAGATGGATGTGGACGGCCCGTACCTTCATGAGGGCAGCCAGTTTGGTGTGCAGTTCAGCTATCAAATCCGCCACCGCGAGTCCGGCGAGACGTTCCCTTCTAAGGAATTGGGGATTTTCACGGTGCAAGAGGGGAAAATTGTCCAGGAGCTGTTCTACCAGCAGGTGTAAAGTCGATTTGGCGCGGCATAGGGGCTTGAACCCTAAGGCCCTTCGCCCCGATATGAGTTAGAAGAATAATCGCGGTGCAGCGATGAGACGCGCCCGCCCCACGGAAGAACACATGGCGCAAGACTATTACCAACTTCTCGGCGTGGAACGTAGCGCGGATGGCCCGGCCATTAAGTCGGCGTTCCGCAAGCTTGCGATGAAATATCACCCCGACCGCAACCCCGGGGATGAGGCAGCCGAAGACAAGATCAAAGAAATCAACGAAGCCTAAGAAAACCTAACCGATGAGCAAAAGCGGACAGCGTATGACCGGTTTGGCCATGCGGCCTTCCAAAATGGCGGCATGGGCAATGGCGCGGGCGGCCAAGGCTTTGGCGGCGGCTTCTCTTCTGGCGCGTTCTCTGATGTTTTTGAGGACATTTTCGGCGAGTTTATGGGCGGCGGGGGCGGTGGGCGCGCCCGGGGCGGCAGGCAGCAATCCGGCCGCGGCGCTGACCTTAAATATGAAATGGAGATCTCCCTCGGTGAGGCCTATGGCGGCATCAAAAAAGATGTCACCATCTCCTCATCAGAGGCCTGCGAAGTCTGCGAAGGCTCCGGCGCGAAACCCGGGACAAAACCCACCACATGCACCACTTGTGGCGGCGCAGGTCGCGTTCGGATGCAGCAGGGCTTTTTCACTGTCGAGCGCACTTGTCCGGCTTGCCATGGCCAGGGGGAGATCATCACCGAACCGTGTGAAGCCTGTAACGGTCAGGGCCGTGTGCGGAAGGATCGCACTCTTCAGGTCGAAATCCCTGCGGGGGTAGAGGATGGTACCCGCATCCGGTTGACCGGTGAGGGCGAGGCGGGTTTGCGCGGGGCGCCTTTTGGTGATCTCTATCTTTTCGTCCGTGTGGCGGAACATGACTTATTCGAGCGGGACGGCCCGGATCTTTATTGCGATGTACATGTCCCCATGGCGACGGCTGCCCTTGGCGGTGAGATTGAGGCCCCCACCATTGATGGCGGCCGGGTGAAAATCAAAATCCCCGAAGGCGCCCAGACGGGTCGGAAGTTCCGTCTACGCGGTCAGGGCATGTCACAATTACGGCGAAAAGGCCGTGGGGACATGTTTGTGGATCTCCGGGTGGAGACGCCGACGAACCTGACGCCGCGCCAAAAAGAGCTGATGAAGGAATTTTGCGCCGCAGGCGATGGTAATGATTGTCCGCAGTCCAATAATTTCTTTGATAAGGCTAAGGACTTTTGGGATAATATTCGAGACACAGGGTAGGGGATGTCGATGACGGCTATCCGAGTCATTGTTGCCGGCGCGGCCGGTCAAACCGGCGGCGCGGTGGCCCGCGCTGCAGAGGCGAGTAAGGCCCACGAATTTGTTGTCGGTGTTGACCGTGTGGTCGCGATGGGCGGTGGTGATGGCTTGCCTTCCTTGCGATCTGTGGCCGACGCGCCTGACGCGGACGTCGTGATTGATTTTACGGTACCGGATGCGGCGGTCGAGGTGGCCGACCAGGCGGCTGCCCGCGGCTTTGCCCTCGTCACCGGCACAACGGGCCTCAACGATGACCAACAAGCGGCGATCAAAAAGGCGTCAGAGATCATTCCGGTTGTTCAATCCGGGAATTACTCCTTAGGGGTCAATCTCCTCATGGCACTGGTGCAGCAGGCCGCAGCAAAGCTTCCCGGCTTTGATGTGGAGGTGACCGAGGCTCACCATCGCCGCAAAGTGGATGCCCCTTCCGGCACGGCTCTCATGCTGGGCGAGGCGGCGGCCCATGGACGCGGAACGTCTCTTGAAGAACGCGGGCTTTTTACCCGCCACGGACAGGTAGGGCCGCGCACGGATGAAGAAATTGGGTTCTCCGTCATCCGCGGGGGCGGTGTCTTTGGCGATCATGATGTCGCCTTCATGAGTGATGATGAGGTCATCACCCTCAGCCACCGGGCCCTTAGCCGCACCCTTTTTGCCCAAGGCGCGTTGCACGCCGCACGGTGGGTGGTGGGCAAGTCTCCAGGCCTATATTCCATGCGCGATGTGCTTGAATTGGGGGCGTCATGAACGGGGACAATGCGGGCTTTTTTGCCATTGGCACCTTGGCCATTGTGCTGTTGTTCTTCGGGATGCGCAGCTTTGATAGCGACGGCAATTTCACCGTAGGACGGGGCTCGGGCATTAAGCCGCCTGCGGTCCTTATCGACCCCGGCGGCACGCGGGAATTATTTATCGCGCCATCGCAGAGCGGGTCTTACGAAACCCAAGTGCGCCTTAATGGTGAGAACATCGACATGCTGGTGGATACGGGCGCGAGCTTTGTCACCATTCGTCAAAGTGATGCGAATCGGGCGGGCCTTATCGTCAGTGATCGGGATTTCCGCCACCGGTTCTCCACCGCCAATGGCGAGGTCTTTGCGGCGCAAGCCAATGCGGCCAGTCTCGCCATCGGTCCAGCCGTCCTTAACGACGTCACCGTCTTTGTCCTGCCGGATGAGAAACTCGATATCGGCCTTTTGGGCATGGATGCGCTTAATCGATTTGGCCGGATGGAAATGACCGACGGCGGCTTACGGTTGAGCGTCGAGTAGCGCACGTCGTCGCTCCCCTCGGACGCGCCGCGCAGTGCTGCTGCGCAGACATGGGATGAAGAGAAGTCGTCTAAAAGGGCCGCATGAGGCTTGGTAAATCTCCGACGTCCGCGCCAGCATGACGCATAAAGAAGATGCGGGCTGGGTCCATTTTTTGGACAAGGCCGAGGCCGGCGCTGCGCGCCCACCGGATTGGGGCAATGTCGTTGGAAAAGAGCCGGTTCATTACGTCGGTGCCGAGGGCAAGGCTCGCCGTGTCAAACTGTCGCCATTTGGCATAGCGCTCTAGGGTGCTGCCGTGCCCCACATCGAGGCCGGTGCGCATCGCTTCCCCCGCCACGTCGGCAAGGGCGGCGATGTCCTTGATGCCAAGGTTAAACCCCTGCCCGGCAATGGGGTGGATCGTGTGCGCTGCATCCCCCGCCATCACCAACCGCTCCCCTACGGGGTTCGGGACATAGTGAAAGCTTAAAGGCCAGGCCACAGGATCTGACGCTAAGGAAAGCTGGCCGAGGGATGGGCCAACACGATCCTCGACGGCACTTAAAAACTCATTTTCCGGTAACGCCAGATAGGCATCGGCGCTGCGCTTATGTTCCGTCCATACGATGGAACAGCGATTATCCGTCATCGGTAGGATCGCGAAGGGCCCCGAAGGACAGAACAACTCATGGGCCACCCCGTGATGGGGCTTCTCATGGGCGATGTTAAACACCAGCGCCTTTTGGGCATACGGCCAGCTGAGGGCGCGCAAGCCCTCTTGCCGCCGGATGGTGGAATGCTTCCCATCGCAGGCCACGAGTAGGCGTACACTGAGGGTCTTGTCATTGTCGAGGCGAAGCTGCCTTGCGCCGGGCATTGTTTCGGAGCCGATCATGCCCACACCATAGAGGGAAGTGATGAGCGGTGCGGCTTGAACGGCGGCTTCGAACGCTTCTGCCATCGCTTTATTGCCGACGATATACCCAAGGGCGGTGCCATCTTCGCCGCCGCCGCGCTCTTCTGGCAGGAGGGTGGAAGGGAAGTGCAAAGACTGCCCATCCACTCCGCCATCGCGAAAGGCATCCCTCGGCGTTCCATTGGTGACCAGAATATCGTTGATGGGGCAGGCGCCGGCGTCCAGCGGATCCCAAACGCCCAGGCGTTTGAACAGTCGGGCACTGGCAAAAGCGATGGCCGTGGTACGCTCATCGTCCTGCGCAGGGCGGCTGGTGGATGCCCGGGGGTCGATAAGGGCGACAGAGAACCCCTCATGGGCGAGGGCCAGGGCCATAAGGCGACCCGTCAGGCCCGCCCCGGCGATGCCAATATCAAAGTCTGTTTCCGTCACACTTCTCAATTAGGCGCCAAGATGTCTTGGGTCCAGAGGGAGGGACCCTCACCCGCCCATTAGCCGCAATTGCGGGTTTGGCTGCCCGCTTGATTGTAAAACCGCCAGAAGCGGGGCTGCGTCGTCTCTGGGATGGCGCGCATGGATGTGTTCCGCGCATGGGGTGAGGTGATCGCGCTCGCCGACAGGCCGTCTATGATCCGGCGCATATCCTCCACCAGGTCATAGGCATCAGCATATTTTGCGTGCTTCAGGCGATCATCGTCATCGGCGTCCTGTAGATCACTGCCGAGGGAGCCAACGCAGGCATTGGTGACGTCAATCGTATTGACGCCAGAGACAATAAGCGGGTCCGTCCCCTCAGGGATATAGCCTGCCCGCGGCTTGGGTTCGAGCCGTTCGCCGATAAGGGGGATGCGCAGGCGGGTGAGCGTCATCCGGAACCAGTTGGCCCGGTCATTTTGCGATGTGTAGAGTGTTTTGGAGCGCGCCAGCTTGCCGGACCGTTCAGCGATGCGCTTGAACTCCGCGGCGTCTACATCGGGGGAGGCAAAGATAATCGCGTCGAACATGTCCCCTGCGAACGGGTCTTCGGCGGCAAGTTCATTGAGCGCATCCAGCACCACTTGGTTGCCGTGGCTGTGGGCAATCAAAATATATTTTGTGGGCTGAAGGTTTGTTTTCACATCTTTCAAAAATAGTTTGAGGTCCCCAACGCTGGCGGAGGCTTCGGACATATCGTTGAAATAGCTGAGCACATTCCCGCGGCTGTTGGCTGGCCAGGAGAAAAAGAGGGGGACACCCGCAAATTCAAGGTCATAGGTGAGCTGTGCCGTGCGGTAGGCGGCACCCGATAGGCTGGTGTTAAAGCCGTGGACGAACACAAGGACGGCGCCTGAATCGCTGGCCCATTCTGTAAAGTCGTTGGACGCGGCAAGGGAGGTCGACAGCTCTTGAACGGCCCGGGCGCGGTTCCAAAAGCTCTCCTGGTCCATCAGCTCATAGCGATAGAAGGTGAACTCGTCCTGGCGATCCTCATCATCCGGCGTGCGCGCCCGGCCTAAGAATCCGCGATAGTCAAAGGGTTTTACCTTATCGCCCGGCTGGCGCTTGGGTACGGTCACATAGGCCCGACCCGAGGTGTAGGTTTCATAGTCAAGGTGGTTTTCGTCTGCCGCTTTGAGGCGTTGATAGGCCGCATCAGGGGCCTCAAACGGGTCCCGGGAGTCTTCGAAAAATTCATCCGGGTTTGGTGGGTAAAGGCCGGGATTATCAAGGCTTGCCGGGGCGCCATCGACAAGGGCACGGTTTGTCCCGAAGAACAGCTCAAGGCATGTATACCCGTTATCGGCTTCGCCGCCGCTGCCGGCGAGCTGTTTGTTGCGACCACAAACGCCATTGGGGTCCGCGTTAAAGAACACGGTGGGGATAAATCCCCCCGCGCTGCCAGCAAATTCAAAGGCGACGTCGCTTCGTTCTTCGACCACCACCGGTTCTGCAGGGGCTTCCGCCATGTCAGAGGTTGTAGCGCAACCGGCCAATGCGAAGGCACCGACCGCGAGGGCCGTTTTCCAACCTGATGTCATTGTCCCTCGTCCCTTTATCATTGCCGAATTTCTCTTACGGAAGTTCCGCTGTCAGAATAACTTGGCGCCGTCGATTATCGACGATGCGGATATAGTCTACATCATAAATCGTTCCGCCATCGTAAAGCGGGACGACAAGCTGCCAGTCATACCCGCCGGTCAGCTGCACCGGTTGGAACACCGTCTCGCTACCTTCCGGTGTTTCTTGTTCGATGCCGGTGAGCGGATTGCGAATGCGGTACCGTTTGAGCAGTTTCCGGCTTCTGCGTTGAGCGGCGGCGTTTTGGGTGTCATCCGATCGTTGACCAAATTCCACCACCCGTCCGTAAAGCATCACAGTCCAGGGACCGGAGTCTTGAGAGAAACTCTTAGGGGCGTAGCTGTCCACCACCTTAACGCTTTTGAGCTGAGCCCGAGAAAACCGGCCTTCGCTGGCAAACAGCGTCGCCTCAATATAGGCCACCCGGGGCGGAATCGCAGCGCGGTCCGCCACCTGCCCGATGAAATCGCTAAGGGCAGCCCCAAAGGCGCTGCCGCGATCATTATCGTCCCGCTGAGGGCGGTCCTGTTGCCCGTTTGGATTGTCAGGGATGTCGCGCTGGGATGGGGTGCCGATAGGGTCCTGGCTATTAGGGACTTGGCTATCGGGTGCCTGCTGTTGGTCCTGCATGAGGGGCGGGAAGCTTTGCTGCGCGGCCGCTGGGCTAAGACCCATTGCGGCAATCATCACTAGGCTGAGTAATCTTTTCGCAATCATCATCCCTCTCCCTTATGGTCGTGACCAGGGTGTCGGTGCGAAGACATCGGGCGCTGTCACACTGCCGTCCACATCCCCGACCACGCGTTCAAATTGGAGCCAGTCCGCGCGACCCAGTTGATCCACCGAGGTGGCACTGGAGGGCGCCATCAAATCATAGATAAACCCATCCGCCCGATACATGGTGGCCCCGCCATCGATCGGAAGGGGGGTGCAGGCCGTGGCCAGTGGGGTCTCAGGGATATTGGCCGTCACATAGGATTGGCATTCCGCCTTAGTGGTGAAAATCACGCCGGTGGGCGCGGTTTCCCAATAACCGCCACTGCCCGGATATTCATCGGGCAGATTAAACAGGGCATGAGCCATTTCATGAACCGCTGTCCCATATTCGCGGGTCAGGGTGCCATCAACATCACGTACCCCGGCGGAGGCGCGACGGTTGCCATTGTAGCAATCGCGGATACCGGGCTTTTTATGCAGGATGAGGAAAGCGTCGGCGAACAGGGCGTCCCGGGTGATCGCAGCCTCCGGGAACTGAAGGCTTGTGGGACAATTATTGCCCGTGACCCGGCCGGTCTCTTTCATCACGTAATAGTGAAAGGACGTCCGGTTCCGATAAATCGCTGAGACTTGCTCGAACCCATTATTGATGACCGAGGCGACGTCCGCCTCAAAGGCGCTGAGGTTCGCCGGGTTGCCAAGGTCGCCATAGTCGTCGCTGTCGGCGACGAACACCACATTGAACACGCGGTCCGGCGTCCCGCCGCCGGGCGTGCTGAACGGCTCCACCGAGGAACCTGGTAGGAACGGTGCGGCATCGCCGCGACCACTCACACTGCCGCCGCCGCTGGAAGACGGCGTGGTGGTTTCGCACCCTGCTAAGAGGAGGGCACTCGCGCCGAAGCACAAAGATAGGATCGTTGAAAATCGCGGCATTGGCGAACCCCCTTCGTCACACCCATTTGCACGGCCAAAAAGTTAACACCGATAGGAGGGCGCCGCAATCGCCCGCATGGGGGGAAAATAACCCCCTTCATGCTCGTTCTGGGGCGCATTTTCTCGGGTCACAGAGCCTTAATCGTAAAGAACGCTTAACCCTCACACGCGAGAATTTGCGCGGGAGTGAGCTTTAACGTGAGCGCTTTCCGACCAAGGTGATGTGACGACCGGCGGCGGCAGCGCTCAAAAAATAAGGACTTAAGAGCCTGCGGACTGCCCAAACCAGTCTGCAAATGGCTCAAGTGAATTTGCGTATGCGCCAGTCATCTGCGTCGGCCTATGAGATTTCGCCCCTTGAGCGGGCGGCAGCGGGCTTAAGGTCCCTTATCCTGCGGGTGGGTGCCTTTGCCCTCATGGTTTTAAGTGTCTTGACGATGGTGAGCGTTGCGACCCACGCGGTATCGGACCCCAGCTGGTCCACCGCAACGCCGCGGGCCGATATCGCCAATTGGGGCGGTGCCTCGGGCGCGGTGATCGCTGATATGCTGTTGCAAGCGGTCGGGGGCGCGGCCTTGATGTTGCCCATCGCCCCTCTCTTATGGGGGTGGGGATCTTTCCGCTGGGGACCTCCAGCGGGCGCGACGCCTCTTGCGGCCTGGTTCAAGGGCGCAGCCTGGCTTATTGGGTTCCTCGCTATGGCGGGGTTCGCGGCCTGTTTGCCCCGTGCGGTGGACTGGCCGTTTGCGGTGTCGATGGGCGGTCTGCTGGGCGATGGCATTGCCGGTTTCTTTCGGGCGCCGTTTGGATTTTTAGGGATATCGACGGCCAGTATCTTGGCGGCTCTTATCCTTCTGCCCACTGCTTTTTTCTTCACCGGTCGCGCCATTGGGGTGCGCCGGGATCACGTGGAAGCGGGGCTTGATGCCTTCTTCTGGTGCTATGATTGGCTGAGTGCTCGCATCGAAGTCGCCTATACGGAATGGCTGGAACGCCGTGGCGGGAACAAAGAGGCCCGCGAAGACCCTGTCTTCGAAGAGGAAGCGGCGGAGGTCGAGGATCTTGGTGAAGGCGACCTCCTTGCAGAAGAAGAGGCCTATACTGAAGAAGAGATGGACGTCGACTATGACGACATCGCTGCGGAGGCTGATGATGAAGAAGCCTACGACCTCACCGACGAGGAAGAGGCGGCGCATAAAGAGCGTCGTATCATCCGTGAGGTGCGCAAAGTACCGGTGCGTCGCCCGGTGGAGGAGCAGGGGCGCCTCTTTAACCCTGACGACTATAATCTGCCGTCCTTGAAATTCCTGAAGGCGCCGAACCCGAATGACACGCGGGATGTCTCCGATGAAGAGTTAGAGGAGCGGGCCCGCGCCCTAGAAACGGTGCTCGCAGACTTTAAGGTGCATGGGGAGATCATCAATGTGCGCCCGGGACCGGTGGTCACCCTTTACGAGTTGGAGCCTGCCGCGGGGGTCAAATCTTCCCGCGTCATCGGTCTTGCCGACGATATCGCCCGTTCCATGTCAGCAATTGCCGCCCGGGTGGCGGTGGTGCCCGGCCGGAACGCCATCGGGATCGAGCTGCCCAATGATGACCGGGAGTTCGTTCTCTTCCATGAAATGCTGAATACTGAGGAGTTTACGGGGAGTAAGGGTCTCACCCTCGCCCTTGGCAAGGACATTGGCGGCGAGGCGCAATATGCTGATCTGTCAAAAATGCCTCACCTCCTTATCGCGGGGACCACAGGGTCCGGTAAGTCGGTGGGGATCAACACCATGATCCTTTCCTTGCTTTATCGCCTGCCGCCGGACCAGTGTAAGCTCATCATGGTGGATCCTAAAATGCTGGAACTGTCCGTTTATGAGGGCATTCCGCATCTCCTGGCGCCGGTGGTGACCGACCCCCGCAAGGCGGTGGTTGCGCTCAAATGGACCGTCAAGGAGATGGAAGAGCGCTACCGAAGTATGTCTAAGCTTGGAGTGCGGAATATTCACGGCTTTAACGAGCGGGTGACCCAGGCGGAAGAGCGGGGCGAGGAGCTCACCCGTAAGGTCCATAATGGCTATGATTCCGAAACCGGTGAACCGGTTTATGAGGAAGAGGTCCTAGAGTTTGAGAAGATGCCTTTCATCGTCGTGGTGATCGACGAGGTGGCGGACCTTATGATGGTGGCGGGCAAGGATATTGAGGCGATGGTGCAACGCCTGGCGCAAATGGCGCGGGCGGCGGGCATTCACCTTATCATGGCCACCCAGCGACCATCGGTGGATGTGATCACGGGGACGATTAAAGCGAACTTCCCCACCCGGATTTCTTTCCAAGTGACGTCGAAAATCGATTCACGGACGATTTTGGGCGAGCAGGGTGCCGAGCAACTCCTTGGTATGGGGGATATGCTGTATATGGCCGGGGGCGGACGGATCACCCGGGTGCATGGCGCCTTTGTGGCCGATGAGGAAGTGGAAAAGATTGTCTCTCACCTCAAAAAACAGGGCAAGCCGGACTATATCCAAGAGGTGACCGAGGGCGGAGAAGGCGACGACGAGGCCGCCGCTGCGCTGGGTCTCGACGTTGGCGGGAACACAAGCTCGGGCGATGCGATGTTTGACCAGGCGGTGGCGATTGTCGCCCGGGATCGGAAGGCGTCTACCAGCTATATCCAAAGGCGGCTTCAGATCGGCTATAACCGCGCCGCGACCCTCATTGAGCGGTTGGAAGAGGAGGGGATTATCTCCCCCGCCAACCATGCGGGTAAACGCGAAGTCCTGATTGGAGAAGCTGCGGCGTAGGGGTTATTCACCGCCGCCACCGTCGCCTCCTCCACCGGAGTCGCCCATTCCCGGGACGTTTGTCCCACCGCCTCCCCCAAAGGATCTTGACCGTCGAGATTCACCCCCTAGACCCAAAATAAAAAAATTCAGGATAAAGAAGACGAACATAGACTCGGCTTTGAGTTCAGGTATAAAGGGTTGATGCTGCTGAACCAACGCTATTATAGGCGCATACAGATGGTTTGTTGAATAGCTGTCTAATGGCACCAAATTGACGATTCCAGGCGGTGCTTTGATGGCGCCCAGTAAACATAGGCAAGAAAATACCAGCCATCCTATAAATGCAAATGGTATCTGAAAAATACTCTTGTCCTTATAGCTTTTGGGACGGAAAATACCCACGAAACAGGTTATTCCCAGGAAGGCGAAGAGAGTAAAGGCCGAAATTGCAAACATGATCGCGATGGGGAGGGCTAAGTAGCCTGCGAAAATTGAAAATTGGTCTTCATTAATGATACCGAGCAAGCCCAAAATGACCGCCCCTGCAAACAACGCGACCGTGAGAAGTAAAGTGGCGTAGAAAATCATCCATGGCTCGCCCCATGGGTTATCGGATCTGTCTGAGGAACCTGGTTTAGCCATCCTTATGCCCCATTTTGCCCTTGGATGATGTATCTTCTGACGTCTTTCGACAGAAATCAAATGTAACCTCCTCGCATCTTCCCCCGAATCTCTTGTCATAATCCTGCGACGGGAGATCCGGATTGCTGGCCCTAAGCTTGATGAGCACGGCGCCGCTGACGCCGATTGAGGTCACCCCGTTCGCCCTAGTGACGTTGGGCCCTGCGGGCCGCCCTTTACTCCGCGTGGGGCTCCTCTGCCTCTTCCGTTCCCTGCTCGTTCTTCCCCGGGTCATACTTCGCGAACCAGCCCATAATATTGTCCGTTTTCGCAATAAGGCGGCTGGGCCGGGCGGCAATGAAATGGGATGAGCCCGGTACGCGGATAAGTGCCGTGTCAACGTCGCGCAGCTTGAGGGCGGTATAGAATTGCTCCGCTTCCCAGGTGGGGGTGCGCCAGTCCTCCTCGCCGACCATCACCAGCGTCGGTGTGCTGACATTCTCGATCAGCATGATAGGCGAGCGGTCCAGGAAGGCGTCAGGATCCTCCCACGGTTCGGCGCGGATCCAGTGGCGCTTCACGAAGGCCGCAATATCCGCAGCGAGGGCCATGGTCATCCAGTTGATCACCGGCTTGATCGATGCGGCGGCGGCGAAACGGTCGGTTTTCCCAACGATCCACGCGGTGAGAATCCCGCCCCCCGACCCGCCGGTGACGAACAGGCGATCCTCACTCACATAGTTCTCCGCCACCAGGTGGTCGACGACGCTCATGAGATCGTCATAGTCGCGCCCCGGATAGGCCAAATCAATCTTCTGGGCGAAAGCTTCGCCATAACCGGTGGACCCGCGGGGGTTGGCATAGACGGTGACATAGCCTTCGGCGGCAAAACGCTGGATCTCTGCCGCAAAGGTGGGCCCATATTGCGCGAACGGACCCCCATGGATCTCCATAATCATGGGAAAGCTGCCATCTTTTTTAAAGCCCGGCGGCAGGGCGACCCAGGCTTCGATCTCAAGGCCATCATGGGAGGAGGGGACCTTAATCTCCTCCAATGGGGCCATATCGAGATAGGGCAGCAAATCCTCATTGAGGGCCGTCAGGGTACGGTCTTGGGCACCAAGGCCAGCGACGGCAACATCTGCCGGTTTGTCCGGCGATGCGATCGTGTAGGCGAAGATCGGTTGATTGGTGTCCGACACGGAATAGGCGCCACCGGCATAGGGCCTGCCGATTGCGGTGCCTCCAATATCGGTGATGAGGCGCTGGACCTCGCCGTCAAGGCCGATCTCAATCACCGCCATATCCCCCGCATCCTCAATAAGGGCGTAAACGGATTGGCTATCATTGGCCCAACGGATGGTGGCGATGCCGCGATCGAACTCTTTTGCGATGCGTTTGGTATCGCTACCGTCGGCGGCCATGACGTAAAGCCCGGCCTGCTGCCAGGACAAGCGTTTGTCATCATATCCAATGTAGGCAATGCGCTCACCGTCGGGAGAAACTTCGGGGCTGAGGTCAGGACCGTCACGATCCGTCATCCGTGTCATGTCGAGGGTGGCCAGATTGACGGTGAAGATATCGCTTTCGATGGGGTCAAGGTCGCGGTCTTCATTGGGGTTTCCAGTGACCAGCAGCGTATCGTTCCCCAGCCAAGCAGGTTCGCCATAATCAATCTCTCCGGACGTGATTTGCCGGGGCGAGCCGCCATCGGCGGGGATTGTGAAAATATGGGTGGCCCCTTCGGAGAGATAGCCCTGCCCGTCAAAACGGAAGGTGATGTCGTCAAAAACCCGTACGGGCTCTGACCAGGTTGCGCCCTCCGGTGCCTTTGGGGGTTTGGCAAAGCTTGGGTTTTCGGCGTCCACGAACATTGTAAAGGCAATGGTCTTGCCATCGGGTGACCAAACCGCTGCGCCGGGCGCTTTTTCAAACTGGGACAGGGACGCGCTGGTGCCATTATCCATGTAGAGAAGCCTCAGCTCAGGTCGGCCTTCGGTTGACGTTGTGTACAGAAGTTTTTCGCCATCGGGTGACCATCTTGGACTGCTTGCGGAGGCGCCGCCCACCACCAAGGGGCGGTGGTCACCGCTTGTCACATTGAGTGTCCAGAGGTCGCCGCGTACCTGATCCTTAAGCCGGTCCATTGAGCGACGAACATAAATGATGGTCTTGCCATCGGCAGAGATTTGCGGGTCGTCCGCATACTCAATGTCAAAGACATGCTCGGCGGTAAACCGCTTGAAGCTTTTCTCATCGTCGTTGGCGCAGGCCGTTGTCACCAGCCCGACAATTGAAAGCCCCGCCACCATTGCGCGCATCTTCATGCCCGGTACCCTTCGCATTTGCTGTTGTCGTTCACGCTGCACCGTTGCTGCCCCAAGAGCAACCATGTCCCAATGTTGAGGTTGGTTGGCACCGGGCTTAGGGTCCCTCTTGAAGGGCGCTATCGCGTCAGGCTTTCAGAAAATAGGTAGGATGGCGGATCAGCCCTCTTAATACATTGCAATAAAAATGTTTATGTCGGATGGTGGGGCATGACGCTTACAAGAAATAATGATGCTGGGAGGTGTGTGTCATGGCACTGAATAAATTTATCGCCTTAGTAATGGCCGCGGCGGGGTATCTTATTGCTGCCGCGATG
>CALFRH010000232.1 GCA_937919225.1 uncultured Parvularcula sp.
GTGTACAAGAGGGGCTCGACGAAGGGGGGTTAGGCATTGGTTTCCTTCTTGGTTATTCTCCGGGCTCGGGGCGTAAAGAGTATCACGCGGTCAATAAGCTTGCCCAGCAAAATAACGTTCCTACGTACACCCATGCTCGTTATTTGTCGGCCATTGAGCCGAATAGTTCGTTCGAAGGGTTTCAGGAAATGATTGCCGTGGCCGCCTCGACCGGCGCGCACATGCATATCTGCCATCTGAACAGTATGAGTCTAAGGGATATAGACGATATCTCTGCAATTATTTCTAAAGCGCAAGAAAATGGGGTTCGTATTACGGTCGAGGCCTACCCCTATGGGGCTGGCTCGACGGGGATTGGCGCCCCCATGTTCCGAGGTAAAAACTGGCAAGCTCGGATGGGTGGTGTGAAGAAAAGTGACTTTACACTTGCCGGTACTCCCTTAACGGATGAGGAGTTTGATCGTCTCCAGGCAGAAGAGCCCGGTACACGTATTGTTGTTCACACATTAAACCCTGATGGCCGCCCCGAGGATGAAGCCTTGCTCGATAAATCCATATTGTTTCCTGGTGGCGCGATTGCGTCAGACGGCGGGACATGGCTGGATACAAATCGAATGCCGTATAATCAGCTGACATGGCCACTTCCGGCGGATGCAAATGGTCACCCGCGTGGCGCTGGCACGTATTCGCGGTTCTTGCGCATTTATGTTCGGGAGAGGGAGAAAATCTCATTGCTTGAGGCGATTACCAGGGTGAGTTTCCGCCCGGCTCAAATCCTTCAAGCCTCAGTTCCACAAATGCAAAATAAAGGGCGCCTTCAAGAGGGCGCTGATGCAGACGTCGTGGTCTTCGATCTTTCAGTCGTTTCAGACATGTCGACTTTTGAGCAGCCAGCACGACCATCCGTTGGCTTCGAACATGTTATCGTTGCGGGCACACAGCTTGTGAAGGACGGCGTCTTGGACACAGATGTTCTGCCGGGACGGCCAATCCGCCGGCAGTAAGGCGCATGGCATAAGGTCTAAGTCGTTCTACATGAGCGATTGATATAGCGCCCCCAAGAGATATGAGGACAAGGCTTGTGAATGCTCAGAAATCAATACCAATGCTTCATGTGTTGAAGCTCATGTTAGCATCTCTGGTGGTGTTTGCTTTGCCGTCTGTGGCAGCTGCCGAACCTATTCGAGTACGTGACATCTGCGTTGTGCCCGGCATTCTGCCGCCGGGGCAGTATAATGCGATTACGGATGTGAAAGGCGTGCGTGTTGGCCATTACACAATGCACCGCGGAGAGCGTTTCCATACAGGAGTGACAGCGATCATCCCGGCTCCAGGAAACTTGCGGCAAGATAAAGTTCCTGCTGCTGTTCATATCGCCAATGGGTACGGTAAGTTAGCTGGGATCAGTCAGATTGTGGAGCTCGGCGAAATAGAAACGCCTATTGCGCTGACGAACACGTTGAATGTTGGCGAAGGTGTCGCCGCTCTTGTGGAGTGGACGCTTGAGCAGGACGGCAATGAAGATATCAGGTCAGTGAACGCGGTTGTTGGTGAGACCAATGATGGGTATCTCAACGATATACGCGCGCGAGGTCTGAAAAAACATCATTTCCGAAAGGCAATCGAGGCTGCTGAGAGTGGTCCGGTAGAGGAGGGGAATGTCGGCGCTGGCGCTGGAACCATTGCATTTGGTTGGAAGGGCGGCATTGGGTCGTCTTCGAGGGGCTTGCCTGAGGCCGTTGGCGGTTGGACTGTGGGTGTTCTCGTTCAAGCTAATTTTGGTGGTGTTTTCTCGCTAGACGGCGCCCCTATCGGGCAGTTTTTACAACAACACTACCTTCGAAATACTCTTCAGCAGGACCCATCTGCAGACGGCTCAATTATGGTTGTTGTTGCAACTGATGCACCGTTATCTGATCGAAATCTTGAACGCCTTGCAAAGCGGGCTATTGTGGGGCTGGCCCGAACCGGAGCGACGATTTCCGATGGGTCTGGGGACTATGTCATCGCTTTTAGTAGTAACCCAAGCGTCCGGCGCGTAAATGACATACCGCCTGCAAACGCTTCTGAACTATCAAACAGAAAAATGTCACCGCTGTTCCAAGCTGTTGCAGAGGCGACAGAGGAAGCGATCTACAACGCCATGTTCATGGCTGAGGATGTGGCAGGATACAAAGGCACCATAAGCGCGATACCAGTTGAGCAAGTCAGAGCGTTGATCGCACAGAAAAATTATGACTCGTGTGAGTGACGCCGATCGTTAGCGCATACTTTCAGAGGTGTCTTCCAGCGATCCATGACGCGGTGAAGGAGGACTGGTGATATGTGTGCGTCAGCAATACCGGTCTGGATAGAAGCGGTGTGAGCAGTTATCGACGCTGGAACTATCGTCCGGGTAGCTGAGCATTTCTGTGTTCCACGCGGCCCACTGATTTTTTAGCTCTTCGAACACATCTGGATAATGGGATTTCAGGTTGCCCCGCTCCTGCGGGTCCGCCTCAATATCGAACAGGAACTCCGAACCGGCGATCTTGAGGTATTTCCACTTCCCACGGCGCACCGCTGCTTGTCCGTGGGCACGGTGGCGCCAAAAGACTGATCTCTCAAGGTCAGGGGCGCCGCTCATCACTAGACCCAAATCAATACCGTCATTGGGCGGCTGTTGCTCACGGGGCATGCCGGCAGCAGATAGGAGGGTTGGGAACCAATCCATGGTGGAGGCGACGGTATCGTGAGTGACCCCTTTCGGGGTTGTCCCGGGCCAGCGGACTAAGAGCGGTGTCCGAATGCCGCCTTCCAGCAATTCGCCCTTCATCCCAGTGAACGGCCAAATCTTCGAAAACCGCTCCCCGCCATTGTCGGATGTGAAGATAACGATAGTACTTTTTTCGTGTCCTGAACGCTTCAGGGCATTCAATATTTCTCCAACGTTACGATCCATCGCACCGATCATGCTAGCGTATTTGGCTTGCGTGCCGCCATCACTATGAAAAGTGTGCCTGATTTTTTGAGCGGCCTGTTCATCATTTTCATCCTCCCACGGCCAGTGTGGTGCGGTGAAGTGCACGCTCAAAAAGAATGGTGCTTCGCTGCTCGCCATGCGAGTCAGTTCGTTTACTGACCGGTCACCGATGAGGTTCGTTAAATATCCTGTTTCTTCAACGCGGGTGTCGCCATCCCACAGATCCGGTCGAGAGGTGGGTACGTCACCCCTCACGAACTTGAAGTCATGAGTAAAGTAGTCAACGGCGCCGCCACGAAATCCCCAAAAATGATCGTAGCCGTGCTTTAGGGGGCTGTACTTGTCTAAACTTCCAAGGTGCCATTTTCCAACGAGCGATGTTTGATAGCCGAGTTTTTTGAGGGAGTTAGGAAGCGTGGGCACCCCAACCTCCAACCCTGCGTCAGAGATAATTGGAATGGGTTCATCAAGGCCGGCAGGAAAGCGGCCGTGGTATTGACCCGTCATCAAACTCACGCGCGTGGGAGAGCAGGTGGCGCTACTGGAATAGCTATTGGTGAAACGCACACCATCTCGAGCAAGGCTATCGATGTTCGGTGTTCGAACATCTTCTCTTCCATAACAGGCAAGATCACCCCACCCCATATCATCGGCAAGAATGAAAACAATATTGGGCTGTGTGCTGTTATTGCGCGCCTCGGGTGG
>CALFRH010000233.1 GCA_937919225.1 uncultured Parvularcula sp.
CTGGACGCAGCTTGGCAGCTACGCAGGGAAAGGGGCCACCCTCATCGACTTGGCTGAGCCTGTGAATTGGGAGGTGGGAGACGAGATTGTCATCGCCCCCAGCGGGATGGAAGCCCAGGAGGCCGAACAACGCACCATCACAAATGTTGCCGCCGGTGGGACCGTCATCACCCTCGACGAGCCGCTCACCTACAATCACTTCGGCAAAATTCTGTCCTATGGCGGCAAAGACATCGACATGCGGGCCGAGGTCGGCCTGCTGTCGCGAAACATTGTGATCCAAGGAGATGATCAGTCAGCCAGCACCGAGACCGGCGGCCACCTTATGGTGATGAATGACGGTCGCGACAGGCCGGCGCGTGAGCGAATCCGCCGGAACGCTGCCCGCGCGCTCAAAGCCAACGGCATCTCACCGGACCTGCCCCGCCCAACCTATCAAAACCTCTCGACAGCCCAAATCGAAGGAGTCGAGTTTCGGATGATGGGCCAGTTGGGCAGGCAAGGCCGCTATCCCATCCACTTCCACCTGTTGGATGATGGCAGCCCAAGCTATGTTCGCAATAATTCCGTCCACCACTCCTTTAATCGTGCTGTGGTGATGCACGGAACAAACAGGATGCGCGTCACCGACAACGTCGCTTACCATGTAAAAAGCCACATGTTCGTCTTCGCCGAAGAAGGCGACGAGATGTTCAATGAACTTGAAGGCAATCTTGGCGTCCTGAATTTCGCGCTGTCACAATCCGAACGGGCCTTCACCGGCACCGCAGGCGGTGGCCGCTTTGAGCAGGAGGAACCTCGCGCGGGTATCTTCTGGGGGCAGAATATGCATACCCGCTTGCATAACAATGTGGCGGCAGGATCGGTGAAAGGGAATGGCTTTTTCCTCGACACCAACGCCATCAGTAAAGAACTCGCTTTGTACCAGCGCAACGAGACGGACGGCGAGGTCTGCAATTTCGTTGGCAACCGTGCCCACTCCATCCATCGCGGGTTAGGCAGCCCGGATCTTTACGCCCCCCGGGTGAAGGGCTTCGGCGTCTTTTTAGAAGATGTGGGCAGGCTTCGCGGGGCCAACGGCAAATGTACGATAAAGGACTTTTCCGCCTACAAGGTTCAGTTCGGCGGCGCTTGGCTCGAACAAGGTGCTATCCTTGATAATGCCATTATCAGTGATGCCCATATCGGCATTGTTGACGGCCAAACCATCCAAGACACAGTCCTGATTGGGCAGTCGGAAAACCTTGTCGGCGGTAGCTATAGCGAACAGCAAGAGCGCCGCGGGCGGCTGAGAACTGTCACCCGTCATATGGGCCACCCTCAAAAATCGCGGGGCGGCATTGTCTTCAACGCACAACCTGGCGCGCGCCAGATCGGCGATCAGACCATCACCGATGTCACCTGCATCGACATGCCCTCATGCCTCTTTTTCTCTGCCAATCGCGGCGACGATTACACGCTGCAGGTCAGCGATATTGACCTGTCTGATGTGCCCCACCCGATTTGGGTATCGACACGGACAAACCGTCGGAGCGGGGAACGGGTGGTGTCAGGCCGTCTCATCGATGATGATGGAAGCCTTACCGGCGCCCAAGGCACCTATGAGATGATCGATCCAGCGCTCGTCTCCCCAGGCCACGAGCCAATCCTCTTCGGCTGGCCCTGGCGGGAATACTACCAATAGCGCCTATTGATCATCCAGCAGGCCGCGCCCTTCGAGGGCTCGGTCCACTGCCAGTTTGGCACTTTCCGACGCCGGTACGAGGGGTAAGCGCACCTCTTCCTCAATAAGGCCAAGCCGCCAAAGGGCGTATTTTACCGGTGCGGGGTTCGTATCGCTGAACATCGCATTGTGAAGTGGGGTCAGCTGATCCTGAAGCGATAAGGCTTCGTCCCAGCGGTTTTGTAAGGTCGCATTCTGCATCTGAGCACACAGATAGGGCGCCACATTGGCGGAAACGGAGATACAGCCCTGCCCGCCCATGGCATTAAAGCCCACAGCGGTCACGTCTTCGCCGGAGACTTGGACAAAACCATCCTGACAGGCCAACCGCTGGTCCGCGACACGGGCGAGGTTCCCGGTGGCGTCCTTCACCCCCACAATGTTGGGGTGCTTTGACAGGGTGGCCATGGTGTCCACCTCAATATCCGACATTGTCCGACCAGGAACATTATAAAGGACAATGGGCAAGTCCGTGGCATCCGCCAGCATTTCATAGTGCGCGATCAGCCCTGGCTGAGAGGGTTTGTTGTAATATCCCGTGGCCGCCAGCAGCCCGTTGGCGCCCGCTTGGGCCGCTGCCTCTGCGAGGGCGAGGGACGTCGGCGTGTCATTGGACCCGACGCCCGCCAAGACAGGAATCTTTCCATCCACCACTTCGGTGCAGGTTTGGATCACCTCAACCTGCTCTTCGACGGTTAGGGTCGAAGCCTCCCCCGTCGTGCCCGCGGCGATAATCACCGACGTGCCGCCATCCAGCTGACGTTTGACCAGCACCCGGTATGCGTCAAAATCGACGGCGCCACCCTTAAAAGGTGTCACCAAAGCGGTCATCGATCCTCGAAGCCAGGCGGGGGCGGTATCACTCATTGATTGCATAGGCCGCGGCGTAAGCGCGAACGCCCGCCCTCGCAAGAGGAACCGTGGCAGAAAGGTTATATACCCGGTCGCGACCTCAGTTGGCCTTTATCTTGCGCTCTAGCGTGATAGATAAAGTTTGAGAGAAGTGGGCAAGGTTGGAGAGGCCGCGTTTTCGCGGGTTTTACTCCCCGAGATCGCCCTAAAGTGATGGAAGAGTTGCACTTTCTGACCGCTACGCCATCGGCCCGCCGAACAGCTAGGGCCAAAGCGACATCGGAACAAAGTGCACGAGTGGGTCGTTTTATGTCTTGGCGTCAATTTATTGCCCTCGGTACCCTCGCAGCGAGCATGGTGGTCCCCGTTGCCGCTGCAGCCCCAATCCCCCCATCGGTCAAACCCCAAGCGCCAAGTTCACCATGGATATCAAGCGCAGATGAGCGGGCCTTGCGGGGGGTATTCGCCGCGCTGGACGATCGCGATTACAAGACCGCCAATGCGTTGAGGCCTGTCATCAACGACCCGGTGGTGCGGTCGGTCGCTGACTGGGCTTACCTACGGTCACGAGACAAAGCGATCACCGCTAAGCAAATCGATGCCTTCCTCGACCGGCATTACGAGTGGCCCAATGAAACCCTGCTGCGCGGGAAGGCAGAAAAGACCTTTGACGAGGACACCCCGATCCGGGAGATTTTTGACTTCTTTGATGAACGGGACCCCCTCACCGGAAACGGCCACCTTCAACTGGCTCGTGCCTTCTTGGCACTGAAAAATGAGGACGCCGCCACAGCACAGCTACAAACGGCTTGGGTGGACTATGATTGGTCCGCGAGCAATGAGCGGAAGATTCTTTCCCAGTATGGAAAATATCTTACCCCTGAGGATCATTGGGCGAAGGTCGACCGTCAGCTATTTGAGATCAAAGCGTCCGCCACAGAACGCCTTCTTTCCCTCCTCCCGACAGAGCGACGCAGGGAAGCGCAAGCGCGCATCGCGTTCCTGAAACAGGATGGCAATGCCCCCGCGCTTTATAATTCCTTGCCTCAGGATAGCGCCAACGATAGTGGCGTCCTCCTCGCGGCCACGCGCTATTATCGGCGAACGGATCAAGATGACAAAGCAGTCCTATTCGCAGGGCTCGCTCCTCTTGACCGCGACGCACTGCGCAACCCTGACCGTTGGTTTGTGGAGAGAAAGCTCCTCGCCCGATGGGCGCTGAAGACCGGCCGTTTTGAGGACGCCTACACCCTATCAGCCTATTCCGGCCTTGAAGAGGGGGCGACCTTCGCCGAAGCGGAGTTCATGGCCGGCTGGACGGCGCTCCGCTTTTTGAATGACCCCGAACGGGCGAAGGCGCATTTTGCCTTCCTCGCCACCGGCGTGACCTCCCCCATCAGCCGATCCCGCGGGGCCTATTGGTTGGCCCGCGCGTTCGAAGCGGCGGGGGACGATGCCACCGCATCGCAGCATTATCGGGTCGCAGCCGCCTATCCGTTTACGTATTATGGGCAACTGGCCATTGAATCCCTTGGCGACGGCGCCCCCATTGTTCCCTTCCCCCCCTCGCTGGAAGCGGATGAAAACGACAAAACAATTTTTGAGGCGCGTCCGCTTGTCCATGCCATGCGTATTTTGTCGGAGGTCGGGGAGAGCACGCATTTTGACCGCTTTGCCCGCGCCCTCGACGACCAGATCGAAGCCCCCGGCGAAGTGGCTGCCTATCACGATCTAGTGATGGAAGAACGAAAGACCTATTTGGCTGTCCGTGCAGGGAAAGTAGCGCGGAACAATGGCGCCGAAGTGCCGTCCGTCATCTACCCCCTTATTACCGTCCCTGATGCCGCAGCGCGGTTTGTGGAAACCCCTCTCATCCTCGGCCTTTCCCGTCAAGAATCAGAGTTTAATCCCAGGGCGTACTCGCGCGCGAAAGCCCAAGGGCTGATGCAGCTCTTGACCTCCACCGCTCGGATCACAGCCCGTAAGGAGGGGATCCCCTTCTCGCAACCGCGCTTGTTTAGCGATCCCAACTACAACCTCATCATTGGCGCCGCGCATCTAAGCCACCTGCTAGAGCGGTTCGACGGCTCCTACATTATGGTCCTTGCGGGCTATAATGCGGGACCCCACAGGGTGAAGCAATGGGTTGAAACCTATGGCGACCCCCGTTTGCCGGATGTCGATCCCATCGATTGGGTGGAGCTTATTCCGTTCTCGGAAACCAGAAACTATGTCATGCGGGTTTTGGAGAACACCCAAGTCTACCGTGCACGGTTGAATGGGACCCCAATGGGACAGCTTCTATCTGAAGACCTTGTCAGGGGCGGCAATACCCAATCAGCGTTTGGTAATTTCCCGCCAGCGCCCAAGCTGTGGGATATTCAATATACGCCAGCAGATCCGGCGCCCTCTCTGCTGAACCGCCCAGCGGCAAAGCCCCTCGCCCTGGCGCGATTTGAGGCGTTGGAGTTCCCGCCCTTGGCCGCCGAAACCGAAGAGACGACGAACTAACCCAACGGCGGACCATTATCGTTGGCAGGAGCAAATAGGCCCGCCGTCAGAGCGCTCATCGGAAAAGCTCTCGTCTGGGGGGAGGCGTCAATGAACCGGGCTATCTCCGCCCGAAAGGGTGGATCACGCAGCAAGGTGAGCACCATCAAGACAAAGTCATCATCATTGATGTCGTGAATCGCGAGGCTCATCGCCTCGGGCAAATCAATACTCATCCCAAACCCCCAAAATCCTCTCTATTATGCACCGACATCATCATTTGCCGCAGGAAGAGTGTGCGCGGTTTTTCTTCTCCCGAAAAGCGCCCAACCCCAAAAATCCCTGTAATTACAACCATCTATAGAAAAGTCACTACGTAGATATACTCAGAAGCTGACAGAACATTCATCGAACAATTTTACTTTCAATCAAGACTGGTATTTCAAGACGGATTCGCGTATAAATTGAAGAAGGGAGTGCAGTCATTGGAAAATAGTCGATATGATCGGCCTTATCGGCCAGGACAGCGCGTCGCGGTTGAAACTGAGGCCGTCGATGCGAGGGCCCCTCACCCGATAGATCTCATGGTCGCGCGTCGCATAAGGGCCATGCGGGAGGAAAAAGGGTTCTCTCAACAGGCATTGGCCACACGCTGCGGTATCTCCTTCCAGCAATTGCAAAAATACGAGCGGGGCAAAAATAGGGTCTCCACCGCGCGGTTGCATGCGATTGCCCAAGCGTTGGGGGTGCCCATCTCGTCGCTTCTTAAAGGGCTTGATTCGGGGGAAGATTCGTCCCCTCACCTACAGCTGGTAAGACGTCTTGAGACCGCTGCACGACGGGTGGATGAGGACGCCCTTGGCCACCTTGTGGCTCTGGCGGAACGCTTAACCCGATAGAACAGGGACGCCTTTGACGGACGTGGTCAAACGTGCTCTGCCCTCCCCTCAATCAGTATGAGGGAGTAACCCAATGCCAGGTCTGTGGTTTGACGAATTCGCAGAAGGCCAAGTGTTCGATCACGAGTGGACACGAACAGTGACGGAGTCTGACAATATGCAGTTCTCCCTCATGACCATGAACCCTCAGCCCTTACACATTGACCGCCACGCCGCGGCACAGACCGAATTCGGAGAGCCCCTGGTGAACAGTCTTTTCACCTTGGGGCTGCTCGTGGGCATGTCGGTCAACGACACGACCTTGAACACGACGGTTGCGAATTTAGGCATGGAGAAGGTTCGCTTTCCCGCCCCTCTTTTTCAAGGGGACACGGTGAAGGCCAAAACAACGGTGGTGGGCCTACGCCCTTCGAAATCCCGCCCGGGGCAAGGCGTTGTGACATTCCTACACGAACTTTTTAAGCAAGATGGAACCCTTGTGGCATCGTGCGAGCGGGCAGCGCTCATGAAGGGAAAACCAGCATAGGCTGTGTTTTCCAAACCTTTTGAAACAACCAGATACCCTAATGAGTAACACCCTTACTCTGCGGCCTCACCCGCACCGCAATACCGCCAGCGATGGACAAGCCCAGCGACCTCATCCGCCTCCGGCGGCAAGTCGGGCGCCCCCACTCGGTGTTCGGACGGAATAGCAGCATCAGGCAACCGCGCGATCCCAATTCGGCCAGCCAGAGGAACCCCGCGCCCGACGCCAATAGCCTCCCCTTCCCCAAGGTTTGCGACAGCCCCGAGAAAGGCGCCTGCCGCCTCAGGAAGAAGGTCTTCAACTTCTTCGACATCGCTTTGGCTGGGCATCCGATGAATGAAGTAAGTGCCACACTGACGAAGCATATCTCGGGAAACGCTCGTCGGATGGGAAAAGACCGCGCCGATGGACGTGCCCAGCTTGCGCGGACGCCCCCCCAATCGACGCACAGATTTGAGGGTGAGCTCACCAATTTTATCTCGCGGATTGGCAGGTGCAAAGCGTGCCGCATCCTCAAAAATAATCAAGGTTTTCCGCGCCCCTTGGCCCCATTCAGCCATTGCCGCCGCCAGACGACAAATGATGGAAACCACCAGCTGATCCACCCCTGCCGCCAGATGCCCCAGCTGCACGACCGCCATGGGGGGCGCATTGTCCTCTAGCCGGAAAAGATGGCGGATAAGCGCCGCTAAATTATCGGACGGCGCGACACTACCAAATAGGATCGAGAGTTTAGGATCAGCAAGGGCCGCCATGATCCTCGTCCGGAGACGGCTGAAGGAAACAATGCCCCGTGCGTTATCGGAATGAGCATTTTTATCAATATACCCCACAAGATCCGTGATCCGGTAGGGCAAGGGCGAATCCACCGATACCGCCTCCCGCGCGCCGCCGCCGCCCGTCTGATGGGCAGATTGCCGCTGCAAAAAGCGAAGCTTGGCAGCGGGGATTGCCTCCTCAAGGATGGAGATCTCATCCTCCCCCATGGTGCCGCCATTGGTAGACAGTACCCAAAGCAACTCTTCAAATGACAAAAGCCAATGGGGAAAAAGCCCCGGCTCCGGGGTCACTCGGACCGCTGCCTTACCAAAGGAGTGGCTATATTCATTATAGGGATCGATGAGGATCGTCCGGACCTTATGACGGTGTCGCAACATTGCGCGAACCATTGAGGCGACCGTGGAACTCTTCCCGCTGGACGGTGCGCCAAGCACCGCAAACCCGCCATTGAGAACACCATCGCCGTCAATCGTCGCCGCCACATCATGTTGGCCAAGCACCACCCCTATCGGATAAGCCTCTTCATCTCCGTTCCGAAAAAGACGCCGAAGATCCGTTGCAGACGCTTTATAAGAGACATCTCCGAGGGCGGGAGGAAAAGGAATGGACCGGCTAAAGGTCGGGGTCCCGGGGGTCAGACCGAGGGTACCCGATAGCT
>CALFRH010000234.1 GCA_937919225.1 uncultured Parvularcula sp.
GTTATTGAACAGCACGGCGAACTCGTCGCCCCCGAGCCGGGCGCTGGCCGCAACACTTGGCGAGCTATTGATCCGTTCCGCGACTTTGCAAAGCACCTGGTCGCCGACCGCATGACCATACTGATCATTTAGCGGCTTAAAGTGATCGAGATCCACGAACGCGATGCAAATTTTATCGCGATTAGGCCAAAGGGCGCGTAGCTGATCCATGAAAGCGCGCCGATTGAGAAGACCCGTAAGATCGTCCGTATCAGCAAGGTGCTCTTTCTCGGAGATGACCTGATAGAGCATTTGATCCGTTTGCTCACGTGCGTAAGCAACAACACCGACGATCAGGAACGAACACGCAGAGAGAACCGCAAGCACAATGCTAAACGTCGTTCCATCTTGCAGCGCCCATTCTGTTCCATAGTCCAAAAGTGCGAACTCGGATAGGTAGATATAGAGGCAGCCGCCCTGCACGGGTGCAAGTGCGAATAATACCCGATAATCCAAAGCCATTACCAGAAAGAGCGGGATAAACACGGCGAGCGGTATGTCTATGGCATTCGCAGCCCCCAGTGCCCCTTCGGCAAAATTGCTCATCCAATAAACCGTGAGAATCGTCATCATTCCCGCGAACAAGACGGCCTTAATGTAGAACTTTCGAAGAGCGCTCAGTGTTATTAGAACGAGCGCAACGGCGTAGGCGTTGGCCTCCAGGGTCATAATCGTGGAGGCCTCGCCGCTGAGGTGGTAGATCACGAATACGAACGCGTTGATTATCAGTCCGCAAGCACCAAGCCATAGCGCAAGCGTCCGCGATCGATCGGACAGACCTTTCGCCGTGTCACCGTGATATTTAGCTCCCTCAAACATGCTTGATGTGTAGCAGGTCGTCCTAAATATCTATTTTTAGTAGTTTTTTTGAATTCTCTAACTCTGGTAGCAGTTTGTTAGAGGTTTCGGAGCGCCCGCTGCGCGCTAATTTGTCGGGGTGGTATTGATCTGGAGCCAGTCTTTTTCTGGCAGACCATAAATCATGTCCATGACCTCAAATTGCACGCCAACAGGCTGCCGAGCATTTGAATTCCACAAAGCCACCACGCCCGAATTTCGCTCCGGATCAAACAAGATCAGCGAACGATACCCTTCGACCGCACCGCGGTGTCCAACAACACGATAGCCCGGCTGACCATACTTATAAACGCGCCATCCGAGCGCATAACGCGCGTCGCGTAAGTGGCCTCCATATCGACGGCTCATACTGGATTGTTCGCGTCTCGTATAAATTCGAGGTGTGTGTAGCTCGGTGAGCGTGTCATCGCTCAAGACTTCAGGGGCTAGTCCCATTTGCGCGCGCGCAAAATGCGCAAGATCCAGGATCGAGCCGTTCACGCCGCCGGCAGCAGGCACACGGTAGTAAGACTGTTTCACCGTGCGGCGCACGGGTTTAACATCGATTCGTCTTTTGCGATGGGGTTCGGCCCACGAATTCGTCCCTTTCAGAGCCTCTGAACCAATACTCGCGCTGACCTTGCCGAGCGGTGCAAACAGTTCTAAACGAACCACATCTTCGAAATCGAGCCCACGGACAGACGAGACAACTTCAGCAATCGCATCGAAGGCAACGTTTTGATAGGTATGGCAATCGCCGACAGGACATGTGCGATTGAGTTTCGCGAGACTTCGCCGAATCTCGGCCGGATCGCGTCCATCTTCTAGTCTCGTATCGTATGCGTTGGGGACGATGCCGATCTTGTGAGACAACAGATCATCCAGCGTGCCGACCTTTTCGCCGCCGAGCGGCAGACGCAAAGAAGTGCGGAACTTAGAAATCGTGTCGGTCAACGCCAATTGCCCCTGAGCAGCCATCTTACCGACGGTCGTTGAGGCGACGCCTTTTGAGAGCGACGCCCACCGAAACACAGTATCCTCAGTGACTGGATCGCCGCCAACGCGCGTGGCGCCATACCCTCGAGCGAACGTAATCTCGCCGTCTTCAATGACCGCGACAGCGAGACCGACCATCGTGTCGTCCTCCATGAGACGCGTCAGGCGCTCATCGAGGCGGTCTTGATCGACGGGTGCGGCTTTCGCATTCAGGGCGAGAATAGCGGCTAAGAGTAAAAGGCCAATCAGGCGAACAACAAGCATGGCTCGCCCTCTAGTTTGGTTTAGATCCCTCATCGCCTTCGGCGACAACCGTATTCGCGCCGAAGATCCGGCCGTTCAGAACTGGCATGGCTGCGCCATCAGGATCAACAGGCGGCTGGATATCGCTAAATGTAATGCGCGTGCGCAAATCCGGTTCGACATCGGAGGGCTCGAAACTCTTATAAGCAGCTTCGATCAGGTCAGTGACATGTTGGTCGCGAGAGCGGGCGGTTGCTCCACCAAACATAATCGCGACGACGCGGCGCCCTCTTCGCTTCGCACTGGCCATTAAGTTAAACCCTGAAGCGCGCGTGTATCCGGTTTTGATGCCATCAACGCCGACCACTTTTCCGATCAGCTTGTTGTGGTTCTTATAGGTCGCGCGACCCCAGCTGAATTTGGTGTTGGCGAAATAGCCATAATAGTCGGCGTGATCATCCAAAAGTCTTGCTGCGAGCACGGACATGTCGCGCGCTGTAGAAAGCTGCTGCGTGTTCGGCAGTCCTGAGGCGTTCTTGAATACCGTGTTCTCCATGCCCATCGCTTTTGCTTTTGCCGTCATCAGCGTCGCGAAGCGGGCCTCGGTGCCGCCGAGACGTTCGGCCACCACAACGGCCACATCATTTGCAGACTTGGTGATCAGCGCATTGATCGCGTCCTTGGTCGTAATGGTCATACCGGCTCGCAAGCGGAGCGATGATGGAGGTTGTTTTGCGGCGGCATGTGAAACCGGCAGTTGCTCATAAAGTTTAACCTCGCCGCTCTTCATCGCGTCGAACAGCATGTAAAGCGTCATGGCTTTGGTCAGAGACGCTGGGTACCGCGCGGCATCTGCGTGGCGTGCATGAAGCACTTCTTCAGATTCAAGATCGATCACGATGGATGCGTATTTCTCAGCGACCGCCGTTGGCATCATCCCCAGTGTCATGACAGCGCCAGCAACAAGTGCGGCTTTAAACACAAATGAAGAAGATCTTACGGCCATGCGGGGGTCTCCGATTAGAGTATGCCCCGGCGTCCCGAGGAAACAGTAGGATCAATTCATAAGGTTAGCTACTGGTAAATGCACATGGCATTTTTGTTAGGATTCATGCCGAGAACATTACCGTCATCTTAATATTGTGCAGTGCACAAAATTTTTGTTGCATTTGCGAGAAACAACCCTATTTCCAGATTTAGAAACGATGGGATTAAGACAATGACGACCGAAACAACCTCACCCTTTTTCAAAGCGTTTTCCGGTTTCGATGCCGACGCCGTAAGCAAGTACTTCCCAAGCACGGATTCTATGGGCACGCTCGCCCGAGGTGCGATGGAAGCCTCCACCGCCAGCACCCGCGCATCTGTCAAAGGTATGCAAGACGCTGGGCAGGCGATGCTCGACCACACCAAAAGTCAAATCAAGCTCACTGTCGACACCGGCAAAAAGCTTGCAGAAGCTGAGTCTTTGAGCGACGCCTTGACCATCCAAACTGGCTATATCAAAGCGGCGTTTGAGAAGAACGTGAATGGTCTGAACGATCTTGCCGATCTCTATACCGACACCATGATTGAGGCCTTTGCCCCTTTAGCAAAACAAGCCAAAAAGGCGGCGAAAAGCGCTAAAGCTGACTAAACTCTGTTCAGCGCGGGGACGCGCGCGGATATTTATCCACAAGAGCCAGGCTTTAAAGGCCTGGCTTTTTTGTCTATGCGCCTGACAAAATGGGCGAGTCCCTGCAAAGTAGGATGATCATGGCTGACTTCATTAATTTCAAATCCGTCAAACGCCCGCCCAAACCAAACACATGTTTAGCCGCGCCGGACAATTATACGCTCGCTTCAGATGCAGACTTCGCACCGCCTGTGTTCGAACAAAGTGCTGAAGATCTGTTCAAAAAGATCAGCGATATCATCAGTGCTGAGCGCAGCTGGGGCCGGCTGGAAATAGATGCGG
>CALFRH010000235.1 GCA_937919225.1 uncultured Parvularcula sp.
GTTGAGCAGAGAAAAAGGCTGGTAGAGCAAAGAACAAGGCTTCCAGACCCGAGAAAAAGTCTTGCAGAGGCTTGTAGAGGTGAGAGAAAGACTTGCATAGCCGCGAGAAAGGCTTGTTGAGTCTAACTCAAACTCCGAAGCTAAGATTGGGCGCGCCTGGAGAGTAATGAGGTCAGGGGTTACTTGCCAACACCAGGGCATTCATCTTTTGCATCCTCAGCAGCGAATAGACAGTCATGAGCGCTTCCTCCAAATACTTCTCGAACACCGGCACGTACAAAGCGTTCGAACAAAAGTGGTCTCTTGACACAGGCTAGGTAGAAGACCGTTGTTAAAATAGTGGATGATTGGCAGGCCGGTAACCTAGCCAACGTTGAGTTTCATGCTTGTTGCCGATGTCTTCTTTCAACCGAAGTACGACCGTATGTGTCTAACCCATGTCCAGCTGGGTGCTGCCATGTGCTGAAGCTAACTTGACACGTTTATTATAAGTTGAGGAATGAATATGATACGAACGCACTGAACTGAATGTGTGTGCGTGTGGTAACTGTTTCCGTCAAAAAAACAAATCCTCCCAGCTTCAAAGCTCTCTAATGAACACCGCGGTCGTCCGTGGCGCTTCATAGACTTTCGCGGCAACCGCATTTTCATCGGCTTCGGAATCAACAGTCAACCTAACTTGACCTGCGTCTAGTTCGACGCACACGAAAATGAAAAACAGACCCATCTATGCACGAGAGAGGTATAACCGAAGTGGAAGCTTTTCCACGACTCTTGTCGACGGCATCGAGACTCACGGATGCAGCCTGAGCAGCAAATCTCCGGAGGATGAAACTTACGGGATTCTAGAAAGTGCAGTATCCGATGAAGTACGCCATGGTCGGGAGTATCTGTCACACTACAAGTGGAGGTGGAAGAATCCGAGGCGGCAGCGCTGTAGTAAGCGAAGATACAAGTTGTCAGCGACAGGACGAGAGGCCTAAAGTATCAAACCCGGAAAAGATGAAACTTTCCAACCTCTCTCAACTTCAAACCCTGGAAAGATGAAACCTTCTAACCCGAAAACTGAAAACTCCTCTCTCAACTTCAAAGATCTGTTGTGAGCGCTGCAACCTTCCGCAACGAGCCGCACAGATGCCGTAAACGTGATATACTCTCAAGGCAACCGCGCTTCCATCGGCTCAGGAATCCACAGTCAATCAATTTAGTCCACAATCTTGTCCCAAAATTCTCTGATCCAACTGGTGGGACAATGTGAGAAAGGAGCCACGGCATCATATTGCCTTCGTCTTTTGCATGCAGGTAAGCTGAGTATTTCATGCATATGTTCAAACATTTGTAATGAACTGGAATGGACGCGCCGGCACGCGCGTGCGGCAGCTGCTCCCTTTACGCTTTCCTCTTATGCTACGCTCCTCTCACTTCCCACACACAGGGTAAGGAAAAGAATCCATCAAACAGTAAGTATAGTAACTGTCTGAGCGATTATTTTCCCCCGTATTTATTATTCGGCAAATATAATACAGTTTCTGCACCTAGTGTTTGACGGTTCTTCTAACCCGTATTTTTTGTCGACAAAAATGATCTCCCAAACAACAACTGTAGTAACTGTGTAACGAATCATTTTTGTCATTTCTTTTCTGTACACGTACCTTTCCAAGTTTTTCGAACCTCAATATTCTTCTCTATAGTTCATGGAATTCCTTGTGAGCGCTCCTGATTCTCTTTGTCCTGAGTACTACACAAATTGTTTGAGTGTATTTTTTGACTTTACCACACAGTACGCACTACTGGTTTCTTTTTCACGCCGCCATCAAATCCTATCGAGCTCCCATCGGATGAATTCAATTGTGCGTCTATGAGGAGCTCAAATTTCCAGCCCCATACCTCGATTAGGAGTCTGTGCACATACTGAGGTTGTTCGTAAAGATACAACAAAAAGATACAAGGGCGCTAAAACGCTTGCGTGGAAGCATAGTACTTTTCAGGAAAGACAGAGCGATCGCACAAAACCCTCTATTGCAGCTGCTTGCGCAAGCAATCACAAAGGGAACCAGAGAGGCTAGAATTAGAGGTAGCGAAGTTGCGGAGGAATCGTACGGCTGGGCTGTCGATGTAGACATAAAATTCTACAGAAACCAACATCGGCTCATCCCTACCGTTGGAGTCAATCAAACGTCTGTTGTTTATTGCTGTTTGTTGTTGTTTGAAGTCAATTTTGCTAAACTTTTGTCCATACCAGGACCACCATTCTCACTTTTTCGAACGGCCGGGCTGTTGATGGAGCCACAGGCTTCTATGGAAACCAGCATAGGCTCTTCACTACCTTTGAAGCCAGTAAAAGGTCTGTTGTTGTTTGTTGTTGTTTAAAGTCAATTCTCCAACACTTCTGTGCGTACCAGGACTGCAATTCTCACTTTTTCGAACGAGCTATAATCTATCGTCCAACTGCACCAGACAAAAAAAGAGCTGAGTCTCTTTACTCGTATTTTTGCGTCGAAAGATCCTGATCCTGGACTTGACGAAAAGTTACCGTGGTCTTTCTTAAGATCGGTGACGACGACCGCATTTTCATGGTGCGCTCTTTCTACCCTTAAGCCCTACCCTCTGCGCTTACTACTCGGTTTGGAGTCAAAAAAAAGATGTTGCTGTTGTTGCTGCTGTCAAAAGGCAGCAAGAAAATCACTGTATTGCAAAAGCAGCACGACTGCAAAAGCAGCAAATTGTGCGGCAACGGCCTCATCGACAATGGTGGTCGTTTCTCTGCGGTGAGCATTGCGCAGGCCCTCTTGAGCCTCCAGCTCAGCCTTCATGAACGTGCTAGTCCGAAGCGGGCATCTACAAAAGCCTTCTCTCACAACTGGCGATACTATATCTCATGCTTGATGCGACACTTGCCAATGACAGAGTTCCTCTCCAAGCAGTGCACGGTTGGCACAACTACTCATCTTGAGTTGCTTGAGTTGGAAAAGTTCTCGTTATTCGAGCCTTTCTCACACTTTTCTATCCTTGGCTGTTGTCTAAACAGCCTGTCCCCTGGTGCATTTTTCTTCTCCTTTCTGGCTAGACACACCATGTGTTGGTCAACAATGTTACCGCTCAGATAAGACCCCCCCCACTGCTCCTGCACACCTGCCTCATCGTAAACTGCCATCTCTTTCTTCGTGAATGGGCTTTGTTTTTTTAACTTGATTATATTTGGGTACTTGCGATTGTTCTTTGGTTGCGTTCAGGGGGACAAAGTCATCTCTTAGGTTGCGATGATGGAATCTACGAGTTCCTCTTCTTTGTCGAGCGGAGACGGGCAGCCAGGAGCTAACCGACGAACTTCTCTTAATGAGGAAGGATTGGCTCGAAGAGAACCACTTGACGGGGATAGCAGTGAGGAATCACTCTCCTCCACGTCCGAATCAGATCCAGAACCAGAGAACTGGATGGAGGACGATCCTCCGCTACCGGCAAACGCCGATAGTTTATCCGCACAAGACCTAGTCGCACGGGTTGGCGGCAGTGATCAGGTCGGGCTAGAGGTTTTCCTGAACGGGAGAACTCCTGTTGGCGAGGCCTATAAAAGCGTAGGCCTCAAGTTGGACAAGGTGCAGCTGATGGAGATGGAGCACCTGGAGTTTGCTGTCGACATAGATTCTGTCATCGCAATGACACGAAAATTAGACCTCGAAAGAGCGGAGATGTCCGTGGTGTTGAGCTCTGCTCACGACGACTTCTCCGGTCTACATATGACAATTGCGCGCCGGACGGAGGAAGGAAGGAGCATTTTGGTTCCGATGCGAAAACTTCATCGCGTGCACTTGCTGAATCTGTGCAGACACCACCATGCAGAACAACGACTGTATGTGGTATACCCACGGGTAAACCGACTTTGCGGAGTTCCTTTGGAAGAGGAGAAGTACCGGCTGTTGAGCCGCGTGCTTTTCCCGGCGGTGAAGGAGGTCTGCCTGGGTCTGTTGGAAGGAGGAGCAGCACTCTTTGCCCAATTCCCAGATCCAGCGACTTCCTGGGCCAATCGCGTAGACGAACTGGGGCGACGCACGACGAGGACCGTTGCCATGCCAAGTGCCGCCAGTGGGCCAATGGCAGAACAACTCTGTCGTCTGTTAGACATGGAGGAAGCCATCGACAGCGAGAGGGAATACTTCTTCGTGATCGTCGGCATGGATCTGAAAAACTCCGATATAAGGAGACAGGTAACAGTGGACCAGACCCTGTCGGTTGAAGCGCTGAGGACGGGGGGGTTTTGGGAGTCGTTTCAACAGGTTACCGGAATCGGCAGAAGCGTGCTGCCGGGAATATTCCGCGAGGGGGAGCCATACCCTATGCATGCTTCTGCAACGAGTCCTCCGCGGACATTTCCAGTCGATGTGCCAGAATTTTTAAGTGTCGATGTCGCGGTGACCGCGCATCCCGCTTTTTCTCGAGGGGAGGAGCAGGATATTATATTTTGGAGCAGGGATGTGATTGAAGAGGTAGAGGAACACCTCAATCGTAAAATCGGACGGAGAGAGCTTGACACCTTCTGCTTAACGCACGACATCGCTGGATTTCGAAAAGAGCTTGGAGTCGGTGTGCGGATAGCAGGGTTTCCTGCTGTCTACATCCAGGTAAGCTGTCTTGGAACTGTCAGTGCGATAGGGAAGTGGGCTCTGAAAATACAAATTGCCGTACTACTAGGCGTACCACACAAGCCGCGTGGAGACGGGTGGAAAAGAAATAAATTCCTTCCTAAAAAAAAACGTGAGCTGCTGGGCGAAGACACGGAGAATGTAAGGCTTATCGGGGCGAAGGCGGAAAGGAACCAGGCGCGGGCCGAGCAAATAATAAAGGGCGGACGAAATCGATCGCAAGGGGTGCGGATAGAGGCTCGTCTACTTCTTCCGCATGCACTGTCCGACCATGATGTTTCCTGCATAGCAAAGGACCTTTTCCGGTTCCTCACATCCACCAGAACAGGTGGCACAAACTTAGTTCGATTGGGCAGTATGGAGCTGGCTGAACTGCGCTTGGCTAAGCTTCGTGGGTATTCTCTCGTCAGTAAGAAAGCCTTAGACTTACTAAAGTCTGAGAGGCACACCCGGGAAGTAGAGAAGGACTTGAGAATGGTCTTTTATCTTACCCAGTGCTTGATTCGTTGCCTGTTCCATAGAATCCACGACTCCTTGGCATGGAGATCCCTATTCCTTCTCTGTGGAGTTTCTTGCTCTAATAACATCGGCTTTCTCAGAAAATTGAATTTTGAATTGAGCGGCGAAGAACTTCGGATATCCTTTCTCGAGAGAGACGTCAGGAGAAGAATTCATCTAAGTCGACAGAGCGACTCTGTACAGCTACAGCGCAGGCAAGGTGGAAACGTGAGAGGAATTACGGGTAACGCTCATGCTCCAGCAGACAACTCCATCTGATAATGATTGCTAAAGCTCTGGAAATTCGATTGCTTGATTTCGCCTTTGGCGGTTCGTAGGTCCGAGGAGACGCGAAGCCATCCCACCGCTCTGCGAAGATCTAATTATCGTGGTACTACATCTCTCTACGCCTACTGCGGCGGACGTGGTCAAACTTGTCGCAGCGCTGTGGGCTCTTCAAGCGTCTCGTACGCGACAGTTTCGTCTGAACCGAAACATTTTCGAGTTCACGAGCGAAGGATTGGAGCGTGCATTTCCCGGCGCAGAAATTCGAGCGGTTAATCCTCGAGGACAAATGTCCTCGACCGCGAAAATCGTGGAGCTGCTCCTGGGCCCTACGCCAACAGAAACGCCCAGGTTTGAAGAGCTTATGAGGGTATTGTTGCAGAACGACCGGTACCCGACCGTTCC
>CALFRH010000236.1 GCA_937919225.1 uncultured Parvularcula sp.
GCGCAAGCGTAGATGAGGGCGGACGCAGTCCTACTGGGTGCATGGCGGGCGGAAGCAGATTTGTCGGCGCTGTCGAGTAAGGTGACCGCGGGGCGGTCATGTTCGATGCGATGGGTATCAATTCCGCGCAAAAAATGCTGCTTCTGGCTGTGCCACTTTTGCAGATAGCCAAGTTCAGACTGTCCGTAGACCCCGCGGCCAGGGGCGATAACAATAGCCGTTTCCTTCCTCATTCCGCCGCGATCCTCGTCTGCCGCCCGGTGAGGCTGAGAGCGGTCTGGATGATGTCGTGCTCGCTGGGGAGGACGTCATAGGCTGCGGGGCCGAGGGGCACAAAACTGTCCGCCGCGGTGACCCTGGCGATGGGTTTGCGCACTCCACGTTCTACGAGGCCCGTGATGATTTCCTCGCTCGGGCTGCCGGACTTCCGGCACTCGTCCACTACAAGAAGGTGAGACGCATACCGACTATGTTGCATAATATCTTCAAATGGAATGGGTTTCAGCCACCGTAAGTCGATTAATCGGCAGGCGACACCGTGAACTTCCTCTAGGGTTTTGATGGCCTTACGCGAGAGATAGGCGCCATTGCCATAGGATAATATGGCAAGATCCTCGCCATCGCCCTCAAGCCCCGCTTCGCCAAAAGAATGGGTTTCACTGGGGTTCGGGTAATAGCTGCAAAGCCCGCCATCGCCCTCGGTGTGAAGATCCTTTGCGCCATAAAGAGCAATGGGTTCGAGGAAGACCACCACCCGGCGTTCCTCTTTGGCCAGACGATAGCATTCCCGGAGAAGGCGCACAGCGTCGGCGCCGTTGGAGGGGCAACAAAGGATGAGGCCGGGGATATCGCGGAACACAGCCACAGCGTTGTCATTATGGAAATGGCCGCCAAAGCCCCGTTGGTAGCCAAGGCCCGCCACCCGGATCACCATGGGGTTGGTGGCTTGTCCATCCGAGAAAAAGGAGAGGGTCGCTGCTTCCCCCCGGATTTGATCCTCCGCATTGTGCACATAGGCGAGGAACTGAATTTCCGGAATGGGTAGAAAACCATTTTGGGCTGACCCGATGGCGAGGCCAAGCACGGTTTGTTCATCAAGCAGCGTATCAAAAACCCGCGCGGGGCCGAACTTGGACTGCAGCTTCGTCGTTACGCCATAGACGCCGCCTTTTTTGCCGACATCTTCGCCGAACAGAATGACTTTTTCATCTGCGGCGAGAAGGTCAGCCAAAGCTAAGGATAGCAGGCGCGACATATGAAGCGGTGTTTTGAGGGTACGATCCTCGCCCTTCATGGCGATGGCTCGCGCAGCGTCATCACCCGTGAGGGCTGCCTTGTCCGGTGCGGGCGGCGGGGTGATCGGCGCCTGAATGGCCTCAGCGCTGGTCAGTTTTGGTCGCAGGCAAGCTTCCTCGGCGAGGCGGCTGACTTGACCGTCAAGGGAGTGGTCGAGCTGGAGAATATCTTCAGCACTCATCACCCCTGCCTCAATCATAGTGCGGGCCGACCGCAGGAGGGGGTCGGTCGCCTCCGCCGCTGCGATATCTTGAGGCGGGCGGTACCCTGCCTCTTGGTCTGATCCTGCATGACCCATGAGGCGAACCGTCTTAAGACGGACGAAAACCGGTTTTCGGCTCCGGCGGGCGAGGCGCTCAGCCTCCTGCGCTGCGCGCACGGCACCAAGCAGCTCACGCCCATCCCCCTCAACGTAACGCAGGCCGGGGCGTTTGCCATAATTGGCGGCAATCCAATCTTCCGGGGTGGGTACAGAGATGCCAATGCCGTTATCTTCACACAGAAAGATAAGGGGGAGGGGGAGGCCGCGATAGGCCGCATGGGCGGCGGCGTTGATCGCCCCCACCGCGGTGGAATGGTTCGCGGACGCATCGCCAAAGCTGGTGATCACCACGCCATCATTGGGCATGACCATATCTTCCATTCTCCGGGTGCGGGCGAGGGAGACGGAAAAGGCCGCACCGACCGCTTTGGGAAGGTGCGAGGCAATGGTGCTCGTCTGAGGGGGGATGAATAGGCGATGGTCGCCGATCACCTTATGCCGCCCGCCGGAAACGGGTTCCTCAGCACTGGCGGCAAGGGAGAGGGCCATATCCCAAAGGGGGGTCCGGTGGCCGCCTTTGCGTTGTCGTTCGATGAGAAAAGCGCCCGAGCGATAGTGGAGGAACGCCATATCATCCGTACGCAGGATGTGCGCAAAAGCGGCGTTTCCTTCATGCCCTGACGAGCCGATGGAGTAAAACCCTTTGCCCACCCGCCCAAGACGCCGGGCGAGAAGGTCCATATGGCGGCTTTTGAGCTGGCTTTCGAAGAGGCCCGTTAAGTCCGATGCGGAAAGTCCGAGTCCAGCCGGCGTTAACCTTGTTTCATTGGGCGGCAGACGACCGCTGCCTACTTTTTGTCGAAAGGCGTCCCGTAAGCGGATATCGGGGGGTGAACTCATTGAAAGGCTTGGTGTCCTGTCATTGCGCGGCCAAGGATGAGGGCATGTATATCATGGGTGCCCTCATATGTATTCACCGTTTCGAGATTCATTGCATGGCGCAGAATGTGATATTCCTCGGCAATGCCATTCCCGCCATGGATGTCCCGGGCCTCCCGCGCGATGGCGAGGGCTTTGCCACAATTGTTCCGTTTCATGAGGGAAATGGCTTCAGGGACGAAGGCGCCATCATCGAGAAGTCGGCCAAGTTGAAGGGAGCCTTGCAACCCAAGGGCGATTTCCGTTTGCATATCCGCAAGCTTTTTTTGCACGAGCTGGGTGGCGGCAATGGGCTTGCCGAAGACGATCCGCTCCATGGCGTAGTCCCGCGCGGCATGCCAGCAGAACTCAGCGGCCCCCATCGCGCCCCATGAGATGCCGTAGCGCGCTTTATTCAGGCAGGAAAATGGCCCGCGCAGGCCTTTCACCTCCGGCAGAAGGCGGTCACTGGGCAAAAAGACGTCTTCGAGAACGATTTCGCCGGTGATGGACGCCCGCAAGCTGAGCTTGTTTTTGATTTCAGGGGTAGAGAACCCTTTATCCCCGCGCTCCACCACAAAGCCGCGAATGACGTCGTCAAGCTTGGCCCAAACGACGGCAAGGTCGGCAATTGGGGAATTGGTGATCCACATTTTGCTGCCCGACAGGCGATAACCGCCATCAACCGCGACGGCGCGGGTGCGCATCGCGCCAGGGTCTGAGCCGCCGTCGCTTTCGGTAAGGCCAAAGCAGCCCACCCACTCGCCACGGGCAAGTTTGGGCAGATATTTCTTCCGCTGGTCCTCAGTGCCGAACGCAAAAATCGGATGCATGACGAGGGATGACTGCACACTCATGGCCGACCGGTAGCCGGAGTCGATGGCCTCCACCGCCCGCGCGGCAAGGCCATAAGCCACATGGCCAAGACCCGCCCCGCCATAGGTCTCCGGCACGGTCATGCCGAGCATGCCAAGGTCGCCCATCTCCGTCATGATGGTGCGATCAAAACGCCCCTCGCGATTGGCCTCAATGACCCGCGGCAAAAGTCGTTCCCGCGCGTAGGTGGTGCACGTCTCATTAATGAGCCGTTCTTCTTCCGTTAACTGATGGTGAAGGGCGAGGGGGTCGGTCCAGTTAAAGGTGAAACTCGGTTGTGCGCTGCCGTCCATGGGGAATCCTACTGATGAATGAGGTGCCGCACTCTCACCAAAGCGGCGCCGAAGATCAATCGGCGAACTGACGCGAACCTCGACCGCTTTGGGCGGAGTGCCGAATGGCATCAGTATATAGATGTAGGGTGCGGCGTTTTGCCGATATTTTTGAGTTGGCTGTTAGAGTGGAATGCGATCTGTTTGAATTACTTTCTCGTCCTTTGAGACGCCGCCTTTGGATTCGTTGATTGGGGCCCTTCCCAATCAACCCTCCGGATGAGGAAGTGATTGACTTAAAAGTATTTTCCTCATGCTGTGGAGGGTCGATTGGGAAGAGCGCCAATCGACGGACCGTCTCGAAGCACGAGGAAAATGCCCCAATGTGATCGCCGCGGGCCATAGAGCATTTCGCGTTCGAATGCATCCACTCCCGCGTCACCCCGGTCGACCGGAGGGAGCACCGGGGTCTACCACCTGATCCTACAAACTAGTATCCCTGATGAAGTTGGAGATGGGCCCCGGAGCAAGTCCGGGGCGACAGCTCAAGGACGAGTGACTCTATTCGTACACGAAATGCTCTAAGTTATTGTTTTCTGAGCGCTGACTCCGCCGGTCTTTGCACCAATCTGGTCGGAAAGCGTAAACGGGACAGCGTCGCTTTAGCGGTCTGAGGCCTCAAGCCTGTCGAAATAGTCGTCGCTTCGCACCCCCTCCCAGCTTGGGTTGTAGGACCATGGTTTAGCGCCATAGGGAACCTTATCGGGCCAAACCTGATCGAGCGTATAGGGATCGTACACCTGGCCCGCCTTGATAATATGGGTGGCGGATAGGCTGTTCTCGATATCTTTCAGCGGGTTTTTCTCCAGCAGGATCATGTCAGCAAGTTTCCCCACCTCGATGGAGCCCACATCGTCCGCCATGCCAAGATAGCGGGCGCCGCCTAACGTCGCAGCACTCCACGCTTCGGCTGGGTCAGCAACAAGGGCAAAGGCCCAGAGGGACCAATGGGTGGCAAGCCCCGCGCTTTCCCCATGGCCACCCATACCGACAACGATTCCCCGGCGGAACATCTCTTTAAGGTCCTCAAGGTAAAGCGCAGCGTTATAGTCTTTAAGGCTGCGTTCACCGCTCACCCGTTGGCGGAAAACGTCGAACCATCGCCCGAAATGACGTTCCCGCAGGTCTGCGGTCGCATCAGTTCGGGACATGAAATACTCAATTAAAAAGCGCCCATTGGCGGGGGTGACAATCGTCACCGACATGGGGGTTTCACTCTGTTCCATGAACAGTTTGACGTCCTCATAATAGGGCCACTGAGGTGTTTCATGTTCAAGGGTGGTGTGACCATCCATGATAGCACTTAAAAAGTATGGCAAGTCCATCATCTCGCCTGTGAGCAACAGGTTGCCATGGGCCCGCGTGGCTTCGGCGAGCCATTGGCGTTGGAACCGATTGATTTGGAAATATTGCTTGATGGCGGTCGCGCCTTGGCCTGCGAGGCGGTCAACATTCTGCTGCGCGTCATCCAAGCTATTGATGGGCATGCGCTCATCCCCCCAACTGTAGAGGTCAAGCACGGTCGAAAAGAGGCGAGGGCCAATGCCGCGCCCACTCCTGATCAGTTCAGCCATGGCGTGGGTGTTGTTGGGGTCACCCGCCGGGTCCATCGCCGTGGTCACGCCGTACGCCAACATTTTCGATAATTCGGGGTTGCGAGACCTGAGAAAGTCGGGGCCATCCGACGTTCCATGTTCATGGATGGAGACAAGGCCGGGGGTGAGGTACTTCCCGCGTGCTTTTATGAGCTTTGCGCCTTCCGGTGCGTCGCATTTACCCACGCAGGTAATCCGTCCGTCCACCAC
>CALFRH010000237.1 GCA_937919225.1 uncultured Parvularcula sp.
CCCGTCGTCTTTGCTGATGACGGTTTCGACTTCGGCAAAAGACGATCCGAGGGCCGTGACTGTATGATGGTGCTCGCCAAATGCGGAACCTCCAGCGGTGAGCTCGTCGATTGCGTCGTCCAGGTCGGCATCGAGTGTCCGTGCTTGTTCTTCAGCTGACCTAAGCTGGCGTTGAAGTCGCTTCATTTTGGTCAGAGCGATCTGTCGATCCACAAACCCAAAAGACTGCGTTAGAGTGAAGCTGTGTGGCAGCCGCAATAGGTTATCCAGAATGCCGGCGCCCGTCGTGTTCCCGTAATCTCGGATAGAAATGATGCCGCCATTCTTTACGTCCGAGGGAGCAGCCCCGCGGATTTCGAAACTCTCTTTTCCGAATGAGATACGCTTGCGGGGAAGGTACTCACTCAGCGGCATACGGGGCAGCCGCACTGGAATCATCTCGTGATTTACGAGAAAGCCTAGGAAGCTTAGGAGATCTGAATATTTGGCGCCGTCCTGCTCACGTACGCCGAGACGTGAAATGCCATATTTGGCGAGGGTGGTTTCAATCTTCTGCATCCCATCATTGAGAGCTTTCAGATCAGCCGCTTCCTGCTCAAATTGCGCTTGCTTATCGACTTTCGAGTTCAGGCTTTGAAGGAAGGATGCCACACCTCCAACGACTCCCTGCTGGGGGCGGCGTACCAGAGTGAGATATTGTTCATTGATGAACATTCGGCTGTCAGCCAAACGGGCTTTGTACCTGTCATCCAACGCGCGGCAGAACGGATCGTCGAAGGCTCCCTCAGGATATTGGGAGACTTCGCGACGAATAATGTGATGGTAGAGAGCGAACCGTGAATTTGCCAGGCCGCGGAGCATTGTCTCGCGAATTCGTTTTAGCGCATTGAGATCAACGATGTCGGCGGTTTCGAAGGAGTAACCGCGGACTTTTACAGTTTGAAGAAGTAGTCCGTCAGCTGTTGCAACTGTATGGTCATCTACGTGCCGTGAATAGGGGATGAAGTTCGATACACCCTTCTCGCGAGAGACGTGTTTCCCGAATGCCATTTCTTTCTGAGCAAGCGCCGAGACCATGAGTGTTTACAAAGCTCCTAAGGTGAAAAACTATTCGATTTCCAGAATGATTTGTTGCGAGTAGGACCGGCGTGCTGGGTCCAAGCGGTGAAGACTGACATCCAATGAGCGTCTTTGGTCGTCATCCAGTATCCGAAGAGGTGCAGCGGCACGGAGACGAGGACGAGCCACAGGAACTTGCCGATCAGTCCGGTGAACGCGATTAGACCAACGCCGAAGAACATAAAGTTCAGCCCGAACCACATGATAGGGACGCCAAGCACCAAGGGCGGTCGGGTTAACCCGATAAAGAGAGGATCGATATCGGGTTGCTCGTCCCGCATTAGACAGCTCCGGCTACGCCATCGACAATCGCTGCCGCACCGAAAACCAAGATCAGTCCGCCGATCACGGCAATGAAGTGGCGCATCTCCAAACGGCCCGAGAGCCAAAGAATGCCAGCGACGAAGATAGCGATGATGCCAACTAAGCGGGCCCACACGCCTGTCAGTACGTCGACGAGGGCAGTTAGTAAGTTGGTGAAGCTGTCGAAAAGACCTCCACCACCTTGGGCGTGCGCCGCTTCGGGGAATGCCATGACAGCAGCGAAGACAGCGAACGCTAATGCGGATGGATTGAATAGTGATTTAGGCGCAGGCATTGAAAGTCCCCTTAACTCTCGAGGTTAAGCAGCCATAACAACTTATGCCTGCATATAATGGCACTCAAGCATCAGATGAAATGAAGCGCAAGATAGAATTTTAAAAAACAATTAATTGGGGAATTTAGCTATCAACTACATTAGAAAAACTATTTGTGACAACATGTTTACATTACAGCTTTTTAAGTGAAGTGCACCTAAGAGTATATCAAATCGTAAGCGATTGAAGTCGGAAATTCTCAGCAGAGGGGGGACCGATCGCGCCAAAACAGTCCCTGAACCAATGTCTCAAAACGCCCGATACTGTTGAAAAACTCCGAGTCAAAGTGGTCGAATTCTGATTCATTGATTTTCGTGCAGATCGAGGAGATGCGCGATGATGGGACGATTAGAAGAAGGTGCTGCGAAGCTCTTTTATGAGTTCTCCCTGGATAAAGTGGTTCCAGCGGACCACTTGCTCCGGAAGGTTGATCGGTTCCTCGACTTCGATGACATCCGCGCGCATCTAAAGCCGTTCTATAGTCATACAGGTCGTCCCTCTGTTGATCCGGAACTGATGTGCCGGATGCTG
>CALFRH010000238.1 GCA_937919225.1 uncultured Parvularcula sp.
AGAGCGCTGCCAAACAGCGGGAGGATGCGGAGCTTCTGGAAGAAGTCGACGAACTGTGCGATGAGGACCTAGATGGCAAAAAGACGCTATTCTACGTTGTTGCGGGTCTTGTGGGACTGCCGCTTGGGGGGTGGCTTCTGGTCACCTATGGCGCGCAACTCGCCGCCAGCCTTGGGGTGCGCCAAGAACTCATCGGTCTCACTGTTGTTGCCTTTGGCACCTCCCTTCCCGAACTCGCCACCGTTTGGGCCGCCGCGATGAAACGCGAAGCGGATGTAGCTGTCGGCAATATTGTCGGCTCCAATATCTTCAACCTATTGTTCGTGGGCGGGGCAATTGGCCTTGCCGGTACCACACGATTTGATGACTCAGTTGCGCTGAAGACCTTTGACATCCCCGTGATGATGATAGCTGCGGTGGTACTCGCCGTCATGATTTTCGCCCGTCCCACCATTACGCGGGTCGTGGGTCTCCTCTTCACAATTATCTATCTTGGCTATGTGGGCTTTATCGGTTCCCAAGGGTTAGCAGGGTGAAACCGGTCCTCGTCACCGGGGGCGCCAAACGATTGGGGGCAGCCATTGCGCGCGAGATTGCGGGCGCAGGCTGGACACCCGTCATCCATTATAGCTCCTCAAAGGACGAAGCTGAGGCCCTCGCCGGCCAGCTTGGGGGCGCCGCTATCGGTACTGACCTGTCGGATACCGGTAATGTGGCAGACCTTGTTCCAAAAGCGGCACAAGCTGTGGGCGCGCCCCTCGTCGGGCTCATCAACAACGCTTCCATATTTGTCCAAGACCGCCCCGAAAGTGTGAGTGCTGACAGCCTGGACCAACATCTTCGCGTCAACCTCATATCGCCCCTCCTCTTGGGTCGCGCTTTTGCCGAACAGCTGCCGGAAGATATTGGCGGCATCATCGTCAATCTCATCGATCAAAAGCTGTGGAACCCACACCCGGACTTTTTCAGCTACACACTCAGCAAAGCAGGACTTAAGACCGCCACAGACCTCATGGCCCAGGCTTTTGCTCCAAAGGTGAGAGTGATGGGGGTGGCGCCCGGCTACTGCCTACCGGCGCCGGGACAGGCGGAGGCGGATTTCCTCAAAAAAGCGGCCAGCGTAAACGCCCTCCATCAGCGCCTCGCCCCCCAACAAATTGCGCAAACGGTGCGGTTTTGTCTGGAAAACAATGCGCTGACCGGGCAAACGATCATCACAGCGAATGGCGAGCACCTGGTGCCGACCGACGGCGATATTTCACTCCAGTAAAGAATTCAGACGATGCAGATCCCGCCCCTTTCCGACGGCTATTACGCCGTCTTCCTTGAGGACTTTCGCCGGAACATTCGCCTCGGCGTGACAGAAGAGGAGCGAGTGGCACAACCTGTGCGAATGGACATTGTCGCCTTTGTAAAACGGCTTGGCCTCACGGACGGCATCGAATCGGTTGTGGATTATCGGCATTTGCGGGACGCGGCGATCGCCCTCACCGATGCACAGCATTTCGGTTTGCAAGAAACCCTCTGCGAATCGCTTATCGGGCAGTTGCATGAGCACCCGGCCATTGCCGGGGTGATGATTGAAACCCGCAAAGTCGCCATCTTCGACGATGCGGGCGCGGCGGGCTGCCATATGGCAGCCATCGACGACGGCGTCTTAGCGCGTTAGACCCCGGCGCATTATGTTTGAGCAGTCCTACAGTTTCACTTTTGAGGCCGCGCACCAGCTGGGTGCGAATGTGCCAGATGACCCCAATCACCCTTACGCTCGGGTGCATGGCCATAGTTTTGTGGCCACCGTGACCCTGACCGCGGAAACGGTCGGTGAAGACGGTTGGGTGGCTGACTTTGCCGCGGTTCGCGCGGCCTGCGATGGGGTCAGGGACCAGCTGGACCACGCGTTTTTGAACGATGTTACATCCCTTGGCCGCCCTACGCTGGAGCGCTTAGCCCAGTGGATCTATAACGCACTGCACCCCACCCTGCCGGCCCTATCCCAAGTGGAGGTGGCACGCCCAACCCTGCATGAAAAGGCGCGTTATAAGCCGGCGGTCTGATCTCAGCGCCCTCTCAACTCAATTGTTGTCGCATCCCCCGGCTTGCCGTATTTTCTCACCCTATAGGCGATGGAAAGATGGCAAAAATGACCAATAAACTCAGCTTTACCGCCCTCATCATACTCTTTTTGGCTGGCTGCGCCGAGGCGCCCTCAGATGACGGCACGAAGACCTCGGATAGGGCTGATAGCGGCACCACAGTGGCTGCCGCACCTATGCCCGCCGATAAAGTCGTTCCGGAACTACCGGCCATTACCGCTGAAATGCTAGACAGTCACATGAGCGTTCTAGCGTCTGATGAATTTGGGGGACGCGCGCCGGGCACCGCTGGCGGGCGAAAAACCCGCGACTATCTTGTGAATGAGATGGAACGCATTGGCCTGATCCCTGCTAATGGCGACAGCTATGAGCAGCCGGTCGGCCTTGTTGAACAAACCGTCATTCCTCAGCAGTCATCATTTTCCATTACCCAAGCTGGTCAAGAGGCAGAAAACCTAGCCTACGGACAAGATATCGTTTTTTGGTCAAAGCAGGTGGCAACCGACATTTCCTACACGGATAGTGACCTCGTCTTTGTCGGCTTTGGCATTGTTGCGCCCGAATATGGGTGGAACGATTATGAGGGCATAGACGTCACCGGCAAAACAGTCGTGATGTTTGTCAATGACCCCGGTTTCTACCTTGAAAATGAGCTCTTTAACGGCTCCGCGATGACCTATTATGGTCGGTGGACGTATAAATATGAGGAAGCCGCTCGCCAAGGCGCCGCTGGTGCAGTCGTCATTCACGAAACGGACCCCGCGGCCTATGGTTGGGGCGTTGTGGAAGGTAGCTGGAGCGGACCACAACTTGATCTCGAACGCCCTGATGGCGGCGCAAGCCGCGTAAAAATGGAAGCGTGGATGAGCGAGGACGCGGCGACCACCCTATTCTCAGCGGCAGGCCTGGACATGGCCGCGGAAAAAGAGCGGGCGCTGTCTGGGGACTTCACCCCAGCGCCGATGGAGGGATTCACCGCATCAGCGACGCTAAAGAACGTCATCAATAGAAACCAATCGGCGAACGTGGCCGGTATCGTCAAAGGAGCTACCGCGCCGGACGAATTTGTTCTGTATATGGCTCATTGGGATCATTTGGGCCGAACCTTTGCTCCCATTGGCGGGGGTGATGGCTCAGGAGATCTTATCAATAATGGCGCGGTGGATAATGCGACCGGCACGGGCGCCCTTCTTGCTATCGCGGAGAGTTTCGCGAATGGGACGACACCGCCCGACCGCTCATTGATCTTCGTCGCAGTGACTGCGGAGGAGTCAGGTCTTTTAGGGTCAGCTTACTACGCAGAGGACCCCCTGGTCCCCCTCGCGCAAACCATTGGCGGCATTAACATGGACGGCACCCTGAATAGTGGACCCACAAAGGATATATTGGTCATTGGGTATGGCGCCTCAGAGTTAGAAGACATTTTACTGTCGGTGACCGATAAGCGCGACATGGTTATTCGTCCTGACCAATTCCCGGAAAAGGGCTACTTTTATCGATCCGACCATATCAGCCTCGCCAAAAAAGGTGTTCCGATGTTATGGGCGGATGCAGGAACTGATCTTGTAGCGGGGGGTGAGGAAGCCGGTCGTGCCCTAGCCGACGAGTATACAACCAACCGGTATCATAAGCCTGCAGATAATTATGGGTCCGACTTCAACCTTGGGGCCCTTGTTCAAATGTCGGAGATTATGCGCGACACTGGCGCCATTCTCGCCTATTCAGGCCTTCGGCCAAACTGGTACGAGGGTAATGAGTTCAAAGCGGCGCGCGATGCCCAGCTATCTGAGTACGGCATACCTAATCCGTAAGGGAATTGACACATTATGTCACAGTCTGACCCATCCTATATTCAACCCTATAAGGATGATCTTTTTTCAATTGACGAGGGGGCAAACCGAAACCTCGGGGAAGAGCTGAGCGAAGCCCATCAAAGCGCTGATCCCTTCCCCCATACGGTGATCGACAATTTCCTTCCCCGGCCTGTCGTTGATTACTGCCTCCAGCATTTCCCTAAAAGGCTGGGAGCTGACGGGCAAACATTTGATCGCGATCAGGAACGGTATAAGGCGAGCTTCAACCCGGACGAATTGGAACCCGGCCTGCGCCGGATCTTCTACACATTCAACTCACGGC
>CALFRH010000239.1 GCA_937919225.1 uncultured Parvularcula sp.
TTTAGCCAAAAGATGAACTTTCGCACTGCAGTCTTCTGAAGTGAGGATTTCGGATAGACCAAGTAGTGGTTAAAATCGGTGGACATATCGAAGCCTTCAGGAAGGGCACGTATTAGGCTACCAGAAGAGATATCATCAGAAACGAATGCCAAAGTCGCGAGAGCAAGGCCCATACCTGCAACAGCTGCTTTGACGGCGTGCTCCTCCATGCTGAAATGGGTCCCACAATCCGCGGAGCTTCCCTCAAGACCATGATACTCAAACCACTTTTGCCACGTTGGAGCGGCTTGGGATTGAATCTTCCAGTCCACATGAAGAAGTTGGTGCCCAACCAATTGATCCGGGCTTTGTGGCGTTCCTGAGCTATCAAAGAAACGAGGATTGCAGACAACAAGTGCGCGATCTTCGACCAGCAATTCGGCAGAAAGGCCAGCATATTTTCCGGTTCCTTGCCGAATGCTTACGTCCACATTGTCGCGAACAAAGTCTACATGTTCGTTGCGCGCATCAACATGAACGGTCACATTGCGGTTCCGTCCTTGAAATCGATCAAGCCTTGGCAACAACCAACACGATGCAAACGACGCCGTTGTGCTGATCGTGACGACGTTTTGCTGGCGGTCTGCCAACAGTTCCCGCATCGCAGTGTCTAGTCTGCCAAAGCCTTCAGAGACGGCGGGGTAAACACTCTTTGCCTTTTCAGTTAGAGCGAGCGATCGGGTAGTTCGGTCAAATAGCTGCGCACCGACCAAGTCTTCCAGTTTACGAATATGCTGACTTACTGCAGCTGGCGTGACCCCGAGTTCTGCGGCGGCATCAACAAAATTCATGTGCCGCGATGCAGCTTCGAACGCCCGCAGGCTATTCAGTGGGAGATGAGGTCGCATATTATTTGAATACTTAGTTTTACTAACTAATCAAGAAAATATGATCGTTTGAAAAAATCACTATTTCCAGCGGAGTATGGAGTGAAACGTCATTTCATGCGCAAAGAAAGCTTTACAGGAAAGAGACCGATGACTGACCCGCACATGATAACCGCGCCCCTTAGATATCTAGCGGCAGATAGTGACAGCCCAGTGTTTTTTGTAGGCGAGCCTGGTAAGGCAAGCAGATCAGTTGGAACATACGTCGACATTCCTGTTAGCATCCGGAGTGGTCGTACAGCGGTTCCAAAACCAGCATTCGATCGCGAGGGCTTTGAGCTAGTTGAGCATAAGACAACTGATGTAGACTTCGGCTCTGACCGCGACGTTGAGGAGCACTACTATCCCCAGATCGCCCGTCTATTTCAGGAAAGGCTAGGCGCTGCCGAGGTTCTGGTTTTTGACCACACTGTGCGGGTAGCAGCTGAAACTGAGGGCGTAAGAAAGCCAGTTCGTCATGTGCATAACGACTATACAGCGGCCTCGACCGCACAAAGAGTAAGCGACCTAACCGGTTCTCGATCCAGTTCGTTGATGGAACGGCGATTTGCCCAAGTTAACTTGTGGCGCCCGATCAATATCCCTGCTCTGAATTCTCCTCTTGCAATCCTCGATGCTCAATCACTTGAGCTGGAACATCTTGTGAAAGCAGCGGTTGTGTATAGTGAAAGACGCGGTGAAGTGTATGAGGTCGTCCACAACAATTCACATCGCTGGTTCTTTTTTCCCAGCATGATGCCAAGCGAGGCTCTTATCTTTCGCGGATACGACTCTTCAGAAACTGTGTCACACCCTTTTACTCCTCATACAGCATTTGACGTTCCCAACAGTCCAGCAGATGCGCCGCCACGCAAAAGCATTGAGTTGCGTGCCATGGCATTCTTTAACTAAACGCTGGAATCCTACTCATATGTCTTATGTTCTCTACTATAGCCCAGACAGCGCTAACCTGGTTGTCCGTATGGTCCTTGAGGAGATGGGGCTCGAGTATGAAGAGCGACCTGTGCCTTCAAAACGATCAGATCGAAGCGATGTCTTCTTCCAATTGAACCCGCGAGGACTCTTGCCCGTCCTTATCGATAAACAGGACGGTGCGACCCTTTTCGAAACCGGTGCAATTCTAGTCTACCTAGCCGATAAACACGGCACTTTGGGGCTGGGCGGCGATAGTGGAAAGAGGCGCGGAGACTGCCTTCGCTGGATCTTCATGTTTTCCTACACATTGCATGCTGATCTTGCAATTCGGTTTTACCCAGAGAGATATGTCTGTGCTCAGCCGGAGATCCAGCCGCTTCTGGCAGCAATGAAACGACGCGTCCGAAAACACTTGGAGCTCATAGATGACGTTTTAGGAAGTCATGGTGGTTCGTGGTTCTTGGAGGATGGTCTTTCAGTATGCGACTTCTACCTTGGTAGCTGCGTGCGGTGGGCGCAAAGATATCCTGTGGATACTCCAGCGATCGAACCACATGAGATCAAGCAGATGGCACATCTCACGGCTACCCTGACTGCGCTCCAAGAACGTGCATCTGTGAAACATGCCATGATGAAAGAGAATTTAGGGGGGAGTGCGTTTGTCGGCGTGCATACCGAAGATGCGGTGGCTCGCATCTTTGAGGCCGTGGCTGAAGGAATGCCTTAGAGGCCAAAACAGCCAATCATTGGCATTTATTTCCGTCC
>CALFRH010000240.1 GCA_937919225.1 uncultured Parvularcula sp.
CCTGTGCGTTATGTTTGCTGGCGCCCGCCTTCGCCTTAATTCCGGGCCCGTCTTTTGGCTTTCGCGATGCCGGGGCCGCTGGGGGCGGGGCGGGGCATGTGGTCATCGTCTGGACGGGACGTCCCGATGGGGCCCCGCGCCCAGGGGTGACAGGGCGTAAAGCGGCCCTTCCGACACTAATGTCTCTTTTCGATGCTGTTATTCGTACCGGGACGGAATCGATACCTACCCGCGACGCTGATGAACCCACCCAAGGGCCAGAAATCCTGACCCAATTCGCACCCAACGCGCCGCCGCCCGCCATTCTTTTTCCGCCCGAGGATGCTGAGCTTTGGGCCGACAGCCCTCAGCGCGGTTTCGTCCTGTCAGCGCGGGGCACAGGGCCACTTACCTGGTACGTGAACGGGACCCCCGTCCCCAAGGGCGCGGGCGGGGACGCCCGGTGGGTGCCAGGGACCCCTGGTTTCTACGCGCTCACCGTAGCGGATGAGAAGGGGCGGGTGGCCCGTACCCGTGTCCGGGTCCGCATGCCGGGTTAGCTGCCCAACCCCCGCGCCCTAAGCTTTCGCCACAGGCCCGCCACGCCAGCATAAAGCCCAAACAGAAGACCCATCAGCAGGAGTGGCGGCTCGGGCGCGGCGGTCCCGGTAAATTGCGCCGTCTGCGGATAGGCGAGGGGGCCGACACCCTTCACCATGGGGAGTGGCACATCGGCCTCCGCCGTCTCAAGCGGCCTTTCATTCACCACCTGTTCAGATACTGCCACAAAGGAGGTGTACGGTGTGACAAGGGAGAAATCGAGGCCAAGGGCCGTGATCTCCTCAATCAGCTGCTCATCATCAAACCCGTTTCGCCGCTGCGCCATGCCAAGGGAGAGATCGCGGGTAAGATCTGTCACCTGTGAGCGGGCCCACATCAGGGGCAGCCCCGGCGCACTGTTGGCATCCGCCGTTCGGTCAATCGCCACGGGTAAGGCGGCCTCCCGCCCCGCGTTTTTCCCCCGCACCGTCAACGCCACAGGATCATCCGTATTGATCACTCCCATCACCCGTAAGGAATCGCCTGCGAACAGGTCAGGCAACACCGCGGGCGTCACGTCGGTGACGGATGCGCCGCCCCAGTCGAGGGTGAGATCCGTCAGGACCGGTGCCTCTATGCGTTGGGCCAAGGCCTGCGCGGTTTCATGAAAGGGTTCGGTCGGATCGACAAAGCGGGCAAACCCCCTGCCACGATGGGCCATCTCGGTAAGGAGGTAGCGGTTCGGCGCCGTCCCCACACCAAAGGCGTAGAACCGGGCATCCCGAATCTCCCTCCCCAGGAAGCGGAGGATCTGCGGCTCGTTCCCGACATACCCATCCGACAAAAATACGACGATGCGAAGGGTATCTTCCCGTTGGGGCACACGGAAGGCCTGGCGCAGGGCGGGCAGAACTTCCGTGCCGCCACTGCCCCTCAGTCGGGAGACATAGCGTTTGGCTTGACGCACTTGGCGGGCGGTCGCGGCCACGGGCCCTTGGGAGAGCTCGGCGGGAGAGTTAGAGAATTGAATGAGCCGAAACTGATCCGTGGGCCGTAGCGTATCAAGCGCTGCCATCATAAAGGCCTTGCTGGCGGCCATGGGGTCTCCGCTCATGGAGCCGGACGTATCGAGGACAAAGACAATCTCCCGCGGGGTGATATCGTCTGCCGCCACCCGAGCGGGCGGTTCAATCAATAGGCTGACGAACCGGCCTCGTTCATCCTGATGGGTGAGCGCCCCGGCCGTCACCTCTTCCCCCGCCAGCTGGTAGCGAAGGACAAAGTCTTGATTGTCGATGGTCCGCCCGTCCGCCAGGGTCACAAACCGGTAGGGGCCGGTCCCTGTCACGTCGAGGGCATGGGTCTCGCTTTCGACAATTTCAAGGGGCTGGGCCGCGTTGAGGGACACATCAATGCTTACCCGGTCTTGAGAGACTCTTTCAGGCACCGTCAGTCCAAAGACAGACGGGTAGGCGGGCGGGTAGGCGGGCGGTGGCCCGAGGGCCCATCCACCGCCCGCCCCTTCGGGCTCCTCTCTCACCCTGGCAAGCGTCGGTAGATCATCCGTTTGGGCAGGTGTTCGGACGGTCTCAACGCTTGCCATCCTTGGAACGCGATCAGTTGAGGGAGTTCCTGAAGGCATGTATCGCGGTCCCACCACAAGGGGGACCACCAGTTCGTACGCCCCATCTACCCGCGGCACCCCATGGACATAGCGTAGGGTCACCGTGATGGGCATGCCGGGCATGAGGTTTGCCACTTTTTGGGTAAACATGTTGGGCCGGTGTTCCGTGAGAAGAGCAGCCGCTTTTCCCTCTTCTTTCGCGGCCTCGAAGGTGGCCTCAGCCTCTTCCTTTTGTTGAATGACGGCGGTGATGATCTCATCACCGACCTCCATATTCATGCCGTAGACCGCTGCCTCCTTATTCAAGGGGAAAAGATATGTGGCGTTCAGGGGCACATCGCTTGGGTTCTCAAAAACCTGCCGTACCGTGACGGTGGCAATGTCGCCGCTCACCTCCACAGACACATCATTTTCAAGGAGAGGCAGATGCACGCGCTTACCATCAAGGCGGGCTTCAAATGTGCCCGCGCGGACAGGGGCCTCTTCCTCCGCGGCGGCGGCAGGGACCACCGCGGCAAATAAAAGAGTGAAGGGAAGAAGGGAACGAAGGATGATCATACTATACTCCTTGGTTGATCGGACCAGAATTTTCGGTGGGCGGTGGGGGCGCAAGCTCGAGAGCGGCTAGCAGCGCGCCCTCGAAATAAGCCCTGGTGCTGGGTTCCATCTCCCAAGGCGTCACCCGTTGCAGGGCTGTCCAGCTTGTGCCTGGATGGGTCATCCACAGCCAGATGGCTTCGGCCACGTTCGACGTGCGGTGCCCCTCGGTTGAAATGAAACTGGTTTCCACGCGGAAGACGGTGCCATCGGGGGACACCGCCCTCCACGTGGTGGTGGGCAGGGGGGAGAACCGCATCCCCCTTGGCTCCACCGAGAACCCAAGGCCGCGCAGGCATTCGTCCGGTGCATGAAGATGCCGCAGGGGTGAAGCCGTCTGGGTCATGAGGAGGGCATAAGGCCCATAGGTCGCCTTGGCCGCCGCACCATTATACTGACGAAAATATAGATCCTCTTTCGGCGACAGAGGCGCCGGCATGCCCACAAAGGTGCCAAGGCGCGGGGGCAGCGTAACACTGGCGGCCACTGTTGGGGTATCAATCGGCCGCTTTGGGGCATCCACCACAAGAAGGGCGACCCCCACCAGCGCACCCCCAACGGCGACATCGCGCCACCCAGCAGGCACCAGTCGACCACTGACATTCTCTTGAGCGCCGTCCTGCGGGGCGTATCGATCCACTCGGGACGCCCAAAAAAGAAGCAGCGGTACCGTCAGCGCGAGGGACGCAAGGCCAATGGCATCATGCCAAGGCTGCGCCATCACATCGATTTTAAGGCCGCCTTCGGCCAGAGCCACGCCTGCGCTAAGGCTGGTGATCCGGATAAGGTTCGCGGCAAACGCGCCGCCAAGCGCAAAAACTGCCCCAACGATGGCGGCAAGGGGCTTTGGCCGGACAATTGCTGCCAAGGCGGTGAACCCCATAAGAAAGAGAAGCAGCGACCGCGCGCCCGAGCAGGGCAGGTCGATGAGCACATCCGCCCCCTCGACCGTAATGCGGATACCTTCGCAAGAAACCTCTTCAAACAATCCGTTCAAGATACGGCATGCGCCGCCTGCGGAGAGTTCTTGCAACTTATAGCCGATGAGGCGTTGAATAATGCGCTCTAATGGCAAGGAAAAAGTGAAAAGGACGGCCAACCAAAAGGGCGACAGTGACCGCTGCCGCCGATGGGTCCCTAAAAGAAGGGCGATGGCAAACACGTCGATGGAGAGGGTGAGGGCCGCAATTGTATCCACCGCCAGCACCTGCCCCACAAGGCGGAGGAACGCGGTAAAGATAAGAAGGCCCACCGCTTTGCGTTGGGAGGTATTAGGCGCCACCAGGGGGCTGAGGGCACTCCACCCCAAAAGCGCCGCCACGATGAGAAAGACGCTGCCCCCATAAGAGGCATAAAGAGGGTTGGTCCACGTTTGGATAAGCCATCGCGCCGGTTCGGCAGCGAGGATGAGGACAGCCAGACCCAATAGGGCCGGGCCGACCAGGGCGGGGGGAGGCAAGAGGCGGTTCATAACCCCAAGGCTTAGGACCTTGGTTTGCAAACCCTTGGGCGCGTTCGCGCACCTCTCCCGCGTTTATTGTGCAGAGTTTGTGCAGGGCCTCGCTATGACGGAGAAACCTCACGCGGCAGCGTCATTCTAAACGTCGGCGGCGTGGCCTGGGTGAGGCTGATATGCCCGCCATGGGCGGTGAGAAGGGCACGGACAATGCCAAGGCCCATGCCGGTGCCGCCCGCCTCCCGCCTTGTGGTAAAAAAGGCATCAAAAAGCCGCTCCCGATTGCCATCCGAGATAGGCTCGCCATCATTGGTGACATCAAGGGTGGCTGTGCGCTCCCCCACGGCGAGGTTGATCGCCACCATCTGCGCCCCATGCTGATGGGCATTATCGATAAGATGGCCAAGAGCTATGGCCAAACTTTCCGCAGAAATGGAGAGGGGGATGTCCTCGCCAGCGTCTTCCGCGGTCATTGTGACGAGTTCCAGCCCTTCAGGCACGGCGATATCTTCCAAGACCTGTTCAAGGCTGGTCGTTCCATCAATGGCGGCATGTTCCGCCCGCGCCATTTCCCGTAAGGCGTCAAGTAACGCCGTCATGCGGTGGGCATCGCCCTCCATATTTTTGAGAAATTTATGGCGGGTCTCCTCGGTGACCTCGCTACCTGATGACAGAATTTCAACCGCACCAAGAATGGAAGTGAGGGGCGCCTTTAACTCGTGCGAAACGTGGGCGGCAAAGGTGGCCACATAGTCCGACCGCACAGAAAGCTGTTCGGCCATCGACAAAAAGCTATCGCTAAGAGCAGCGACCTCTTTCGTGCCATGACGATGAAGGGGTGCGATGGCACTCCGGTCACCGCCCGCAATGGCTTCTGTCTTCGAGATCAATTGCCGCAAGGGGGAGGTGACCGTGCGCACAAGGACAAGCCATAGGGTCACCACCACAATAATGGTCACCACAATCATCATCGCCACCTTATCCCGCTCCCGGTAAAGGTGCTTGAGAATATTCTCCGGTGTGCGGGAGGCATAGACGACCCCCACCACTCGTCCCTCTACAAAGACCGGCAAAGCGGTGAAAACGCGGACCTTCGTGCCGCGACTTAAGGAGTAAAGCGGCGGGGGCGGCTCATCCCAAATGCGGGTGCGCAATTGGCTTTCAAATTGCCCCTCAAGCGCTGCCGCTACCTCCTCCACATGGGCAAGGGATTGCCCCACCTCTTCCGCCCCTGCGATCACGACGCCATTAGCATCCAGCAGGCGAAAGCCCGCCAGGGTGATTCTCTGTGTATCCCATAAAAGGGGGGCCATGGCCGCCCCCAGCGTCTCCTGCGCGGCGGTAAGGGGCGCTTCAACGGGCCTCGGCGCTGGACGGGGTGTTGCAATATCCCGCTGCGCCAGGTCAAGCTGCGGGGTTAACGGCGTGTACCCCATATCGTGCATTTGTTGGGATGCACGGTCATTATCGCGCAGGGCGCGCGGCGCACCGCGGGGCAAGTCCGGCACTTCGGCCGCCTTTTGCGCGAAGGCGGCGCCAAGGGCGGCGCTTTGCGCAATTAACGCCCCCTCCGTCTGGCCGATGAGCTGGTTTTCATAAAGACGAAGGAAGATAAGACTCACCAACGGCAGGCACACAACGGTGCCCAGCACGGCTGCCGCCACGGTGCCAAGAGAGGGACGCCACTTTGGGGTGGCGCGGTTCACGCCGCCCCTCCACCGGTGTCCTTATCGCAAGGCCCCAGGCGAAACCCGACACCATGGACAGTCTCGACAACGCTATCACCACCGACGGCACCAAATTTCGTCCGTATATTGCGCACATGGCTGTCGATGGTGCGGTCGGAGACATGAACGCCGTTGGGATATGCTGTGTGCATGAGCTGTTCCCGGGACAGCACCTGGCCCGGCACTTTCATAAGGGCCGCTGTCATCGCAAACTCAAGGGCCGTGAGGGGCACCGGCGCCTCCCCAAAACGAGCCTCATGGCGACCAGGGTCAAGGCGAAGCACGCCATGGGTGAGGAGCAATGATTGCTCGGCCCCTTCGTTGGGGGTCGCCCTCCCATTCATTCGTTTAAGGATCACGCCGACGCGGGTCACCAGCTCCCGCGCGCTGAAGGGGTTGGTGACATAGTCATCAGCACCCAGCTCCAGGCCCAAAATGCGATCGATCTCATCACTTCGCGCGGATAGGAAGAGGATAGGCACGTCCGAGGACTTGCGAATTTGGCGGCAGACGTCGAGGCCATCCATCTCCGGCATCCCCACATCAAGGATGATGAGGTCCGGGGCCACTGCCTCAAACGCCGCCAGGGCCGCCGCCCCGTCGCCCGCCTCACGGACAGCATAGCCAGCAGCGTCGAGCGCGAAGACGATCACTTCACGAATATGGGGATCGTCGTCGGCGACGAGGATGTTTGGGCCTAGCGCGCTCACTCACGACCTCTCCATTCATGGCTCCAGCTACAGTTGAAGCCGTTTTGAGGTCGCTCACAACCCCTGGGCCGGCCGGGCGGTTTGGGGGATTTTGGCCTGGGCTCAGATTTCGTGTAACAATGGCCTGAAAAATGGTTGGGCCGATCACTTCCTCATCCTGAGGAAAATGCCTTGGCTTGATCGGATAATGTGATTGAACAAGAGTAGGGCAGGACCATGGACAGATTTTCGGGCCTTCTTCGGTGGGTATTTATCGCCAGCGCGCTTCCAGCGCTCACCTATGGCGGGATGACCGCCGCATTCCGGATGGACCATCTCTCCTTTGGCGCTATTTTTAGCCAGCTATCCTGGCTGGTGCCCGCATTGCTCGGCGGTGGGGCGATTGCACTGCTGGTGGGATTGATCCTGCTTTTCGTGAAAGCGCCGCTGACAGGGCTTATGTCGATTTTAGCGGGGCTTGTGTCCCTCGCCATGGGCTTTGGTCCGATTGAAATGCGCCGCCAGGCGCAGCTGGTCCCGGCGATCCATGATATTTCTACCGATGTGGAAGACCCGCCAGCTTTTGTTGCTACCGCTGCCCTGCGGAAGAAAACCGACAATCCCGCCGCTTACGATACAGAGCAAACCCAGGCGCAGCTCGACTCTTATCCCGACCTGGAAACAATCGTGTTGTCGGTAGAATCCGCCGCAGCGTTCGAGGCATGTCTGGCTGCCGTCAAGCAACAGGGCCTAGAGCTGGTTGAGGCGAATGAGGCCGAGGGCCGTATTGAGGCAACCGCCACAACGCGCTGGTTTGGATTTAAGGATGATGTGGTGATCCGCGTGCGCGCCGGCCCTGGTGGCGGGGCGCTCGTCGATATTCGGTCCAAATCTCGGGTGGGCATGTCCGACGTCGGCGCCAACGCGATCCGCATCCGCCAGCTTCGCGACCGCATCAAGGCGAGCACGGGGGACGTTTAACGCGCCCGGCAATTGCCTCCCCGCGCAGTGAAGGGTATGGCGCCTCTTTGATTTTGAGGCGGGCATCCTGGCCCGCTGCCTTAAATGAGGTCCACCCATGTCCGTTAAAGTGCGCTTTGCCCCATCGCCCACCGGTAAGCTGCATGTGGGGAATATTCGCGCCGCGCTCCTCAATTGGATGGTGGCCAAGAAAGAGGGCGGCGTTTTTATGCTGCGCTCGGACGATACGGACCAAGCCCGCTCCACCAAAGAGTTCGAAGATGGCATTCAGGCGGATCTTGCCTGGTTGGGCCTGACCCATAGCGAATTTGCGCGGCAGTCGGAGCGGTTTGACGTTTATAATGAGATCGCCGACCACCTTCGGGAGAAGGGGCTCCTCTACCCCTGTTACGAGACCGCCGATGAGCTGGACCGTAAGCGCAAGCTTCAGCGGGCCCGCGGCCTGCCCCCTGTCTATGACCGCGCTGCCCTTGACCTGACGGGTGAGCAGAAAGCCGCATTCGAAGCGGAGGGGCGCAAACCCCATTGGCGGTTCCGCCTGTCGCAAGAGCCGGTGCAATGGGACGATCTTATCCGTGGGGAGACAAAACTGGATACCGCTACGGTGTCGGATCCTGTTCTTATCCGGGCGGATGGTCAGTTCCTCTACACGCTGCCCTCCTGCATCGACGATATCGACTTTGGCATTACCCATGTGATCCGGGGCGAGGATCATGTCACCAACACCGCCACCCAGGTGGAAATCTTCCGCGCCATTATCGACTACCGCGGCAGCGGGACGGTTCCTCAGTTTGCGCACCACTCCCTCCTTGTGGGGAAGGATGGTGAAGGATTGAGTAAGCGGCTTGGCTCCCTCTCCATTGAGGGGATGCGGGAGGCTGGCATTGAACCTCAAGCGATTACGAGCCTTTTGGCGCGTCTTGGCACCTCCGACCCGGTGGAGCCGCAAATTGATATGGGGGCGCTCGCCAACGGGTTTGACTTTGGCCGCATGGGCCGGGCGCCCGCGCGGTTCGACATGGCAGAGTTAGAACAGCTCAACGCTAAAATCCTTCACCTTCTGCCCTACGACGCGGTGAAGGATCGGCTCGCATCGCTCAACGTTGACGAAGCCCTTTGGGATGCGGTTCGCGGGAATCTCAGCACCCTCGCACAGGCTGGCGAATGGCGTGCGGTCATTCACGGAGACCTAGACCCCGTTATCGATGATGAAGATCGTGACTTCACCACTATCGCTGCGGGATTGGTGGAAGAGGGGACCGCGGGGGCCGACTTATGGTCATCCCTCACCGGGAAGGCGAAAGAAGCGACGGGCCGGAAAGGGAAAAAGCTGTTCATGCCCCTCCGCCTGGCCCTCACTGGACGTCCCCATGGTCCTGAAATGGGACCCCTCGTGGCCCTTATGGGTGCGGAAAAAGTCAAAACACGTTTGCGCGGAGAGCGGGGGTAAGTCCTGGCTGGCTAAAGTATAACGCCTCTCCGACGAAGGAGATATGCTGTGCCCACGCCCCCTGATCTCAGCCCCGCGCCCGCGGCGTTGCCCGACGATATTGAGACAACCATTATCCCCCGTGCCCGTGACCTTGGGGACTTTGAGGTCCGTCGTGCGTTGCCCCACCAAAACCGACAAATGGTGGGCCCGTTCATTTTCTTTGACCAAATGGGTCCCGCCACCTTTCGACCAGGACAAGCGGTGGATGTCCGTCCCCATCCCCATATTGGCCTGGCGACGGTGACCTATCTTTTCAGCGGCAGCCTTCGGCATAAGGACAGCCTCGGAACCACCCAAGATATTA
>CALFRH010000241.1 GCA_937919225.1 uncultured Parvularcula sp.
GATCCATGAAGGAGGCTGGCTCCTGCGGGAGGTCGGCAAGAAGGGTGGTAATCAGCGTTGCCGGATCATCGCCCGGTGATCCCACCAGTACATGGGTACTGGCATCGAAGGTAATCGGATGGTCGATATCACCGAACTTTAAATCTTGGACCAGGCGGGCATAGGTTCGCATGCTCGCCTCTGCACTAACTTTGTCCGTGTTCGGCAGCGCAATGAGGAAAAGATCCGGTGCCGGACGGGTGACCATATCAAGAGTGCGAGTGGCCATGGCAATATAGACCCCTGCTTCAGATAGGGCGGCCTGGTGGTTCGCGTTGCCGTCCGGATGTAGCCGGATAGCCCCCAGGGCGAAGGGGCCCTTCGCCAGCTCACGGCGATGGGCCAAGCACGTTTCAAAATAGCGTGTGGAGGCGAGCCGCGAGACTTCGCCAAGGTCTGTGACCACCGATTGCTTGAGGAGGGTGTCGAGCGACTGGCCGGCTGCCCGGGCGCGGGCGCCGCGGCGGCAAAGAGCGGCCACCATCATGGGGTCTTGCGGCGATAAAACGGCGTCTGCCCCAACACTGGCCCAATAGGTGCTGTGGCGACTTGTCGGTTTCTTCTCGAGCGCAATAATGGGCAGTGATGACAGGTCGGTGTGTCGACGCAGGAGTCGCACAAGGCCTGCGAGCGACCGCCGGTTCTTCTGGACCATGAGGACTAAGGCATCCGCCTGACCCATTTCTAAGGCATGAAGCGTCTGGGCACGGCTAAGGGCGGCGCGGGTAGATTTGTGGGCGGCAAGGGCGCCAAACGCCTCCAATGCCTCAGGTGCGGGATCCGCAAGAAAGAGAGTGGTATCGGGTGTGAAGGCGGTATCTGCTGTCTGCGCGCCAAGCCCAAGGCTGCTCAATGCGCTAAGACGCAAAGCCGCTTCCTCGGCCCGGGCCGCATCATGCACCAGTTGGCGCACCGCCGTCAGGAGCGGGCGTGCGGGCGTGGTAAAGGGGACCACCCGGTCCGTTTTCGCCAATCTGGCAATCGGCGGCGTACGGAAGGCTTCGGGTGCCACAAGGAATAGGGTGGGATGCGCGCGAGGCTGCTGCCAAGCGCTTTGAATGGCCTGTTCTATCGTCCGTGGAGAAATCGCCTCAGGCCGCAGGTCGACAATGGCGATATCAGCCGTCTCGGTCGCCAGGTCGTCCACCACCGCCATGCCGTGGTCGGTAAGGGCAGCCTTCAACGAAGCGCGAGATTTCGTTGTTTTCAGCGCCATGTGGGCAATGGTGATGCACCGACGGGGGGCAGGAGGGTACTTCATCGGGGGACTTATCCCTCTTGCTCTTCTGTGGCGGGGGCATCCGCCAGTTGATCATCACCTAAAACATTGGCGAGGCAAACGTCCTGTTCGCCAGCGCGGACGAAAAGACCTGCCAGGGCCCGCTCCTCATAGCAAGGCAGGGCCGCCAAAAACTCCTGGGGAAAGCCTAAGGGCCCGGTTTCCCGATAAAGAAGGGCGGTCTGGGGCCCCACAAAGCGCCAATGCCATGGTTCAAAACTGTCCGCTGATTCGAGATAGCGGTTACCGCGAGGGTAGGTGAGGATAAACCCATGCCGCCAGGCTTGCGCTTCAAAACACTGGAAGGCGCGATCGGTACTGCGCATAAATCGTCCGTTAACGTCGATATCGACTGCAAGACCCAACTGGTGCTCCGACGTGCCGGGGGCGGCCACCTGGCCATTCCGGCTGCGGGCATAAAGGCCAGATTGGGTCGAAAAAGAACGATAGCCTGACCGCAGGCTCAACCGTTCCTGCTCACTTCGGCATTCACCGATAAGATCGGCGAGAAGCTTGGGCATGCTCGTCTGCTGATCGATCAGCGCCGCCCGGATCGACATTTCCTCAACCGCCGGGGGTTTACTCAGCGGGATGGAATAAAGCTCAGCTCTGACAAGGTCGGGGGGCACATAGGCTGAGGGAAGGGGAAAATCGCGGGAGACCGGGCGGTTAATATCGGTGGTGCGATCCCGCGCTTGATTCGGCGCATAGCGGCGGGCGCCAAAGGCGTCGCGAAACAAGGTGCGCATATGGACGTTCAAGGCCTCAGCCTCGGTGATACGCCCTTGGCGGCGATAAACTTCAGATAAAAGACGGATATAGAGGCTGAGCTCAGGATTGTTCGAACCCTTGGCCCGCTCCTGAGCGTGGAACGCGGTCAGATAGATCTGCTCAGCATCGGTAATCCGGTCGATGCGTTCATAAACAGGGGCAAGCAATAGCGCGGTGTGCACCGTATCGGCGTGATCGGCGCCGAGAATATCCGTTCGGGTACGGTAGGCGGTGGCGAGAAGCCCGGCGGCGGCATAGTCGCCCTCTGCCGTACGGGCATAATAGCCCCCAAGGCTGGTGAGGGCATCGGCAATGCGAAGGCGTGCGGCCTCATCCCCTTGGATCAATTCTCGCTCCACCACGGGCGGAAGCGCATCTGTAAAATCGTTGAGGGCCGCGTCGGCGTACCCCAACAATACCGCCTCATGACTATCTTTATCAATCAGTTCACGGCGGGCGACAGCATCGCCGGAGGCATCGACAAAGGCCGCAATAAGGGTGGCGGCCTCAATGGGTCTGCCAATCGACAGGCTGAGGCCTGCAATCTTGTTCTCGATGGCTGCCCGCTCGGGCTCCGTCATTTGGGAGCCTAGAGGGGAATCAAGGACGGTGTGATAGAGTTCAATGGCGCGTTCGGGGACGCCGCCCTGGCGATGCGCCTCCGCTAAGGCGAGCTGCTTTTTTTGTACAGCCTCACCGTCTTTTCCGTCTTGAAGGCTTAATGCCACGGCCTGGTCTCCATGGCCGACCGCGCGGCCATAGGCTTCGCTCGCGCTCAACGCTTCAAACCGGCTCCATGCGCTGTCTGCGTCGAGGGTGACCATGGCCCAAAAGGCGACGCCATAGGCGAACGCCGCCGTCACAAACATCATGGATAAGGATTTTGGTGCCCGCACCATGCCCCTTCACTCACCATCCCGCTTTTGTGAAGACAATGGCCGCAGGAACGTCGGTGGGCCATCTGTTTTCACCACCAAAATTAGCGTACCCAACTCCCCTTAAAAGCGCAATTCAGATCCGGTGCGGATCCCCTCTAATCTCAATTAAGGACACTCCCATGGCGAGCATGCCTAACCCACGATTAACCGGGCGTCGCCGTCTTTATCTCATGCGTCACGGGCATGTGGATTACTTCGCACCTGGCATCACTGATTTTCGCGCGGTGCCCCTCACCGAGGAGGGGCGTCGGCAGGCCAGCCAGACCGGTGAAGCGCTTTCGCCCATCGCCTTTGACGCTGTCTTTACCTCGGGTCTCCCCCGGACGGAGGAGACGGCGGCGCGGGTGGCCGCCGAAAGTCAGCATGACATGCCCGCAAGCGTGCCTATCCCTGCCTTTGAGGAGTTGACCGGGGGGCGGGTTTTGGTGCCGACGCGGGAGGAGCTGGCGGCGCGCCTTGCCTTTAGCTTTGATGCGGCCACCGAGCCGGGAGCGACCTTTCTACCTGGTGGGGAGGCCTTCGCTGACGCCTATGACAGGGTTCAGGCGGGCCTCGACACCCTGATCAATGAGCATGAATGGTCCACCGCCCTCCTCGTCGCCCATGACGGGGTGAACCGGCTTCTGTTGGGTCTTGCCTGTGGTGCTGGTCTCGCTGGCATTGCTCATATTGAGCAGGATCTGGCGTGTGTGAACGTGCTCGATTTGGATGTGGTTCGGGACGAGACAGGGGCTTTGAGCTTTGCCCGCATTATCATCAAGGCGGTCAACATCACCGCCTATGACCCGGTGAAAGAGGCGCTATTGAAGACGAGCCTTGAGCACCTGTTCGATATCGATTTTGGCGGGGCAAGGCCTCAAAAAAGCGACTCCAGCTGAACTTGATCTCAATTGTTAACAAAAGGTTGCTGTGATAGCGTCGTCCTTGGTGAGCATTTAAGGACGATACGAATGGCGTATGGCGACCGCCGCGGCACGCGGAAGGACCCGAGTGAGTATGGCGCAATCGATATGATGGGCCTCGGGCTCGCCTCAGCACTGGGCATTGCGGTGGCGACCTTTTTCGATCTGACGACATCGGATGATACGTCGGCCCTATTGCTCTTTAACCGATGGTTGACCACGGCGACGGACGCGCTCGGCCTTGGCAGTCTACCTCTTTATGGGGTCGTCCTTATCCTGATGGGTGTGGGGGCTCTTTCGGTCATTTATTTGCAGCCAGTGACCCTAAGGGGGGCTTTCGCCCAAGGGTTTGGGGTATTGGCGGCGATTACCACCATTGCGCCAGCGGACCTTGGAGGCGCGATGCCCGAGCCGGTGACGGGGGACCTTCCGACGCTGGAAAGCCTTCCCATGGACCAGCTCGAATGGGACGATCCGGTTTCTTT
>CALFRH010000242.1 GCA_937919225.1 uncultured Parvularcula sp.
ATGATCGCGATACGCCACCAATCGAAGCTAGCGTGATCTGGAACGGGCTCTGTCTGGTATTCGTCTTCCATGCGAGACCGAACGCTAGGAGCATTTTGCCAAGAGCGAAACGACAAACAGCGATCCGGCCACAGCCAAACCGTTAACCGGCGCCTTACCAGCATAGATGGAGCCAGTTTTGCTCAACGATGGGACGGACTTCGGCAAGAAAAGACGATTATGAAGAGGCGAAGAAAGGGAGCGTCTCATTTTCAAACTGAGGCACTCCCCTTGAATGAAGATGCGATGAGCATGCGGCCATCGGCTGCAGTGATCGGAAAATCGCCATTGGCGCTGCGATTGTAGAACGCTTCGACGCCCGCCTTGAAAAACGCATCTTTACTAGGGTCAGGCGGGCGGTCGTAGAAATCGCGATCAATCAGTCTTTGCAGAGCGGAGTCGAAAGTTTCTCCAACCTTTGGAGGATTGAGGGCCAAGCCATAGGGGTTGCGATACGAGGCTTTCGAAAAGATGCAGCGGCCGTCCTTATCGTAAAGGACCAAAGCTTCGCCGATGCCATCAAAGGCATCGTGAATAGAAGCAAGCCGTTCTTCCTGTGTAAACGTGGCAGCCGTTGTATCCGTTAAAACGATGTTCGCATCTCCGCCGGAGGCACGCACTATCTCGAGAAACAGATAGCGCCCACCCTTCAGTTTCACCTCATACGGTGTCGAATGGTCGTAAAAGGCAGAGAGCACCGCCTCATGCGCTTCGAACGGAACACCCTCGCTAGACACGCCATTGACCTTAATTACGCTGCGATAGAATGCAGCGATGCGTTCATCACGGCTCATCGCAGCAACCTCGGCTTTAGAAAGGCCAAAAAACCAACGTCACGCCTCGTTTGAGTGGGTCAATTCCTCCGCAGCGTCTTCGACAACGATGCCTACCGGCATAAGTCTGATGATCTCGTTGGAAAGGCTATCAGCTTTGATATTATTAGCGCGTCGCTTGCCTTGGCGCGCGTGCTTTAAACGGCCTTTTAGGTCAGCGTGAGCTGCGAACGGCCGCTGCTCAAGGCGAAGAGAGAGGATCTAAGAACTCGAGGGTCCCCGATTTGTATGGACGCTAGGCTATCGCCTTCTTCGCCTTCATGTGGCGACGCTGGTCCATCAGACAGTATCGGCCCGCCTGAAATAAGCTTTCCATTCAGGCTCAGCGCAGGATCGCTTAGGAATTTGGAAGGCGTCAGCCCGGATGAAGCCGACTTCTCAGTTGGCCAAAAGGCCTGCGCCGCTGCGTTCACCTGCTTCAAACCCGATACAGGATCGGAAAGGGCCATTGGCGATGGATGATCCTGAAAGAATTCTTCAAAATCGTTCAGAAAAACGTCACCCGCTGATATTCTCACGTGGTCGAGGAAACGACTTAATCGGCTTTTTTATCGATTAGTTTCTACCGAATGTGCGAATTGTCTCTGCGCTTTGCCCATGGCGAGAAATGGGCCGTGAGCAGACCGTCGGCTTCTAAGCGCCAGTCAATCAAGAGCGGTCTTTCCGTTTACAACCCAATTTCGGACCCATTCGGAACTCTTCATAAACTGTGATGCAAAGCCGCCTGAACGGCTTGCTTTTGCCACACTCAACACGCAATTATTGCTTGAGGGGCAATTCGGTGGTGTTCTTCAGGCACTCCATCGCGAAGGTCGCACTCACATCTGCAATATCCACTCGCTTGATCAGCGATCTGTACACGCGGTCATAGTCCTTCACTGATCTGACTTGGATCTTGAGAACGTAATCCACGTCGCCTGCCATGCGGTAGAACTCGACCACTTCGGGGATATCAATAACAGCCTTAGCAAATGCCTCCAGCCAGTCTTCGGAATGGTCGCGCGTTTTGATTGCCACAAACACAGTCTGTTCGACGCCGAGTTTTTCGGCGTCACATAACGCCACTCTTCGTCGAATAATGCCGCTTTCCTCGAGCCTACGCACGCGCCGCCAGCACGTGTTCACTGAAAGGCTCAATTGCTCGGCGAGCAGTTCAAGCGAGGTCGTCGCGTCTCGTTGCAGCAGTTCGATGATCTTTCGATCTGGATCGTCAAGATTTTTCACTAATCAGTCCTATTTTCGAAAATTTTACTCAACAATGATGAGAATGTCGATTTTTTCGTAATGGATTTTGTCCTCTGATCAGACACAATTACCGGAGAAGGAGTCAAGGATGATGCAAACCCTCTCAGCCCCGATGCTGTGTGTTCAGAGCCGCATTTCCTCGCTGGCGAGCATGATTGGGCGCACGCCCCT
>CALFRH010000243.1 GCA_937919225.1 uncultured Parvularcula sp.
GTCACCTCGTCGGGATATTCATAGCGGACCTCATCAAGGTTGAACTGCACTGCGGCAGCAATCTTCACCGTATGGGCTAAAGCCTCAGGGTACTCCTTATAGAGGCGGCGCATTTCAAATGGGCTGCGCAATCGCCGTTCGGCATTCGGCAGGGCGAGGGGCCCAAGCTTATCGATAGTGGTTTTTTCCCGCATGCAGGAGAGGAGGTCGGCCATCATTCGCCGTCCGGCTATGTGCATGAGAACATCGCCTGTGGCGACTAAAGGGAGGCCCAGATGGGCTGCGTTCGCAGCCCCTTTCGCAAAGCGTTCTTCGTCTTGTCCATCATAAAGGGGGGTGAGAGCCCAGTAGAGGTGGTTTGCAAACCGCTCCTTCCAAGTTTTTAGAAAAATGTCAGGCGGCGGGGCGAGGCCATCTGCAATGAGAACCGATCCTTCTCCCCATTCTGTGAGATCATCGGGGAACAGCGTGCACTGACCCTTCGTGGTGCGTTGTTTGCCCAGGGTGAGGAGGCGGCACAGGCGCCCATAGGCCGCCCTGTCGGTGGGGAGGGCGATGACGCTACTTTCGTCCGCAAAACGGAGGCGAACCCCGACGATGAACCGTACACCCTCTTTCTTGGCGGCCACATGGGCGCGGACGATGCCCGCAAAGCTATTGGTATCGGTGATGGCAGCGGCTGCAAGTCCCAGCTCCGCGGCGCGGGTCATATATTCTTCAGGGTGCGAGGCGCCGGTGAGGAAGGTGAAGTTCGATGTAACAGAGAGTTCCGCATAGCTCATGGCAACTCTCCGGTTGCCATCCATCGCCGCTCCCCTTGCGGGTTGACATCACAGCGAAGCCAGAGCCGAGCGCCATCTCGGGTCTGCACATCCCAATAATCGTAAGTAGGGTGACGAGCCCTGTCATTCTGCCACCATTCCCCTGCTACCCGCCTTGGGCCCCTTGCGTGCGTGATTTCGTGCACTGTGTCTTGGCATCGAAAGCGACCTGGCGGTCGCCCTGCGCTTAAGGGTTCCACCGGGCGAGGCGGGGTGAGGCGTAGGGGAAGCGGCGCTGAAGAGGGGGGCCAGGAGCTTGTTTCCGGGCGGCTTACTGCCTCAGCCTGGCGCACATCAAAGCCGGGTAGATGGCTGCCGGTGGGGCGCGGCATGGCGATGCGGTCAAAGCCTAACCGGTTACCGAGACGGCCGACAAGCTCGGTCAGTTTATCACTGCCCACCTGTTCGGTTTCACTTGAGAGTTGGCGTTCCGTATACCCCTCATGGGTAATCGCAATCACCCGCATCCGGTCAATGCCAAACCCTGCATCCACCTTTTCCAAAAGGGGCGTGAATTGACGCAAGATAAGGTTTGGGTTTTGGCATGGCTCCGCCAGACCCACCTGGCGCACGGTTTCCTCGCCATCCGCATGGTTGAGGCTTAATTCCACCAAGCGAGCGCCGCGCCCATCCTCTCGCAATTGGCGGCAAAGGCTCCCCAGCACCTTTTCAAGACCCATAGTCACATCACTTAAAAGGCCGATGGGGTCGGGAAAGCTCATTCGTGCGGCATAGGGGCGGGCGGCTTTGGTGGGGGAAACAGGGGTGGAACGGGTACCGAGAGTTTCATCTAGCCGTAGCATCAGATCGTACCCGAACCGTTTAGCCATCTCGGCGCGGGGCAAGGCGGCAACATCCGCTAATGTTTTAAGGCCCAAGCGGCGAAGATCATAGGCCTTATCACCCAGGGCGGTGAGGGGCAGGGCGCCTAAGACTTGCGTACTTCGCCCCGGTGGAATGAGGGTAAGGGCCTCATCTGTAAAGCGTGCGGCGGTAAGAGCTGCTCCCTTACTGTCTGCCACGGCGAGGTGGGTACGGAAACCAAATCCCTCCAGCGCTTGCGCAATGTCCTCTGCCATGGGAGCTTCGCCCCCCCAAAGGTGAGAACACCCCGTAATATCGAGGAGGAGAGCGTCATGGCCCTCCATTGCCCGCCAAGGGCTGTAGCGTTCCGCCCACCGATGAAGAGTTATAAGTAGATCTGCCTCCGACCTCTCCTCTCTCACCTGGGTTAAGAGGTCCGGTAGAACGCCTTTCGCGTCGGTAAGAGGCATGCCTTGGTGAAGGCCTGTGGCCAGAGCCCCTTCGGTAAGAGAGAAAAGGCGCAGGGCATTTTTTTCCTCCGCCACCACGGCAAAAGACGTGTCTGGATCAAGGCCCCGGCGGCGCCTCCAATAATCCGCTGCCAGGTGCGGCAACCAAATGCAAAGAACCCGTTTTTGCATTGTGAACGACCCACCAATCCTTTTTGTGAGAGGAAGGGGAAAGAAGGCCCCCGCCTTCGCCCTTCTTAATAATTGTTCCTGTTTTGTTCTTTTTAAGGGACCAGCGCCAGAGAGTCGAGTCCCAACTGGCCTTCCCATTCGGTGGGGGCATTGATTTGCAAATCCAACGCATGGTGGCAGCGCTGGTTCGGGGAGGGTGCTTGAAAAGCAGGAGGCTGAGGCTGCCCCCCTGTTCGGCGGCAAGTTGAAAGCGGCGTGACTGGGTGAGGGAGGGAGGGCCGTAAAGTTCGCCAATCACCACGCCTATGCCGGTGGCCCTTAGCGCCTCCTCAATCGCCCAGAGGGTTTCTTGGGCACTCACAGTCCAGACGAAGACAAGCCGGTCAGGGTTTAAAAACGCCTTGAGCCCCGGGGCATAAGGCCCTGTGGAAAAGGGCTCACCATACCCCTCCTTGGGCAAAATCCAGACAATTGGCCCTTTTGTTTTGGCGGCCGCTAGGGCGGCAAAGGCGGTCATTGCCTGGCCCCCTACCTCCACGATCCGCCCTTTTGGCAGTGGCGGTAACCCTTGGGTGAGGATGATTTGTGAAGAGGCTATTTGGGTTACGGGCAGCATTGCTTAAGAACAGAGAGGGCGGCGATTTGTTCCTTTTATGTTCTTTTAATGGGGCGCGCCTGTCAACTTACCTTTGGTCGGCGTGATAACAAGATTGGGGCAAACAGCATGCAGCGCTTTGACGGCCGGTATATCATCGCCACGGGCCATCGGCGCGCGGGCGCTCAGCATGTGGTTCGGTTGCTCGACTATCACGAGGCCACGCTTTGTCGTCGGAATCCGATGCGCACTGGGTATCGCCCGCTTGCTAAACTCGATTTCGATGTCCCCTTTGATACTGCGCCGGAAGCTTACCTTACGCAGTGGCGAGCGGCAGTTGATCACATGGCGCGCCATCACAATGACGCCGATAAAGTTGCGGCGTACCCGAAGCTTTACATTCGCAAAGGGTTGCGGCGTGGCCTCGGGAAAGGTTTTCTGCGCAGCCCCCTCCGGCGCCGTATCGCTGGGATTGCGTATCCTCCTTTCTTATTTCCTGAATGGCGGCTGGATCCGCTTTATGCTTCCCCAGAGAGCCTCAAGGAAGCACTGCCTGTTTTTAGGCTCTCCGACGCTCATGCGGGCTTAGCGTCGATCTTTGATACTGAGAGCAAAATGTCCGTGATACACGTTATCCGATCGCCTCAGGCTTCCTTATATTCTTGGTGGTCGCGCCACCATATTGCTAAGAATCCAGAAGGTATTTACGACTTGCTCAAAGCCCAATTCCATCTGCTAACGGATGAATATGGACTCAATCCAGATGATTTCGCGACCTATAGCTTGGAAAATCTCGTTGAGCTGGAGCTTTGGTGGTGGCGCTATGCGAATGAGATACCCATCCGCCGCTTCTCACATTCGTCGCGGTTTATGGTGATGCCGCTGGAGGCGATTAGCGAGGATCCTGTGGCTGCGGCGCGGATTGTCTATCGGTTTTCAGAGCTTCTTCTCAGGCGCGAGCAAGAAGATGGGATACGGGCAGATACGTCGCATTTTTTCGTCAACACGCCGCGTAGTGGTGACTTGCCGCCTGAACTGGTAGCGGACTGCCTCGACAAAGTTGTGTCAGACAGTCCTTTGAGGGAGATTTATCCGGATGGGCATGCGCCGGGGGAGAGAGGCCGCGAGGGCATAAATCTATGAAGGGAGAAGCGTGGGTCTCCCCCCTATAGTGACCATTATCACTTCGCAAAGCGTAGCATTTGATTGCCGAGCCCCAATTTAAACGCCCATAGGACCGGTGTGGGAACCGTGTCGAACTCAATGGGCGGTAAAGAGATGTTTTGGGGTAAATCATCCGGCAGCGTTCCTGTTTCGACAAAGGATCGACGCCATTCCTTGAGCTCGGGCGATAAATACTCCATTTCCAGCCGATAATGGGCAGCTCCCTGAACCATGATCAGTTTTCCTTGATCAAACTTGCGTATAAGGCGTGCTGCATTATTGGGCGGTGTGGCCCCATCAAAATCACCGTGTACAAATAGAACAGGGACAGAAGAGGCTGTGTCTTCACGCCATGCATCACCTAGGTCCGGCACCTTCATGGCCTCACAGGCAAAATCGGGATTTCCTCGCACCAGCCCCTCAAATCCTAGCGGCGTGAACATAATGTCTGTTGCCAATGCGGCGCCTTGGGTGGCAATCTCCGCTCGTCTTGCCGGAGAAACGCCGGATGCGCAGTCAATTGCGAGAGCCGATGCATTCAGGGTGACGCCTTCTTCATCCGCCCCCAGCTCTTTTGCCAACAGGTGAGCTATGCCATCATAGGCTTCGTAGTAAAGCGCTAAAAGGGTAGGCAGTATTTCTGAGGCCCCGCCATCGTCGAATGGCGGTGTGTCGCCGCGATAGCGCAGCATGCCGAGGGATAAAAGAACCTGTCCGACCGTCCGGTGGTCAAGCAGTAACTCGGCTGGTTCGCCATTTGGTCCTTTTATGACAATTGTCCTTGGGCGTTCTTCTAAATTGGTAAATATGGTTTTGAGGGTGTGGCCCATATCCTGACGTGGTAACTGGCGCCGTAGGGCGCTATTCCCATTTGCGTGATGGATAAGGGCCGTCACGGCATCCTGGATCTCGATAGGATAGTCATAGGTGTCGCTTAGTCCCTCAAGGCCACCGAGATAGGCCCGGGCGACGCTATCTGGGAACATTTTCATGACAGCGAAAGCGGTCTGGGACCCAAAGCTTGACCCTTGGACCACGACTTTTCCATAGCCCAGGGCTTGTCGCAAATCTTCAAAATCATGTGCCACTTCGGTGATGGTGTAGCCGGCCAAATCGGCGCCTGCCTCGGCATGTTCCTCGCGACAGCGCTCGATATATGATAATATCAAGACGCGTTGCTCTTCTGTTGGCTTCATGAAATCTGCTGGCTTTGGGTTATCCGTACAGGTTAGCCGTGGTTGCGAATGCCCCATTCCCCGGTCGTCAATAATCACAACATCGGTGAAGTCCAGATAGTCTCGGTACCCTCTCGAACGGAGTGAGAAGTCAACCAACACGGGCCCCTC
>CALFRH010000244.1 GCA_937919225.1 uncultured Parvularcula sp.
CCTTGTCCGGATCAACCCCGCGCTTGCAGAAGCTTTGGGGATTAATCCGGAATTTCGACACGTTTTGCTGCCAGACAGGCTGACGGCGCCTGTTGTTTTAGTCCCAATTTTCTCTTTGTCTGGCAGCAGTCTCTTTAGCCCAGTCCCCATTATTGGTCAGGAAATCCCACAATCCGGCGGCGTGCCTCTGCAGCAGATTCAAGACCCCAATACGGGCGAGTTTAGGCCATTGACACCGGTTGCTTTTGTATCCGGCTTTGACACGCAAGGGGGCGACGGTGTGGATGGTTTGTTCCCCAACCCATTGACGACAACCGTGCCAAAATCAGAGCGCTTCGTCGTCAATATGTTCGCTGATTATGACGTCAGTGAAAAAATCACCGGCTTCATCGAAGGAAAATATTCTAGAAATGAGAGCAGGGCGCGGGGTTCTCAAACTGTTCTAGCTGGCGACCTGTCGATCCAGGCTGACAACCCTTTCATCCCGCAAGTGGTGAGGGATCAGATCAGCAGTCTTGACGCACAAGGCATTCCGACCGCGCTCAATGTAACCCGCTTCTTTTATGATGACGCTGCTTCTCGCCCGAATGAGAATATTCGGCAGACCTTTCGCATAGTGGGTGGTTTTAAGGGCGACGTGTCAGACGCTCTGTCATACGAAATTTCTGCCAACTATGGACGGACCGATACGAGCTTGAACAATCCAGTGGAGCCGCTGTTAGACCGGCTATATGCCTCCGCTGATGCCGTAGCTGACCCGACAACCGGCGAACCCGTTTGCCGATCCGACCTTGATCCAACGGCTTTGCCGCCAACCAGTGTGTTTGTCCCCGTTGCAGCGCCGGGATTCCGCTCTTTTGTGCCTGGAGACGGCAGCTGTGTGCCGATCAACCTCTTTGCTGGCTTTAACGAACTCGATCCGGAAGCGGTCGACTTCATCTTCCAACGCGCGAGCGAAGAAATTGAACTTGAGCAGTTTGTCATCAACGCAAGTATCGGCGGCAACAGCTCTGATTGGTTCTCTCTGCCCGCTGGTGGCATTGGCTACGCTGCTGGTGTTGAGTACCGCGAAGAGCGCAGTGAAAGCCGCCCCGACCCCATCAACCTGAACCGTTTGGGACGCTTTCAAAACACGGAATTTACAAACGTCGGCGGCAAGTTCGATGTAGTTGAAGGCTTCGTTGAAGTGAATGTTCCGGTGCTGGCCGATCTGCCATTTGCGCACAGCCTAACGTTTGATGCCTCGGTGCGGTTCGCAGACTACAGCAGCGTGGGCAGCGCGACCTCCTTTGGGTTTGGGGCCGTTTGGCAGCCAGTCAATGACCTTCGAATAAGGGGATCATTCAACCGCGCTGTGCGCGCGCCAAACATTGCCGAACTTTTTGCACCGCAATCGGTAAGGCTTACAGATCTTTCCTTCTTTGATGCAGACCCGTGTGACGCCAATAACCTGACAGAAGGGTCCTCAACACGGCCAGAAAACTGTGCGCAGTTACTGTCAGGCATAACAGACTTTGATCCGTCAGCCGCTTATCTTGGTAGTAACGTCGCGGTGACGACTGGCGGTAACCTCAATCTGACTGAGGAGACGGCAGATACTTTCTCGATTGGGTTTGCTTACACGCCGTCTACAGTGCCTGGCCTCTACATTGTGGCAGATTACTACAGCATCCGTATTGAAGACGCGATCTCTGAAGGCATCAACCGATTAACCATTGTTGAAAACTGTGCCGATGCACCCACCATTGACAACCCGTTTTGTGCTGCAGTGACCAGAAACCCCGTCACGGGCGCGGTGGAAACCATCCAAAACACGAACCTCAACTTCTCGGCTGCTAATGCGAAAGGTATCGATTACCAAATCGGTTACGCCTTCGATCTTGATGGAATTTTCAGCGGCAATTCCGGACAATTCAACGTGGAAGTCTCTGGAACCTATTTGATCGAGCGCATTGATCAGCAATTTGCAGGTTTCCCCACGAGTGACAACCGTATCGATGGTGCGCTCAATCTGCCCAAGCATTTCGTCAATTTCACGCTGCGTTGGGATAAGGGGCCGTGGAGGGCGGACTATGGCCTCAATTTTCAATCTAGCCAGACCTTTGGTGGCCCTTCAGAACCGTTTGGCATTCAGGACATTGAGGAAGATCCGTTCCTGCTTGACCGCCCGAGGACTGGGGCGGGGTTTGTGCATTTTCTGGGCGGCGCATACAATTTGAACGACAAGTATCAATTCAGCCTTCGCGTGAACAATTTGTTCGACCGCGACCCATTCGAGCTGAGGGGCTTCGGCAATGCGCCAAGGCCGGTCAATTTCCTCGGCCGCACAGTGCAGCTAGGCTTGCAAGCAAAGTTCTAGGTTGGACGATTCGATCTTCATCTGAGGGTAGGGGCTTTTAAACAAGCTCCCCTCTTGGCAGTGTAGATAGCGTCATAGGTTAATGGTCGGATCTGTTCGGCGAGAAAACGAATTGCTCCGGGCACCTTTCACAAACCGTGAGATGCACGCGGGATTTTTTCACTTTCTGTGTCGTAACTCGGCCCAAAGCGGTGTCAGCGACAATGAAATAGAGCGGACTCCAGTCAATCACCTTTCCCAAGATCAGGCACGGACCGGTTTCTTGGTGAAGCCGCGCAATTGGCGCGTCGAGCGTTTGGAGCTCGGCAGGCGTCTTCGGGACAGGGAGACGCCGGAAGATTGGCTTGGGCGGAGGATCGTTCGTAACGATCGTCCCAGCCTCAAGTCGATGAGACACTTGCGGAGGCAGGCAAACCGGAAAGCGCGAGGCTATGGCTTCCTAGCGCACTGCTCAAATAGACGGCGGTTCCCGCCACAGCACAAATCACCTCCGATTTCGAAAGATCATTCGAGCGCTGAGCACTGTCATATATCAGCTGTTGCTGCGGCGTAACGGAGGACCTAAGCGCGCCGAGCTGCAAGATCCCTGTTCGTCCGTCACGCGTTATTTCGCTCTGGATGAGTATCGCTGCCTCCATGCTGGTCCGCCTTGGCGAAGCGCTATGTGCAGCTTGTTTGGCTGCGCGTGCATCTCCTACCCTTATGACGCCTGAGCTGGGCGAAACGGAACATCGCACGCGAGATAATTGAGGATTCCGGTACCTTCAAAACGGCAACCAGGCCGGAAAACTTGAAAAGATGAGCCTTTCGGTTAGGTATGTTGCAAATCATTCTCATAAATCGGCCGCGCCGATGTCCCAGTGTGTGAATGTGAATGGGTGCAGGGCGCGATGATGCGGGCAAGTCAAAACGATACACGATTGGAGAGCGTGCCAAGCTTGCCGTTCGCCGACCATATATGGACGGCAAGCTAAAGCATGGCAGGGCGCGTCAACCAACACTCGCTAGTCGTGCCAGACCTTTCATCTGGCGAACCTTCACCGTCCGTTGCCCCATCACAAGAACAAGAAGCCGCTCAACAGAGCGCGCTCGACACTCTGTACCGGGACCATCGCGAGCAACTGGCAGCGCATTTGCGCAAAGCCTTCGGTGATGGGCCGCCGGACCCGGACGATGTGGCTCAAGAGGCGTTCCACCGGCTCATGCGGCAAGAGTCCTTGGACCATGTCAAAAACCTGAAAGCGTTCCTTTGGCGCACGGCGCGGAACATTTTGCTGTCTCAAAAGCGGAACATCGAGACCCGGTCACGCTTCGATTATGAGATCGAGCATCTTTTTTTCGCTGCAGAAAGTCCCGCTTTGACGCCTGAGCGGGTCTTAATAGTGCAAGACCAGCTGAGGCGGGTTGCTGAGGTGTTAGACAAAATGCCCGCGCGGCGCCGCAAAGCCTTTCTGTGGAACAAGGTTGAAGACATGACGTTAACGGAGATTGGCAAACGCTTGGGGATCCACCGGCGCGCCGTTGCGCGGCATGTTGCGCAAGCAGCCTATGAAATCGATACGGCGCTTCTCGAGGTATCAGAGGACTAGCCCAGATGCCGACAACCGAACGAGAGTTCTCAGATGAGGTGCGCAAGGAAGCACTCGAATGGCAGGTCCTCATTGAAAATGATGACTTAGACCCTGCTGAGCGTATCGCGCTGGATGCGTGGCTCCAGGCCGATCCGCGCCATGCTCAAGCGCTTGATCGGGCGCAAACGGTCCTATCCGCTTTCGAAACGCTAGACGAGCGGGTGATCAAGCCCGCTTACACCCAACAAAGTCCGCTTGACTGGGTTCGGCATTTCATTGCCGATCTCACAGACCAGCCTTCGACGATCAAAACCGGCGCGTCGTTCGCGGCGGGCTGCGCCGCAATGCTGGCGGTTGGCTTTCTCGTGGTGGGCCCGTTTTTTGGCCCACAGCCATCCGAAATTGCCACATTACCGGCTGTTGTTACTGTACATGAGACCGGGCTTGGCGAGATGGAGACGATCCGTCTTGCCGATGAGAGCGTGCTCACATTGGGCCCAGCGACGCGGATCGAAGTTGCATTTTCGGATAGCGCGAGATCGGTAACGCTCAGCCAAGGCGCCGCAGTCTTTGACGTGACTAGCGATGCCGATCGACCCTTCACGGTGAAAGCAGACGGCTTTTCCGCACGCGTGCTGGGCACGGTGTTCGACGTGCGCAGCAATGGCGGCGTGGTGCGGCTGTCCGTATCCGAAGGCGTGGTTGAGGCAAGTCACCCCTTCGTCATCAACAACGCGCCGAGCAGCATTGTGTCGCGCAGAACACTGACAGCCGGCGAGGCAATCTCGGCAACGCCCTGCGATGGCCTGTCCCGAAAGCGTGCATTCACGGCGGAAACCTTCGCGGCCTGGCGGGAGAACAGGCTGCGCTATAACGGCGCCACCTTGAGCGAGTTGGTGGCCGACGCCAATCGCTATTCCAGCCAGCCGATCCTCATTGAAGCCGCGGGCAGCGAGATCGGGCAGCTCAAGGCAACGTTTACCTATGATGCGCGCGACCTTGAAACCATGCTGACCGCCTTGCCGAATTTATTCCCGGTCCAGGTCGATCGCTCGAGCGAAAACGCTATCACCATTCGGCCTGTAAACGACGGGTGAAGTGGACTGGCCAAGCCCGCCACGAAATTTTTTAAAACTTTTTTCACCTTTCATGTCCCGCCCAGCCCATCTCGCGGGTCATAGAGATGACAGTGAGATTGCATAGCAGTCTCAAAAAGGCATCCAGATGAAAGGGCAAACCCATGGGGCAACGCAAAAACCACTGTATCAAAGCAGCACTGCTGTCGATGGCATCCTGTTTGGTGCTGGCAAATCTATCGCCCGCGCAAGCGCAACAACCCGCTGCAAACCAAGAGATTACCATCAACTTACCTGCTGGCCCGCTGCCCGACCGACTTATTGATCTTGGTGATGCGCTCAGCGTGAACATTTTCGCCGCGGATAGGCTTGTTGCTGGCAAGACGGCCCCCGCCATCTCCGGTTCACTCACGCCCGAGCGCGCCATAACGGCCTTGCTGAATGGGTCGGATCTTTCAGTCCGCCAAACGGGACCTGCTGCTTTTGAAATCGCACAGGCGGAGACAGGATCGAGAATTGACACCCTTGCCACGTCTGACGTGCCGTCTTTGGGGGAACAGCCTATCACTGAGACCCTGGTTGTCACCGGCTCCCGGATCGAGCGCACGGCGGTCAATTCGCCTGCACCAATTGATATTGTAACGGCGAATGACATCGCGAAGCTCGGTCTGACGGACACGACAGAAGCACTGCGGTTCACCCCAGCTTTGAATTCTTCTGTATCAATAAGCACACAGGGTCAGCTTGGGTTCGGAACGGGTCAGCTTTTCGGACTTGCCACTTTAGACCTTAGGGGTCTTGGCACGAACCGCACGCTCGTTCTGGTGAATGGTCGGAGGCACGTAAGCGGGGTCGCTAACTCCGCAACGGTTGATGTATCTTCGATCCCCGCGGCCCTTATCCAGCGGGTCGAAGTTTTGACTGGTGGTGGCTCGTCGATTTATGGCGCTGATGCAGTATCGGGCGTCGTCAATTACGTCTTGAAAGATGACTTTGAGGGCGTGGACATTAGGGGAAACGCCAGCCTCCCAACACGAGGTGGAGGGGAAGCGTACTTCGGCGCCGTCACCATGGGCGGTAACTTTTCTGGCGGGCGCGGGAACGCAGTGGTCAGCTTAGAATATAACCGACAGACTTCCCTGTTGGCGCGTGACCGAAGTGGTTCAACAACGACATCCTTCATTCGCCGAAACACGCCTGAGCTAGCGGCCACGCTTGGTGTCGATCGAAATTTTATAAACGTCCTTGTTCCGGATGCCCGCGATGCTTCGCGCTACCTTCAACCAAACCTCTCCCTCGAGGGCAGCACTGTCTTTAACCCGCTACCCGTTGTCGGGTCGGAAGCTTCACAAATTGGAGGCCTTCCCTCTCAACAAATATTTGATCCTGCAATTGGAGCATTCAGGTCGCTTGAACCGGTCCCCTTCATATCTGCTTTCCTCACTCAAGGAGGAGACGGTGCGAATTTCGCTTACTCAAACCCCAAAGCGACTACTATTCCAGACTCCGAACGGATTGTATTTAATGCGAATGCGAACTACGATTTCACCAACCAGATAAGCGGGTTTGTAGAGGTGAAGTACTCTCGCAACGAAAGCCTCGGGCGGGGGGCACAGCCATCGCTATTCTACGACATCCCAATCCAAAGCGATAACCCCTTCATTCCAAGCCAAATTCAGGCCCAGTTAAATAATTTGGTGGCCCAGGGTATTACACCAAGCCTCGTCGTATCGCGTGGCTTTGTCGACGATGCAGCTGAACAGCCATTCGTGAATACGCGAGAAACTGTAAGGATAGTTGGTGGATTAAAAGGTGAAATTTCAGAGGCCCTGGCTTACGAAATAAGCGCAAACTACGGTCGAACCGACACAAGCTTTGTAGATCCCTCAGAGCCCCTGCTAGACCGCGTTTATGCGGCTTTTGATGCAATTGCTGATCCGGTAACCGGCGAACCTATTTGTCGATCTGACGTTGATCAAAGTACTTTTCCCGGCCGCGGTTTCTTTCCCGGGGTCGCAGGCGAAGGATTTCGCGCGTTCGTTCCAGGTCAAGGCTGCGTTCCTCAGTCTATATTCGCCGCCACCAATGAATTAGACCCTGACTTCATTGCATTTGCCTTTCAGCGCACGGAAGTTGAGTTTGAAACGGAACAATTTGTTATCAATGGCGTCTTTTCCGGCAACAGCGAGACATTTTTTAAATTGCCTGCAGGCGGGGTAGGCTATGCTGCAGGATTTGAGTATCGTGACGAGCGCGGCGAAAATCGGCCCGACCCCTTGCAAATAGCAAACCTAGGCGAGCGCCAGCTCCAGGGTTCTCCGTCGGCCATCGGTGGTGACTTTGACGTCCTAGAGGGGTTTGCTGAAATAAACATTCCTATTTTGGCTGATCTTCCTTTCGCCAAGAGCCTCTCACTTGATGCTTCAGTCAGAGTGGCAGACTACAGCACAATTGGCACAGCTACGTCTTTTGCGTTCGGTACGGTATGGCAACCAACGGATGATCTTCGGATACGAGCATCTTTCAATAGAGCTGTCCGCGCGCCTAATATTTCCGAGTTGTTCACACCCCAAGATAGCTTCGCGGCTGCTATTGCAGCCGATTCTGATCCGTGTGTACCCGCCAACATCAATAGTGGCTCTGCAACACGCCAACAGAATTGTGCGCAATTTATTCCGGATCTTGCCAACTTTGATGCATCTGCTTCCGCTGTCCCAGGCGCCGTTACTGAGTTGCGGGGCGGCAACCCAAATCTTAATGAAGAAGTCGCCGATACATTCACCGTTGGCGTAGTTTATGCGCCTACAAGTGTCCCCGGTCTGACCGTTATAGCCGACTATTTTAGCATCCAGATTGACGATGCCATATCTTTTCCGCCAAGCCGGTTAGTGCTGATTGAAAATTGTGTAGACGCAGCTTCTACCAATAACCCTTTCTGCGAGTCGATCACGAGAAACACAACCACTGGCGTTATTGAGACACTAAATCGGACCACCTTTAATTTCGCTGAAAGCAGAGCAAAGGGTATCGATTATCAGGTTGGCTATCGCTTCAATCTGGATAACGTTTTTGAAGCGAATCTCGGGGACTTCGATGCTCAAATTGCGGGGACATATCTTATCGAACGAGAGGATAGGGCGTTCGCTGGATTTCCTGAAAGCGACAATCGCCTGGATGGAGAGTTGGATTTCCCCAAACACTTTCTTAACGTTAGTTTAGCGTGGAACAAAGGGCCGTGGAGTGCGGATTACGGGTTCAATTTCCAGTCAAGTCAAACTGTCGGGGGTCTATTTGGTAGTTTCGGAATCGAAGACATAGAAGAAAACCCGTTGCTACTCGATCGACCAAAAACAGGGAATGCCTTTGTCCACTTTCTTGGCGGTTCTTACACTTTCAACGAGACCATTCAGCTGAGCGTACGTGTAAACAATCTATTCGATCGCGATCCTTTTGAACTTGCGAACCGCAACACAGTTCGCCCCGTCAGCTTCCTCGGCCGTACGGTTCAGCTGGGCGTGCAAGCAAAATTCTGAATCAGACCAATCGGTTCAAAAACCGGAACAGCCCCTTTCCCAGAAGTCGATCGGGGCTATTCAGGTTCGGTTGCTGCTCTGCTTTCAGCGCGCAAACCACTTGATATTGCACGCAGTAACGTTAGGTGTTGAGAACGCTTCGCATTCACTCTTTAAGGCACAAAGAAAGGGGGCGACATGAAATGCGGTCATCCTCTTTCGCTTATTCGGGTCTTAATTCTCACCTTTAGGCTCGTTCAGGCCGCATCCTATGGATAGGGCCGTTGTCGAAGATGCCCGCCGCACGGAAGCCATCGGCGACGCACCCGGTGAGCTGTCAGCAAAGCCCAATGAAACGCCAATCGACCCGCGGTTGGCGCACGTCTCGGCCGAGGAGATGCGCGAATTGTCGGTGGGCCTGCGCGATCGCTACGGTAATGGGCCGCCGGACCCCGACGATGTCGCCCAGGAAGCCTATCGTCGGGTGCTGGAGCGCGAGGACGTCTCATCCATACGGAATATGAAGGCGTTCCTTTGGCGCACGGCGCGCAACCTTATTTTTGATGCCGTGAAGTCCGCCCAGTCGCGCTCGAAATATGATTTCGAAGTTGAGCAGATGTTTTTTCCGCTCAAAAGTGACGTTTCTTCGCCGGAAGTCGTCATTAGTGCGAGAGAGCAGTTAAAGACGATCAATGACGTGTTAGAAACCATGCCAAAAGTGCGGCGGCGAGCCTTTCTGCTGCATCGGGTGGAGCGCCTCTCCAAAACCGAAGTCGCGCGCCGCCTCAAAATCAGCCGGACGATGGTGCACAAACACGTCGCTGCGGCGTCAGCCGAGGTCCACGCCCTGTTTGCAGATGATGCTGAGGGCTGAGCACATGGATACACTAGACACGCGCCAGCTCCTAGAAATCACGCACGACTGGATTCTCAAACTTGAAGAGCCGGACGTCACGGACGAAACGCGCGCGCAGTTTCATGCGTGGCTCAAAGAAAGCCCGCAGCACAGAGATGTGTATGACCAGGCCATTACGCTAAGGGAGGCATTCAACGACCTGTCCAGTGATGACTTTTCGGCCGCCAACTTAGACCCAACACTGGCAGAGCGGGTGACAGCGTTTACGGATACGCTCACCTCCTATTGGTCCAGCACGCAGGTGCGGATTGCGACCGGGGCTGCAATCGCTGCCGCTGCACTGTTTGTCGTTGCACTACCCCAATTCAGTGGGAGGCAGTCGCCGACCGCTCCCATTGAAGCACCTATCATCGCTCGCTTCGAAACAGACATAGGAGAAAACCGCTCTTTCACTTTGGCCGATGGGACGGAAATGACATTGGGGGCCGCGTCGAAAGCGCGGTCTGTCTATTCAAGTGATAAAAGAATAGTTGAGCTGTTATCAGGCTCGGTTTTTGTCGACGTGGAACGCGATGAAGCGCGGCCATTCTCTGTAAAGTCTGGAGACCTGACGGCAACAGCGCTGGGGACATCCTTTGACGTGCGCCAGGCGAGCGGCGTTCACCGCGTTTCCGTCGCTGAAGGCAAGGTGCAAGTCTCCTTTCCCCTCGTCTTGAATGGCGAAGCATCCACTATGGCGACCCGAAAGCAATTGGAGACCGGTCAAGCCATTGCCGCAACGGACGCCAATGGATTCAAGCAAGTGACCAGCGTGGACCCAACGGACATCGGGGTATGGCGTCAGGATCAGCTCATTTATGAGGGCGCCACACTTGACGAAGTTTTCGCCGACGCGAACCGATACTCAAGCGCACCAATCATCATTAAAGATGACGCTGAGCAGATAAGCAGCCTTCAGCTTCGCGGCGTGTTTCACGGCAAAGACATCGATCAACTTCTCAGAACTGTCGCCCGCATCCATGCAATAGAGATCGACCGATCGGATGATGCGCGCATCGTGGTACGAAAAAAAGTGCAGGACTAAACCTCTGATATAATTTGATTATTCAGGTCATTTACTTTTTTTCAGCAAATCTGGTGACGGTTTCAGCCCCTCACTCTTCATTCTGGTAGAAGCGCTACTGAGGCGCATTCGCAAAGCAGAATGTAAGGGGCCCCCATGTCTGAAACCAAATATCGAACAGCTATCAAATCCACTCTGCTCAGCATGGCGTCCATCGCCGCCTTGGCACTGGCCGCGCCGCAAGCGCTCGCGCAGAGTGCCGCGGGGACGCAAAACGTGCAGCTCGCCGAGCAGCCTCTCGGTGACGCGCTGATCAAACTGTCCCGGCAGTTTGGCGTGACGGTCTTAGTTGATGAAAGGCTGGTCCAAGGCCGAACGGCACCTGCCATATCGGGGCAGAAAAGCTTGGATAGCGCGCTGGATGCTTTGCTGGCGGGCACTGGTTTGAAAGTTGACGGTTCAGAGCCTGGAACGCTCGTCGTGAAACAAGCAGCGGTTGATTTCAACACCCCGCGAATTCAACCCCAACCGACAGGGTTCGGTTCTGATCCGTTGATCGACGAAACAATCGTGGTGACTGGTACCAATATTCGGGGACTGGTGCCGGAAAGCACACCACTGCAGATTATTGACCGGCAAGAAATCGCCGCTAGCGGGGCGGGCTCCACCAGAGACTTCGTGCGCACATTGCCGCAAAACTTTGGCGGTGGCGCTGATGATAGCTTCCCATTTAACCTGCCGGGCGATGCAAGCGTTGGGGACGATTTTAGTCAGGGCAGTTCAGTAAACCTGCGTGGACTCGGTGCTGGCTCTACGCTCACATTATTAAATGGGCGTCGGCTTGCACCTTCGTCGAACATAGGGGCCTTCACTGACATCACAATGATCCCGTTGGCTGCTATCGAGAGGATTGAAATCCTGTCAGACGGCGCGTCTGCGATCTATGGGTCTGATGCCGTGGCAGGCGTTGCCAATTTTATTTTGCGTGAGGACTATGAGGGCATCGAGGTCACGGGGCGTTACGGCACAGTGACCAGTGGCGGGCTCGATGAATACCGCACGAATGTGACGGGCGGCACGACCTGGGGCAGTGGGAATGGCCTTGTCACATATGAGTTTTATCGACGGGAAAACCTGGACGTCAGCGAACGGGCTTTTTCTAGCAATGTACGCTCGCTTACCGACTTAATCCCGAGACAAGAACGCCACAGCATCCTGGCTTCGGTATCTCAGTCTTTGGCGTCCAATATCCAAGTTGGCGTAGATCTTCTCTACTCCGAAAGAGACTTCAGAGCCCTAGGCTTCCAAAACGACCAGGTGACGCCCAGGGTTGACCAGTCGAGCAGTGAGAGTTTCACGGTAGGGGGCGATTTAGAATGGGAAGTATCTGAGGATTACTCCCTAAGGATACTCGGCAACTACAGCACTTAGAAAACCATTGCCCGATCGTCAAGTACTGCAGCCCGCGAAAATTCAGCCGCCACAACGGCAGTGGATGCGATCCACAACTGGTCGGTTTTGGAAT
>CALFRH010000245.1 GCA_937919225.1 uncultured Parvularcula sp.
GCCAGACCTTGGGCCTCATGGTGGTGCTCTTGGTCTCCCTGGCCTTCCTCCTCCTCTTTGACCGGAAGGTGTGGGCGGCGGTCCAGATGCGCAAAGGCCCCAATGTGGTGGGGGCGTTTGGCCTGCTCCAGTCCTTTGCCGATTTTTTAAAGTTCGTGCTCAAGGAGATTGTGATTCCGGCGGGCGCGGACAAAACCGTCTTTATTATTGCGCCCTTTGTCACCTTCCTCCTCGCTTTTGTTTCTTGGGCGGTGGTGCCGGTGGGCGATGGCCTGGTGGTCGCTGACATTAATGTGGGCATCCTCTATCTGTTCGCGATTTCCTCCCTCGGGGTCTACGGGATCATCATGGGTGGGTGGGCGTCGAACTCGAAATACCCCTTCCTTGGCTCGCTGCGGTCCGCAGCGCAGATGGTGAGCTACGAGGTTTCCCTTGGCTTTATCATCATCTCGGTGCTGTTGCTGGTGGGTTCGATGAACCTGTCAGATATTGTGAACAGCCAGAACCGGGGCCTTGGCATTCTCAATTGGCATTTTATTCCGCTGTTCCCGCTGTTTGTGATGTTCTTTATCTCGGCACTGGCTGAGACCAACCGCCCGCCCTTTGACCTGCCGGAGGCGGAATCCGAGCTGGTGGCCGGGTATCAGGTGGAATATTCGTCCACGCCCTATTTGTTGTTCATGATCGGCGAATATCTGAACATCGTCCTCATGTGCACCATGACGGCCATCCTGTTCCTTGGCGGCTGGCACTCCCCGTTTCCCAGCGATTTCCTTGGGTTCCTGGGGCCGCTATGGTTGGCCATTAAGACGGTGTTTGTGTTCTTCATGTTCGCCATGGTGAAGGCCATTGTGCCCCGCTATCGCTATGATCAGTTGATGCGCATTGGGTGGAAAATATTCCTCCCCACATCCATTGCTTACCTCGTCATCGTGGCCGGTGTGCTCATCTACTTCCCGGGCGTGGCTGAGATGTTCCAAAGCTGGAGGTCATAACATGTCGCGGATTGCTCAAGCCCTAAAAGGGGCAGCCCTGACGGATTTCGTATCGGCCTTCTTTTTGGGGCTGAAATATTATTTCCGGCCCAAGGCGACGGTGAACTATCCCTTTGAGCGGGGGCCGGTTAGCCCGCGGTTTCGGGGCGAGCATGCGTTGCGTCGCTACGCCAATGGGGAAGAGCGGTGCATCGCGTGCAAGCTTTGTGAGGCTGTCTGCCCGGCCCAGGCGATCACCATTGAGGCCGAAGAGCGCCAGGACGGCTCCCGCCGGACCACCCGCTACGACATCGATATGACCAAATGCATCTATTGCGGCTACTGCCAGGAGGCGTGCCCGGTGGATGCCATTGTCGAGGGGCCGAACCTCGAATTCGCTACCGAGACCCGTGAAGAGTTGTTCTATGACAAGGACCGCCTTCTTGCGAATGGCGACCGCTGGGAACGGCAGATTGCGAAAAATTTGGAGATGGACGCGCCCTACCGGTAGGGGGCTCGTTCCCCACGGCGCGAAGCGTCTGTGATCAATCCGGGTACGGCTTCTGCTCGTTCTTAATCAGTCTGTCTGAGCCAACAACTCAGCCGCCGTCACTTCAAGGGCCTCCGCCAATCGCGCCACGACCGTAATCGTTGGGTTTCTTTTCCCACGCTCGATGCCAGACACATAAGTCCGATCCATCTCCGCGCGATCACTCAATTCTTCCTGCGAAATTGCAAGTTGGCTTCGGTAATGCCGAACGTTTTTGGCGAGTACTCTCTTAATGTCGTCCATCGCGATGTTGCGCCACGATGTGGACTATGATCCCACGGACGATGAGTCACATTACGCTTGCCATGGCCAATTGTAGACTATAAGTCACATGCATGGTTGTGGAGCGTGCAATGTGGAAGCGGTCCCCGAGTTTGCGATAGTATGTGTTCTGGCCACAATTTTTGCTGTGGGTATTGTGGGGACGTTTGCTTGGGGGATGGTGTTTTGGCTTTACGACAGTCTCATTCGTGTCGCACTGATTCCCCAAAGTCAGATTGATCTCGAGGCCGACGAAATCACTCGCGACTACGGTGCTCCTGAGTATGAAGCATACCAGCGCTATTATGCTGAATGGCATCGGTCGAGTGGTTTTCGGATCGGTCGTGCGCGCCGGGTTCGGCGTGCCGTCAAACGCCGACTGAAAGCGGGGAAAGCCCTTTGAGCGCTTCGCGTTCCCTACGGCGCGAAGCGTCTGTGGGATCTAGCGGCCCGACATGGACCCAACTCGTCAACCACGGGGAAAGGCGACGATTGCTGTTGGTTCAGCTGCTTGTGCAAAACTCCAACTGCACGTCATTTTGACGCACTCTATTGCCCGGCTTAGCCTGATCGCGTCCCAGGCGCTGGTCAGGAACAGTCTTGCGCCCCCCATTCCAAGGCCAACCCGCCAAGCTTCATGCGCCTTCCAGCATGAGTGACATCCTCATGTCACTCCGATGCATCTTGTCCATCTTTATAAGTATAGTTGGTATAATACTTGTGACAAGCTGCCCTGTCTATCCAACAGGGGATATGATGTAAAAGTCTTTGTCGGCAAGTTTTATTTCTGATTATTTAAAGCAAGTCTTGGCCCACTATGAATAATGGGGCGGAGGAGACGACAGATGGCTAAAAAAGACATCACGATGGCGCCCATGGCTGCGGCTGACGGTCTCATCTCTGAGGCGGACCTTCGGGAATGCCTGGACGCGCTGCACCGTTTTGCGCTCAAGTTGACCCGCAATGAGGATGAGGCGCTCGACCTTGTCCAAGACTGCCTTGAGCGCTGCTGGCGCAAGCAGCATTTGTTTGACGGGCGTAATCTACGCTCTTGGATGTTCACCGTCTGCCACCGCGTGTTCATGAACAAGCTTCGCCAGACCAAGGCTCGCGGTCATATGGTTGAGTTTGATGATGCGCCGCCCCAGGCGTTGGGAATTGGGGCGCGTCAAGACAATATCGTATACTATTACGACATGGTGGCGGGGGTGAGCCAACTTCCCCCGTCGGACCAACAAGTGCTGTCCCTCATCGCGGTGGATGGGTTGCGCTATGACGAGGTGGCGACACGGCTTGACGTGCCCGTGGGTACGGTCCGCTCGCGATTATCCCGCGCACGGGCCCGTCTACGGACGATTTTAGGTGAAGTCACCCCAACCCCTGCGGTCGCGTAGGGTCACCTTACCGTTTGCGGACAATCATTGCGACGCCAATCCCACAAAAGGCAAGGGCGGACAAATGATAGGCTGTAAATGGCTCATTGAGAAAACTTACCGCTAGGAAGCTCGTTGCCACCGGCCCGGTTGTGGAAAGAATGGCTGTTCGCGATGCTCCAATTCGTGCAACCGCTTCGCTGAGCATCAGGGCTGGGAGCACCGTGCCCAACGTCCCAATGATAAGGGCATAGATATAGGCCTGCGGCGCCGCTGCGAACCCTGTCAGTGTTCCCGTCGGCAGGGTGGTGATAAGCACATGCGCCATGACCGCCCCCGACGAGACGCTCATGGATAGTCCTGTAAACAAAGGACTGCCCAGGCGGGCAATCAAAGGCTGCGACAGGATCACATAGCCCGCATAGGCCAGCGCTGACAAAAACACGAGCCCCGCTCCAAAGGCGACGGCGCTCGCCCCTAGGGTTGAGGATCGTGCCAACTCCAGCTCCTGACCAAAGACCAGGAAGATGCCGCCATAGGTAAGGGCCGTGGCCATCGCCAACCGACGGTGGGGCCATTCGCGGTTGAGCGCCGCCACCCCAAGCACAACAATGGCGGGATAGCTGAAGAGGATCAGCCTTTCGAGCTGAACCGATACAAAATGCAGCCCATGAAAGCTGAGCCATGTGGCGACATAATAACTCAGTATACCGCAAACGATAATGAAGATAAGGTCTTTTCGAGTGAGCTTTTGCCGCTTCCGACGATAGGCAAGGGCGGCGATCACCACGAAAAAGGGGAGTGCAAAGGCCATCCGAAGGGCAATCACCGCGATGGTCGACAGTCCTTCTGCGTAAGTATATTTAATCAGTATGCCTTTTGTGGAGAAAAGGGTCGCGCCCCCAATGGCGAGGAGTACGCCGAGGCGAGAGGGGTGGCGGACGGGCAGCATGGCTCAACCTTTCTGATGGCGTGGTTGAGGCCAGGTACACGCCGCCAACCACAGGGGGGTGGCGGATGGGGTTCATTACGCTTTTTGAAAAAATAAGGGTCCCTGGCCGCCTCTATGGAAGGAGGCACCAAAGTCGATGGGGCAGGGACCAGATCATATTCATGAGGCGGACAGTACTGTTTTTCCCCCTTGCGTCAAGGGGGAAGCGAGGCGCCCGCAGAGGTCTTGGTTTTCTGGGTTGTTTTGGGGCGTTGCCCCGATGGGCTGCGGCGGTTAGATGTTGACGCCGCAACCTCCTATATTAAGCGCATCATGGATAAGACCCTTCCCGACGACCTCGATTTTTCCGAAGCCATTGCGACCTACCATGGCCGGGTGCAGCCTGATGGTTGGACCCCCCACCGGCCAGAGCGACCTGAAAAAGCGGAAGGGGGCCAGCGCCTGCGCGTGGTGTCGGACTATCAACCGGCGGGTGACCAGCCTGAGGCGATTGATGAGTTGGTGTCTGGACTGAAAGCCCATGAGCATGATCAGGTGCTTCTTGGGGTGACCGGGTCGGGTAAGACCTTCACCATGGCGAAGATCATTGAGGCCACCCAACGGCCCGCCCTGGTGCTGGCCCACAATAAAACCCTCGCGGCCCAGCTTTATGGGGAGTTCAAGAGCTTTTTCCCTGAAAATGCAGTTGAGTATTTCGTTTCGTACTATGATTATTATCAGCCCGAGGCCTATATCCCACGGACGGACACTTATATTGAGAAAGAGTCCACCATCAATGAACAAATAGACCGTATGCGGCATTCCGCGACGCGATCTCTGCTGGAGCGGGATGATGTGATCATCGTCGCTTCGGTATCGTGCATCTACGGTATCGGCTCGGTGGAAACCTATGCGGCGATGACCTTTACCCTGTCCGTTGGGGAACAGATTGAGCGTAAGCAGCTGCTCGCGGATCTCGTGGCCCTCCAATATAAGCGGAATGAGGCAGCCTTTGTTCGCGGGACCTTCCGCGCAAAAGGGGACGTGGTGGAGATTTTCCCCGCCCACCTCGAAGATGTCGCCTGGCGGCTCTCTATGTTTGGAGATGAGATTGAAACCATTGTGGAGTTTGATCCGTTAACGGGGCAAAAGATCCAGGATCTTGAGCAAATCAAGCTCTATGCCAATAGCCACTATGTGACCCCCAGGCCGACGCTGAAGAAAGCCGTCGACGGCATCAAAGCGGAGCTGGCCCGCACCCTCCCGATTTTGCATCAGGAGGGCAAGCTCCTAGAGGCGCAGCGGCTGGAGCAGCGGGTGCAATTTGACCTTGAGATGATGGAGGCCACGGGCAGCTGCCAGGGGATTGAGAATTACTCCCGGTACCTCACGGGTCGCCAGCCAGGGGAGCCGCCGCCAACCTTGTTCGAATATCTCCCGGATAATGCTATCGTTTTCGCGGATGAAAGCCATGTGACTATCCCTCAGATCGGGGCGATGTTTAAGGGAGACTTTGCCCGCAAAAGAACGTTAGCGGAGTATGGGTTCCGGCTACCGTCCTGCATGGATAACCGCCCCTTAAAGTTTGAAGAGTGGAACGCCATGCGCCCTCAAACGGTTCACGTGTCGGCGACCCCGGGGCCGTGGGAGCTTGACCGCACCGATGGGGTGTTTACCGAACAGGTCATCCGCCCCACGGGTCTGATTGACCCGCCTGTAGATATTCGTCCCGTCTCAACGGGCACGACGAACCAGGTGGATGACGTTATTGATGAATGTAAGAAGGTCGCGGCGGATGGGGGGCGTGTCCTGGTGACCACCCTTACAAAGAAAATGGCCGAGGATCTTACCGAATATATGCACGAGCAGGGGGTGCGGGTGCGCTACATGCACTCGGACATCGACACGATTGAGCGAATAGAGATTATTCGCGATCTGCGGCTTGGCGTGTTTGACGTCCTCATTGGCATCAATCTCTTGCGGGAGGGGCTCGATATCCCTGAGTGTCAGCTGGTGGCGATTTTGGACGCCGATAAGGAGGGGTTCCTCCGGTCTGAAACGTCGCTGGTACAGACCATTGGCCGGGCGGCCCGTAATGTCGATGGTCGGGTTATTCTTTATGCCGATGGCATGACTGGTTCGATGGAGCGAGCCCTCGCCGAAACCAAACGGCGACGGGAGAAACAGCTCGCTCATAATGAAGAGCATGGCATTACACCTAAGACGGTGAAAGCCAAGATCGCCGAGATCACTGAGGGCGATGATGAGGCGGCGAAGGCGGCGGCTGGTACCACCTTCTCCTCCCAGCGGTTGACCGAAGGTAAGAAAGGGAAGGGCAAAGCCAAACCCGAACTAGAGGTCGGGGCGAATCTTCAGAAGCACCTTGCGGCACTCGAGAAGCAAATGCGGGATGCGGCGGCGAACCTCGAGTTTGAGGAGGCGGCCCGTCTGCGGGATGAAATCCGTACGCTTGAGCAGCAGGAGCTGGACGCTTTGTAGAGGTCTGTCGATGACTTGACCCCATACCGCCCAGCCGCCACACCCGCGCGATGGGCGACATCCTTTCCATCATCTTACCAGTCTTCGTTTTGGTGGGGACCGGCTATCTTTTGGTCCGGATGAAAATCTTTGGCCTTGCCGTGGCGGATGGTCTGACAGTTTTTGCAACCAAGGTGGCTGTGCCATGTTTGCTGTTTGGAGCGGTCGCCTCGCTCGACATTGGGTCTGTTTACACGGCAAACCTATTTCTCACCTTCTTCGTCTCGGCGGCGATCTGCTTTGGTTGTGGGGTCGGTGGTGCACGCCTCTTTTTTCAACGTACACCTATGGATGCTGTGTCCATCGGATTCGCGTCACTTTTCTCCAATGCCTTCCTGCTTGGCATTCCGATTATGGAGCGGGCTTTTGGGCCAGAGTCTTTGGCACCAAATTTCGCGATTATCTCAGTGCATCTTCTTTTCTGCTATACGCTGGGAACGATCTCGATGGAGATGGCGCGCGCTGGGGTCGGTCATTTGGGGCAGACAGCTTTGTCGGTAGGGAGAACGATGGCAAAGAGCCCGATGGTTATTGCGGCGTTACTGGGGTTTGCCGTGAACCTTAGCGGCCTTACGCTACCGTATCTCATTCAGCAGCCTATAAAATTGTTGGCGGGAGCGGCGCTACCGGTTGCCCTTTTTGGGATGGGAGGACTTTTTAACAAATGGTCTTTGCGTCGGTCTGTTAGGGCTGCCGGGATGGTGACGATGATCTCAACCCTCATTCACCCATTTTTGGTACTGTTGCTGGGCACGTCTATTTTTCCTCTGTCCCCAGCTTTTTTGGCGTCCGCCATTGTCACGGCGGCGATGCCAACCGGCATAAATGCTTATCTCTTTGCGGCGAATTATGATCGGGCCACAGGGGCTTCGGCCAGCGCCGTTCTTCTGGCCACGGCCATTTCGATGGTGACGATCAGCGGATGGCTATGGTTTTTGAAGAGCCAAATTTTATAACAGCTTCTCCAACGCGTCGATCCAGTCTGCCTCTCGGGGAGGCTTGTCCCAACGGAGGCGGTGAATGCGGGGGAAACGCATGGCTACCCCCGATTTGTGGCGGGTCGAGCGGTTAAGACCTTCGAACGCGACTTCTAGTACCAGACCTTCATCCGGGGTAGCGGTCACTGCGCGGACGGGGCCGAAACGATCAATCGTATTGTCCCGGACGAATTTATCGATTTTTTTCAGATCCTCATCGGTGAAGCCGTGATAGGCCTTGCCAACGGGGACAAGCTCTGGCGCATCTTCCTCCCCACGCCATACCCCAAAGGTGTAGTCGGAGTAAAAGCTGGATCGCCGACCATGCCCCCGCTGCGCGTACATCAGGACAGTGTCCACGAGGAAGGGGTCTCGCTTCCATTTCCACCATTCGCCCTTAGGGCGACCGGGGACGTAAGGAGCGGTCCTCTTCTTCAGCATCACCCCTTCAATAGCGGCGTCGGGCGGGTTCGAACGAAAGGCGGCAAGTGTGTTCCAATCCTGCGCCTCCACCAGCGCGGATAGGTCCATTCGCTCCCGCGGTTTATTGAGAAGCGTTTCAAGCTTTGCGCGGCGGTCAGCAAAGGAAAGGGGACGCAAGTCCTCACCATCGGCCCACAAAAGATCATAGGCCCGAATGAATGCCGGGTTAGATGTGAGCATTTTTCGACTGACGGTCTTCCGGTTGAGGCGCTGTTGCAAATCGCTGAAGGGCCTCACCGCAAATTTATCAGCTTGCGTCCCATCAAAAACAAGTAATTCACCGTCAATCGCAGTTTCCGCGGGCAAGTCTGCGAGAATGTCGGGGAACGCCTCTGAGATATCGTCGCCAGTGCGGGTATAAAGGCGCGCGATGTCGCCCTCCCGGACCGCCTGGACGCGAATACCGTCCCATTTCCACTCAATCGCCATAGTGGCAAGGTCAACCTTCGCCCGGTCGTCTTCTTCGATGGCATGGGCCAGCATCACGGGGCGGAATGGTGCGGCTGCCGCTGAAATCGGCTTTTCAGATCGACCTTCTAACCAGGCAAAAAAATCAGTATAGGGTGCTTTGAGCCCATGCCAAAGTTCTTCGATCTCTTGCACGGGCACATCGCCATAGTCGGCTAAGGCCCGTTTCACAAGGCGAGATGCCACGCCGATGCGCAAGCCGCCGGTAACCAGTTTGATCAGTGCCCATCGATCGGGGGCATCCAAAGCGTCAAACCACCGCTCTACCACCGCGGGCGCTGCCTGGCGGTTCGTTTGCTCTAGGGTTTCGACGACCTCGGTGAGGGTGGGGGCGCGGTTCGCGCCGTGTTGAGCGGGCCAAATAAGAGAAGCGGTCTCTGCTAAGTCGCCCACATAATCATAAGACAGACGAAAAAGCTCCGGATCAACTCGCGCTTCGACCAATTTTCTAACGGTGCCCGCCTTCACCGCTTTGAGGTCCAGGTCCCGCGTTATTGCCGCCACGGCCCATCCGCGATCCGGATCGGGGACGCTCGCAAAAAAGTCTTTTAAGTGCGCCAGCTTCCCATTGCGGGAGGGGGTGTAAATGAGACAGTCGAGAAGGGCAGCGAAACGGTTCATGGCCTATTCATTTTCATCCTCATACCCCACAAGCCGAAGCGGGCGGGCCACTCGTCCCTCAAGCTCAGCCCAACGGCAAAATGCGTCCTCTCGGCCGTGCGTGACCCATAGCTCGGCCGGGTCCACGTCCTTGACCGTCTGGGTCAGTTCCTCCCAGTCTGCATGGTCTGATATGATGAGGGGCAGCTCGACCCCCCGTTGCTTCGCGCGCTGTCGCACCCGCATCCAGCCAGAAGCAAAGGCAACCACCGGGTCGGCGAACCGCCGTGCCCAGCTGGTTTGAACCGCAGAGGGCGGGCAAATAACGATCTCGCCGGCAAAATCCTGCTTTCGTCCCTCCTCATTTTTGATCGTCGCGGGACGGAGAGGGCCAAGGGAGACGCCCCACTCCTCATAAAGAGCGCATAGGGCCTGCATCGCGCCATGGACGTAAATAGGCCGATCATACCCCGCCTCCCTTAAATGGCAGATGATCCGCTGCGCTTTGCCCAGGGCATAAGCGCCCACCAGATGCGCGCGGGCGGGGAACCGGTCAAGGCTTTGAAGAAGTTTGGCGACTTCCCCCTCAGTGTCGGGATGATAAAAGACGGGTAGGGCAAAGGTCGCCTCGGATATAAAGACATCGCACGGGACCACTTCGAACGGTAGACAGGTCGGGTCCCGTCTACGTTTAAAGTCACCGGTACAGACCATTCGTAGGCCCTTTTTCTCGACCACCACCTGGGCCGAGCCGAGCACATGGCCTGCTGGTGCCAGTCGGACGTCAGTGTCGCCGATCTTAAGTGTCTCGCCGAGGGCGACTGCTTGCCGCACGGGGGTGAAGTTTTGGCCGTAGCGTGCTGCCATAATCGCTAGGGTTTCAGGGGTGGCGAGCACCGCGCCGTGGCCTGCCCGCGCATGGTCTGCGTGCCCATGGGTGATCACGGCTTTGTCCACGGGTCGCACGGGGTCGATGTGAAAATCGCCCGGGGGGCAGTAGAGCCCCGCGGGTGTGGGGTGGAGGAGGTCCTCTGGTTTCATCTTTAACCATATAGCATTAGGCGCTCGTTTGAAAACTTATCCCCGCACCGGCTGACGCCCCTATCGTGGGCGGAGTATTTTGAACGGCCCCCGCGAGAGGTATCGGTTTATGGAACAGTCTGACCGCCTGTCCCTGTCCTATGTCATGGACGCTCAAGCACAAAAACATGTGACGGTGAATGAGACCACCAGAGCGCTTGATGCGCTGGTGCATATGGCGGCGCTGTCCCGCGCCGTTGCGGCAGAACCTGCCAGTCCAACCGCGGGGGATGGGTACATTCTTCCCAGTGGGAAGACCGGGGCGGCCTGGGCGGCGATGACGGACAATGCCGTTGCTGTTTACCAGGATAATGCCTGGATGGAGTATCTACCGGTCGTCGGCATGACGCTCTATGTCCAAGATGAGGCCGCCCACTATGTATGGAATGGCACGGCGTGGACCGTTACTGCCACCGGTGGTGGGGGGGGAGGAAGCCAGACCCAGGCGCCGACGTTCGGGGTAAACACGAGCGCCGATTCCACCAACAAATTGAGTGTTAAATCCGACGCCGTCCTGCACAGTCATGATGACGTTACCCCCGGCTCAGGCGACGTCCGGCATATTCTTAACAAAAGCGTCGATACGGGCACTGCTTCTCATCTCTTTCAAACTGCGTTCTCCGCTCGGGCGGAATTTGGCTTGACGGGAACGGATGATTTTGTCATCAAAGTCAGCCCCGATGGGTCTACGTTCTTTGATGCGATGATTATTGATCGGACCACTGGTGCTGTCAGCTTTCCGAACACACCGAATCTTGGTGTGACAGATCCCCCACCGCCGCCACCACCTGTCGTCCAAACACCTGACGAGTTGGCAAACCTGGCTGTGTGGTACGATCCCAGTGATGCTGCCGCTCGCGTGCTGAACGGTTCCCTCATATCTCAGCTTACAGATAAAAGCGGCGCGAATATCCATGCTGTCCAAAGCAATAGCGGTCGACAACCGACCTTAAGTGTGGGTACTTTTGGTGGGCGGGATGCGCTCACTTTCTCTGGGAGTGAACATTTGGAGCTAGACGCCCTCGCTCCAGTGTTTGCGGGCGAAGATATTCCATATTCTCTCCATATTGCCTTCCAAGCGATCGGGACGGTCAAAGTTCTGTTTTCTGCCACATCCAGTTCCATCTTTAACACAATAAATTGGTTCGGTGTGCATGCAGACAGCACCTTTCGCATGGCGCGCCGCGACGATGGTGGCGGCTCCGCACACGTTGATTTTCTTCCTACAGATGAAACAGCTCATGTCGCCTCCCTCATCTTTGATGGAACGCAACTCAGTGTCTGGTGGGATGGTGTGAAAATTGCCGAGAACATCACGCAAAATGTTGGCTCGTTAAGCGCAGATTTGGTCACGCTTGGAACCCTGCGACAGGTAGGAAACCCTCTGTATGGGTTTGAGGGGCAAGTGGGCGAGCTATGTGTTTACGATCGCGCTAACACTGACGAAGAGGTCCGCTCTCTTCAGCGTTACCTTGGTAACCGATGGATCGGATTGCCGGAGCAGGCGGATCTCGTTCTTGCGATTGGACAATCGAACATGAAAGGGCGCGGAGATTCTTCGGCCAGCCCTTCGGTACCGAACGGAACCGCGTTTGGTTACCTATCAAATGGATTGTTTCGATCACTACAGGACCCTGTGGGCGAGGGGAATAGTGAGGCGGATACTGGAAGTCTTCTACCGGCATTTGCGAATACGTGGCGCACGACAACAGGACGGAGCGTTATCTGTGTGCCTAAGGCCGTTGGCGGGACTGTGCTACTTCCCGCAGCGGATAGTGGGGCTGGGAATTGGGAGAAATCGAGCGGCACGCTTTACAATGATGCGATTGGTGATGCGAACGCTGCGCTCGCTGCTATGGGTCAGTATACTGCCTTCACCGTCGGGGAGACTTATGTTCTCTGGGCCCAGGGGGAAAGTGATGCCATTGCCCTTAATGCGGGGACAAGCGGTGTCAGTGCCAGTAGCTATCAATCCGCTCTGGAGAGTATCGTAGCCAATCTTAATGCTGACCTATCATCGGGGCTCGATCACTTCTTCCTGTTCGAGCTCGGTGTCTTGGCAAACGACCCGACCAATGCGAGTTGGACGGCCATTCGTGATGCGCAAGGATTAGCGATGGGGAATGTCAGTCTAGGGAGCGTGGTGGCGACCAGCGCGAAGACTTTCCACACCACTGGCCGGATGAAAGCGGACAACCTCCACTGGAACCAAACGGGCCTCAACGACATTGGCGCTGAAGGGGCCACCAATGGTGCCACCATCATTGGTAGCTGATCACGCTTCGGCTTTGGGCCTGAAGGTAAGCGCTACCCCATTATTGCAATAGCGCAGGCCTGTAGGCTGGGGGCCGTCTTTAAAGACATGTCCCTGGTGTCCACCGCATCGGCTGCAATGGTATTCGGTGCGGGGGTAGACAAGTTTAAAGTCCGTCTTCGTTTCCACAGCGCCGGGCAGCACGTCGAAAAAGGACGGCCAGCCGGTGCCTGAGTCATACTTCTTGTCGGACGAGAATAATGGCAGGCCGCACCCAGCGCATTCAAAGGTCCCTTCGCGTTTTTCGTTATTCAGCGGCGAGCTACCCGGGCGTTCTGTTCCCTCTTTCCGTAAAACGCGGAACTGTTCCGGCGTCAGGCGCTGTTTCCACTCTTTTTCACTGAGATTGGCCCAATCTGTTGTGTCGTCGGTCATGCCTTGGGTCTCCTGTGCGGTGAGCCTTAGCGCGATGCCAAACGGAATGGCGGCGCCGAAGGCTATAACTGCGCGTCGAGAAAACTTGGTCATCGTCTTCATGCTCCAGGCTCACGCAATTGTTCGTTGAGCATCCCCAAAAGGTGACAGAGGTCAAGCCATGAGGGGGGGGACACAAAGCAGCGCCCCAGCCCAGATATTGGACTTGAAGAGCCTTAAGCAGCGCTCACCATCATTAATATCGAGGGTCGCGATCTGCCAGGTAAAGTGGCCTGCCGGTAGGATGAGAAGCCAAAGCTCGCTTGTCACCCCCTCCTGCGACAGGGCGGCGGCGGCCAGCATAATCGTCAGTCCGTAAAAAATGGCAACCGCCACGCGGGAAGTGCTCCCTAACCGCCTGGCAGAGGATTTGACGCCTACTAATGCGTCATCTTCGCGATCCTGATGTGCGTAGATCGTGTCATAGCCAAGGGTCCAAAAGAGACCAGCCATATAGAAAAGAAGAGCGGACAGCGGCACGCCGCCAGCCACCGTCGCGGCGCCCACAAGGACGCCCCAGTTAAAGGTAAGGCCCAACCACGCCTGGGGCCACCAGGTGATCCGCTTCATAAAAGGATAGGCGGCAACAAGGGCAAGGGAGCCAAGACCCACCAAAATGGCCGCCAGTCCCAATTGCAATAGGACAATAAGGCCAACCAGGCAGAGGACGACGAGGAGGATCCACGCTTCCTTCAGACTCACTTGCTCGGAGGCGAGGGGGCGGGCCGCAGTGCGGGCCACCTTCGCGTCAATGTCACGGTCAATAATATCGTTATATATGCAGCCTGCGGAGCGCATCACGAAGGAGCCGATAAGAAAGAGGAGAAAAAACCCCCAAAAGTGATGGGCATCCATCGTGTCGGGGCGAGCGATCAGCATGCCCCATAGGCAGGGAATAAAAAGCAGCCATACCCCCACGGGCCGGTCGGCGCGCATAAGGCGCAGATAGGGCCGCATGCCCAGCGGCATCTCATCCACCCAATTAACGATGGCATCTGGGGTCTTCGCGTCGGTCGTTGTCATGAAGAAATATCTACCCGAACGCCCTTCACCTGTCAGCAGTCAAGGCTTCTCGCTGCTAAAATAAAGGCGAGCCTATTTTTTCTCTAGACAAATGGTTTTGAGGTCTTAAGTGCCTTCTCCCTTTTGTTTCGGTGGGGCGCTTGAGATCCTCCCGGGTGCGGGCGGCGCTGCCGAGACCGTATGCCGCAAGAGGGGAGAGACGATAGCCAAGTGGTTTAAGGCGCTCGCTAAATCGCGAGATTCGGTGGTTCGAATCCACCTCGTTTTATTGTTTGGATAGCTCAGACGGTTAGAGCACTAGACTGTCACTCTAGATGTGGCGGGTTCGAGTCCCGCTCCAAAACCATGGCCTTGAACGCCAACTCAACTATTGGGTGGCGGGGCCGTTCAGCCTGATGGGGACGGGTGATGCGTTGCATTGCCCGACTTTTGGAGGGCACCCGATGTCGGGCTTTGTGTCGGTGGGGATACCGGCGGAAGCTAAGGTGGTGGAAAGACGGATTATCAGTATAAGGGCCACTGTGCTCTTATAGCCTGTGGTCCGAGCCCCATCGCAACGCTTTCGCCTTAACCACGCAGGCCCGCACCGATCATCAGGAAACGGCCTCGCCGACCTGGTTTGGTCATCCCGGTTTCTGCCGCAGGCAGAAGACCGGGATCTATAAGCTTATATGATCTGGCTTTTGCACCATACTGACATCCCCGCGCTATGGATCCCGGCCTTCCGCTACGCTCCAGTCGGGATGACAGCGTTGCTTGGACTGTGGATGTTGGGGCGCAACATCATCTCACCTCAGAGTTATTATTCCGCTGTCATCAATAATTCATCAAAATAATCCTTTACACCTTATTTTGTTTACATTAGGCGCCGCTTCCCTTTTTCAGCATGGGGCTGGAATTTAACAAAGAGGAGGGCGGAACAATGCTACGGGAAACCTTCATTGTTGCCGAAAATCAACGCGGCCTCCTCATTAAGGATGGTCGCTTACTTCGTGTGCTTGAGCCAGGTCGACACGTCTATTGGCGTGTGGGCGGACGGTTATTGTGCGAGCTTTTTGAGGCGCAGGGCGTCTTTACAAGCCCCTGGGCAGCACTCATGGAGAAGAACCATCCGGATCTGGCGGACCGTTATTTTATGACGGTGCGGGCAGGGGCGGACGAGGTGGCTGTGGTCTCTCTTGATGGGCGGCCCACCATGATCGTGCGTCCGGGCGAGGTCATCCATGTTTGGAAAGTACTCCAAACGGTTGACGTTGTCCGTATTCGGCCTGACGAAACGCCAGAGGTGCCCCGTGCGGAGTTGGCGGCGCTTGAAAAAGCGGCCGTCACATCTAAGGTCACTAGCCCCATCATCGTCCCTGTGGCGGTGGGAGCTGCGGAGCAGGCCCTTGTCTTTGTGGACGGTGTCCTGACACGGACCTTGGGCCCGGGCCGGTATGGCTTTTGGCAGGTGGGGCGGAAAGTGACGTCGAAACTGTTCGACACGCGGGCCGTCCCCTTGGAAGTGACCGCGCAGGAGATCCTGACCAAAGACCGTGTGTCGGTTCGGGTGACCCTCTCTGCCTTCGTCCAAGTACTGAATGCGGAGAAAGCGGCGCTGTCCACGCCTGATTATCGCGAGTACCTCTACAAGTTGGTACAATTCGCGGTGCGGGAAGCCATTGGCGGGCGGACCCTGGACGAGGTGCTCAATGACCGTATGTCCGTGGACACGCAAATTGAGGACCATGTCCGCCGGGAGATGGGGGACATCGGTGTGACCATGGGCGACCTTGGCATCAAAGATGTGATCCTGCCTGGTGAGATGCGGGTGCTGATCAACAAAGTGGTGGAGGCGGAGAAAACCGCTCAAGCCAACTTGATCCGTCGGCGTGAAGAAGTGGCCGCAACCCGGTCGCTTTTGAACACCGCGCGCCTTATGGAGGACAATCCAACGCTGTTGCGGCTTAAAGAACTTGAGGCGCTGGAGCGGGTGACCGACAAAATTGGTCACATGGAGGTTCACACCGGGACAGAGGGCCTTGGATCCATTGTGGACCGGTTGGTCTCTTTGGGGCCACGGGTATAGAGTCGAGACCTGCGATTTGGTTTCTTGTTTGCCACGGCTTGTCCGTGGCATCCATGGACCCCATACCGGCCTTCGCCGGCACAGGCGGACAAGCCGTGGGGAACGCTTAATGTGCGTAAGGTCCTTCTTGGTCCAAAAGTAAAGCGGCCATCGGCGTGATGCAGGTGGCCGCTTTTTTGTGTGTGATCATTCCTTTTTATCTCGCATCGAAATGATAAGCTGAATTTTTGTTCGTGGAGGGACAGCGATGAATTTGGGTGCCTTTTCAGTGAGCCTAGCGGTGAAGGATATCAACGCTTCGCTTGAGTTCTACAAAAAGTTTGGGTTTGAGGCCTTGCCCGGCTGTGACCCTGCGCAAGGATGGACCATCCTCAAAAGTGGCGACACCGTCATCGGTCTGTTCCAGGGCATGTTTGAGAAAAACATGCTCACTTTTAACCCCGGCTGGGATCAAAATGCGCAAGAGGCTAATCCGTTTACCGATGTTCGGGAGTTGCAAAAATCGCTGAAGGCTCAAGGGGTAAAGTTCGAGACTGAGGCTGACGAAAATGGTACGGGCCCGGCCAGCTTTACGGTGCTGGACCCAGATGGGAACCCGATTTTGGTGGACCAACATAGGTAGGGAACGAAGCCTGTCATCCCGGTTTGCCCGAAGGGCAAGACCGGGATCCACAAGCTTGGGCGGTGAAATCTAAGCACCATACTAACATCTCCACAGTATGGATCCCAGTCTTCTGCCTGCGGCAGAAACTGGGATGACAATAGCGGGTTAACGCCACCCCGCTTCTACCGATCCCAACGGCCCTGCGGGGCGATCCCACCCCATCGGGGTGCCTTCAATCGCGAGGGGCGCACGGAGGTGACGGGACTGCCCCCAAACGGACGACTCAAATTTAGGTGAAAAGTCCTCTGCCTGCGATGTTTTTGACAGGTCCCCTTGCGTGTTTTGGGGATGCGCCTTCAGAAGCGCCGCTGTGCGGGCGAGGGACAAGTGAACATTTCCGCCCATTCCATCAGAAACCGCCTTCGCCAAAAGCCGTAACGCGGCGGCGGCCATCAAATATCCCGTGGCATGGTCCAGCGCCTGGACGGGGAGGGGTGTGGGGTCGTTCCGTCCCGCCCACTGGCGGCCCGCATCGGCGATGCCGGAACTCATCTGCACAAGGCTGTCAAATCCGCGGCGCTTGGCCCAGGGACCCGTGGCCCCATAGGCGTTGAGGGACACTTCCATGAGGTTGGGCGCCAATGCGCGGCGGCGTTCCGCCCCAAGGCCAAGGCCCTCTAGCGCGCCCGGGCGAAGACCGTGTACGAATAGATGGGCGGTGGAAAGAAGGTCTTCGAACCGGCTGCGATCTGCCTCTTGACGAAGGTCGAGAAAGGCGCAGCGCTTTCCTAAAGTAATGTCCGGCACCACATTGGCCTCGTCCCACCTGGGTGGGTCGATACGGAGGACTGTCGCCCCAAACCCCGCCAGGGTGCGGGTGGCCACGGGTCCTGCCAGCACGCGGGTGAGGTCCAGTATTCGCAGGCCCTTGAGGGGATGGGC
>CALFRH010000246.1 GCA_937919225.1 uncultured Parvularcula sp.
GGCCAGGAGAAGGATCAGGAGGTCGAGAACGAGCGCGAGATCGACAGGGAGATAGACCGTGACCCGGGCCTTAGTCACTGACAAGACGGTGTGAGGTCTTTTCTCCATCCTTCATTGGGATGCTGGCCTGAGAAAACCCAACGCCGACCAGGAAGGAAATCACCCCGGTTGCTGTCTTGAACTCGCGCACCTTGATCGCATTCTGGGTCACGCGCGTTCTGGCTGTGACAAGGATTTTCTCCTGACCGTCATGCCCGACAGTCCGCACAATCCAGAGGCCATGCCAGCTTGGCCCTTTGCGTTCCGGGTCAGCCTTGCAGAGCACTTCGACCGTATGGCCCTCTTCGGCAAGCGCGCGAAGGCCTTGTTCGGTCGTTACGTTCGGTTCGATCTCTGTGGATACTGTCATCAGATGTTCGTTGACTGGATGAGCTAAGATCACGATATTTTCCAGAGGTACAAAGGGGCGTTGCTAACATTGCCCCTTTGTTTGACCGCTTTAGGGCTTTGCGGTCAGTTTGCTTTTACAACGGTCAACTGACCGCCAGAGATTGTGGCGGTGTAATCACGAGAAGACGGTGTCGCTCCATTGAGTTCGAAAGACCTAACTGTTCGACCATCAATTTTCTCGGACACCTCTATTTCAAAATTCCACGTCAGATTTGAAAAATGCTCGATTGAAGTCGTAGGATATGTCGCTGAGAATGATGCATCCAAATTTTCATCCAAGAACGCTTCACCATTGAATTCGATCTTTGGTGTGGAAATATTAGAGAAGTCCGAATAGCCCCGATAGTTAATATCTAGGGAATTCAGCCACGTTCTACCACGGCAATCACCAAGTGTGCCGCGCCCTGCATCAACCGAAGTGATGTAAGCTGTTACGCACTGATTATTGTCGGTTGCCCGTTGGGTAACTGTAGCGTCATTGCCAGAGTAATTCGATTGCCAAACATCCTGAATTATCATCGCCTGACCGTCTAAAGTTGGGCATCGGCGTACTGGACGGTCACGGATGCTGCGACTGCAAGTCCCTGAATCTTTGGGCTGGCTGACTTGAAAAGATCCGGTGTCAAAGCGCCTTTCCTGACCCGTGGCCCAAATGGAACCTGCAATTTGAACAGTTAGTTCGGGTTGCTTGGACGTGACGGTGCAAGTGCCACCAGTTGTCTGCAGATTAAACTGCATGTCACTCGCATTTGATCTTTGAAAGTTAAAAGAAACGCCCTGGGAGCCAATTGTAGCTCCACTGGTCAGTGGGTCATCACCCACAAGGGGCTTGAGATATGTGGCACCGGCAGCGTTTGCACCGGTTATTGATGTTTCATTGACACCGCCAACCGGATTCCATCTGGCAACGACGGTCGCGATAAGGTCATTTTCTGCAGAAATATTACAGTACAGACCTCCTGCTTGACATGAGTTCAAGCAAGATTGGACAGCCCTCAGAGAATACTGATCAAAACGCGAAGTTAGATTTGAAGTGAGCGTATCGAGGTTGGCGAAATTGGCTTCGGCAGAACAATACTGCTCTCGTGCTTTTTGAAATTCTTCTTGGTCATAGGACCCATCACCGCCAACTTCGATTATTCCAAGAAAATCAGCCTCACCGTCCGCCGATGCCGCAGATTTGAAGCGCTCCTCGTTTTCACTTAGGTAGCAGAATGCGGCTTGGTTCGCGAACTTCGATCTGTCAGTGTCGGTTGTGCGTTCAATCTGTTTCACGCTTTGTAGAACTTCTGAGACGCACTCGCATGCCAATGCTTGAGTTGAGAATGACGCCAAGGCCAATGCTGCGATGAAATATTTTTGTTTAAACTAAGTTTTTCCTCCACTATCTTCTCCTCACCATCGCTCCAGAGCGATGCCCATGCAAGCATAAGGGGAACAGAGAGTGCGAAATCTGATATTTGCTTTTGCTTTTTTTGCTAGCCCGGCTCTGTCGGCGGACTTGTTCATCCCAGAGTTGGGAACGGACAGCGATGTTTACATGGTCTGTGTTGATCAGCATGGGTATCGAGTCTTCTTCGAGAATGGAGATACTTGGAGCCCTGGTCTAAATACGACTAGTCTCGAAGAGATATTTGAGCGCTCCAGTACGACGGGTGACGGCAGGTATGTAGCTGTTTCATTGCTTAACCCGGACCAAGTCTCAAATTGTTCTGTGGATATTGAAGAAATTGAATGGTCTTAGGATGAAAATGCCATGGTTGGCATCCAATTGAGACATATGTCACGGACAAAAAACGGTCAAATTTGACCTCTTCAGCCGCACATCGGAAGTGGCCGGTCCCACAGCCGCAATGCGCGTCAAATCTGACCGAGATGACATCCATCAATTGGAAGACGGGCGTGAGAGCTCCAGTTCCACCACAAAAACAACATTGGCTACTATCGGGGCGTCGGCGGCCGCAAGCCGGATGGGAAATCGGTTTAAGCTGTCTTCATTGAGGTTTTCTAGGTCAAGGGTAGGAAACTCAATATCGTATTTGTGCCAAGTGGCGGTTTCCGCTCCGTCCCCAAAACCTCGAATGCTCGGGGATTTCTCTACTGAGCCTGCGGCGGCATTTAGGCTTACAGAGAGGTCGTCTTTGGATATCGCAACATCATCAGAAAACTCAAAGCACGGAATCCCGCGTTCCAGAAATTTGCCTCGTTGGCCGTTCCGAACGCACTCAACCCGAAGGCCAAGAGGGCGGACGTAGGCGGAAACTGAAATATCGTCGATTGTTCGCCGACGCACATCAACCCAGATCGGCACATCTACTTCAGTACGCTTTGCATCGATATCGAAACAAACCGAATGGTCGAAATTGTCTTCAAGTGGAACAAGCTCGGCTGAAGTGTTTTGTGATAGCTCCGCGCAGTCCGGGAGAGATGACTTAGACCCGAGCACAAGCTGCATCTCTTCGTTGAGAGTAAAGCGCTCCGTGATAATCAGCGATTGTCGTCCGAGCTTGGTGTCATCTGCGAGTTGCGAGAGCTCCTCGATAGTTGGGTGGTTCTCGATCCGCGCGTCGGTATCGATCATCCAATGAACGACTGGTTGGGCATACTCGTCTTCAATCAGACTGCGATCTATGCCGAGAAATGCAAGCGCTCCGACAAGCGGGCCAAAAAGAGACCAGAATTTCCAACTGGTCACGATATTTTTCAACTTTTGCTTGTCATCTATGCGGTCATCGACAAATTTCTGGAAAGAATTGTCGGTCTGGCCGTCTGGAGGCGCGGATTTAGCCGCGCGATCCAGTTTTTGAATGAATGCACCCTCCGCTTCCTCGCGAGAAAGTTCATCGGAAACTATCCTCTCGACTCTTTCCTTGAAAAGCGAGCTTTCTAGTAGTTCAAAGGGTGTAATCTGGTCGCCATTGGAGGCGGAGCCATCGTTGTCTTGTCCCATGTTCGCACCGCTGCCTCTACTCTCGTGTAATTCCCAAGGACAGGGTGCCTTGGGGAGTAATGGTGGAGACAAACCGGTCAAAGGTTCCCGCCGCGTTTGAGAGCTCATGTGTTATAGTGTCGTCCAGTCGATCTTCACGCACAGAAACCCTGTAAATCCAGTTTACGCTGGATATTCCAGCGAGCTTGTCGGTTGGATATTGAAAAGTAACCTGCGAACCTTCTCCGTAAGGAAGCTCGATAGACTTTGTTTCGGTGTGCCGCTCGATTGCGGCGTCTTCATTCACCGTTCCGGTCACACTTAATGTTGCATCTGCCCAGCCGTTGCCACGACAATCGCCAAACGTGCGGCGACCGCCATCTGAATAATTTAGGCGGAGCATAGCGCAGTTGGCCGTCGGGTTTCCTAGCTCTGCCCAAGCACGGCCACGAGCTATAGAGTGAATTTGAATGTTGTGGTCAGTTATCCTTGCGCCGATCGGCAAACAGATTGGCCAAGAGCCGTTGACGTTGTTCTCTGTGCAACTTCCCGAATTGCCTATTGCGTGGCGTTGGCTTTGGCTCACCGACCGGGGGACACTTCCTGTGCCTTCTATCACCGTGTCAATCCGGTACTTTACCGTCAGCCCTTCCGTGGCAGCTGAGCATGATCCGGCTTGATCAGTATCAATGCGAATTGTTACCGGCGAAGCAGGTTCGTCTGCGTCAATAGTCGCGCTCACCCCCGTGACCGTAATTTCCATTTCATTGCGAATAGGTGACTCGCCAAAGGCTCCAATATCGCTAATGCGCCCGCCCTTGATCCCACCACCAGTGATCTTTGGGAAGGCTGTCTGGTTTGTCTGAGGAGTCCAGTTTGTGGTGAAGAGCAAGGTATCGGCGTCAAGTCGCGCCATATCGCAGAATAACCCCCCGCCCTGGCAAGTCTCGTAGCAGCGATTTGCGCCATCGATTATTCTGCGATCTGCAATCACCCTGATGCTTTGGAAAACGGACTCGGAGTCTTGTGTAGAATCCTCTGCAGAACAAGAACTTGAGCGCCACTGCCGCACATAGTTCTCATCACCGGATTTTCCGAAATCAAAATCAATATAATCGGGTACCTCGAATCCCAGATTAGTTCTGTCACTGGACACGCGGTTGATTTCTTCCTGACTGGCAGTACAGAGAAAGCCCTTGAATGCGGTTTGGACGGTTTCGGTTGCAACGTCAGATTTCGTTTGGAAGAGGCCGTTAGCGAGAAAACGGTCACATCCGCACTCTGTAAATGTCTTTGCATAGGCAGGTGAAATCGAGATCGCGATAGCAACCAAAAAATATGAAAGTTTCCAATTAGTCATTTCAGTCTATTCCCTTTTATGAACTGCTACACAGGTCTCATAGAATATTATTATATATCAATATGTTATCGCGCATCTACATTGGAATGGCAGACATCATTTCAGGATCATATGGCGTCTCCCCGAATTCTTTCTGATAAAGCGCGAGTGTCTGCTTATGTAGAGCCTGGTCATCTTCGGATGGTTCGCCATAGATCGGCTGATGATGCACGAGCTTGCCAAACAGCTTTTCGCAATCAGCAGCGTATCTCTTGGTATCTAGTATGTGCTGATGCCATAATTCATCAGCTTTTCGAGAGATTGCAGACAGCCTGACTTCTGGATGATCGCGGCAGAGTTGGAGATGTCTGAGATACCACTGGTGCGCATAAGCAGTATCTTCATTGCTCCAGCCGTTATGTTCCCTTGCTTTCGCAAGAATCGGATCAAGATCGATAACTTCATCAATTTGTGGATTGGTTTCGGCAGCCACGGCAAACATCCCTCTTACTGACTTGCTATGGCTGAATTGTAGCGAGTTTCCAAAGCCCGATCTACTCTGCTGCTCGTAGGTCATTCCGCGACAGCACATGGTGATGGGGCATATGGCCTGCCCCTTTACCCTACACCACGCAGGATCAGTGACTTATCGCCGCCAGAACTCCCGGCGAAATCGGCGAGGTTCTGGCGGGATCATGAGTAGCTCGTTGTGCCGCAAAAA
>CALFRH010000247.1 GCA_937919225.1 uncultured Parvularcula sp.
GTGGACTGAAAATCCTCGTGTCGGTGGTTCGATTCCGCCCCCGGGCACCACTAACTCCAATAAATAAATGATTTTATTGCGGTAATACTATTCATAAAATTCTAGACCCCCATTCAGTCCACCCTTTTAATCGCGATGCTATGTTCCGCGATGTGTAGCCTAGGGCTGACCACTTGTTGAGCGACCCACGATATGACCGTGCACATAGTCTTTAGATTCTCGATACAGAATTAGTCTGGAGTACAAATCGGTGGCTTGCCAACCAGCCGGCAACACACCGAGGGCGCTCGTAACAATCTCCCAGGCCGTAGGATACTCTCCATCAACTGACATCTGTATACCTGATACGTCTTTTGGCAGTCGTTCATAACGGAAAAGGTACGGTAGAGTGGATTTAAGACCAGAGAATACCTCGCCAACTGTTTTGGCTTTAGAAAAGTCGTATTCTAGCGGTTGATCTAGATCGATGGGATAAAGCTCATCAAACCCGCCAGGCTTTAACTTCGTTCCATCACGGTTGCGACCTGGATCGTTAGAACCAAAACCGCTGTGCTGCCACGCAACGCCGCCATAATGATCAATCAGTTGGGCTTCCAAATCCATCGCCGTGAACACGAATACCCGAATGGCCTTAAATGTTACATTCGCGAGAAGGAGGTTTCGGCGATGCTGAATGGTGGTTGCGTGGCGCGCTAGACGATTGCGCAAGCCTTTGGCGGCATCCGTCTTACCGATGTACACTAGCTCATCATTTAGGAGGAGCTGGTACACTCCTTGAGCCTCGGGAACGTTCGCCACTACTTTCGGTAACAAGGAGGCTGCTTGAATGTCGTCGAACCGCCAGACGAGACGCTCCAGGAGGGCCGCTGGCAGATCGAATTCGAATTCAGCATATCCCTCCGTCACTTTACACCCGCCGCCTCCAGCTTTTCTCTAACAGAGGAAGCAACGATCTCAGCTAACTGAACTGGCACAGCGTTGCCGAGTTGTCGCATGGTTTCCGACCAGCAACCGTGGAAGATAAATTCGTCAGGGAAGGTCTGAAGACGAGCACTCTCGCGTACTGAGAAGTACCGAACTGATCCGGTCTTGGGATCACGCTTCATGTTCTCGCCGCCTGGCACCCCATGCACCCCTGCTTTGAGTGTCTTGGCTGGTTCGTCCTCATGACTACCGGTATGCCCGGGATAGCTACGGGCACCTGACTTCAAGGGGTGATTGCTGAACTGATTGCAGCCATTGGCGCGCTTGCTTGGCGGCGGCAGATCAGCGAGTGCATCGCGCACAGTGAGCCAAGGGGCTCCATCTGGTGCGTAACAGAGCTTGGCAAGCCGTGACTGGGCGCGTGGATTGAGGTGTTTGGTCCCGGTTTTGATACTGTGCCGTTCCCAGTATTCGCCGCCTGCCCGCTGGGACCAGAGCAATGCATCTTGAGTATGGGTCGCTGTTGGGAAAGACCAACCAGCATCGACATCGGAGCGAAATCCAACGAAAAACACCCGCTCTCGCTTTTGGGGAACGCCATAGTTAGCAGCGTTTAGAACTTCGCTAAGTACGTGGTATGTCAGATTGTTGGACTTGGTGGAGCTGTCGTGCTGCTCAAGCCGACGCAAGTGTTCCATCCAGTCTTCGTCGGTCTTGGCCTCCAATTCCGGGAACTTGATCTGTAGTTTGATGTACTCGAAATAGTTATGAAAGCTGGAGCGGGTGAGCCCTTTGACGTTTTCGAAAATAAAGGCGGCAGGTCGTAGCTCGCGTAGCGCTCGGACAGCTTCCGGGAACATGTCTCGTTTATCCGCAAACGCTTTGTGCTTGCCGCCAACTGAAAACGGCTGACATGGAGGACCACCTGATACGAGAGTGATCTTGTCCTCGTGGGGCTTATAGTTGAAGCGGCGCACATCGTCGCCAAACACCTTTGGCCACAGCGCCACATCAGCCTGACCTCGAGACCGATTTTCTTCTATGGTGTCCTGACAGTATCGGTCAATCTCTACCACTGCCGCCGGATGGAATCCTGCCCGAGATAGGCCAATACCGAGTCCACCAGCCCCCGCGAATAGCTCGATCGACCTCACCTCAATAATCCTCCATAAATTCTCGGATGTTCTCTTTTAGTTCTTCTTCGTTTTTGGTTAAACATTCCCAAACAATCAAGACCTGCCACCCCATTTTCTCGTATCGCTTGAGGGTTCGCTCGTCACGCTCACGATTGCTTCGCAACTTTGGCCCCCAAAAATCGCGTCGTGATTTCGGCATCCGCGCCAATTTGCAGGTTGGATCAGGATGCTGATGCCAAAAGCATCCATGCACAAATATAGCCTTCTGTCTATTTCGAAAGGCTATATCTGGTGTGCCTGGCAGGTCTTTTGTGTGCAGCCGGTACCGATATCCCATGCCGTGCACCAATCGACGTACCAATAGCTCAGGCTTGGTGATTTTGGACTTGACGAGCCGAAACTCCACGCAGACAACAGTTTTGGTGCGGGTACCTTGATCGCCCG
>CALFRH010000248.1 GCA_937919225.1 uncultured Parvularcula sp.
TCACCCATTGTCATGATGAAGAGGGGCATAAGGTCCGAGCCCGACAAGCCGAGCAAGTCGCGGCAGAAGCGGCCGCCGCTGGTGAAGGGCTGGTTGTCTTCGGCGGTGATCTTAACACGACGCCGGATACAGAACCGATCCGCACCCTATCCGGTGTGGTTGGCTTCCTCCCAATTATGTCCCCTGCGGCGGGGGGAACAATGCAGGGGGAGTGTTTTGATGCGGATAAACCGGTTGCCGACCGCATTGATTTTCTTTTTGTTCGATCTTGCACGCCTACGCTGTCACGGCGGATTTCGCTGATAGAAGCCATTGCCATGACCGAGCCGGTGGGACCGAACGGTGAATTTCCCAGTGATCACGCAGCGGTCGTCCTGACCCTGACGGGCCTGGGGCAGGAGTAAAAACAATGTCGACTTCAACGGCGAGCGCACCCAGTTTGCACAAACCCATTGATGTCACATGGCGAGATGTGATGTCTTTGTGTGCAGTCTATTGGTTCAGTCAACCAAAACGCCTCGCTGTGGTCATGGGTTTTGTTTTTGCCATGGTGGTGTTGGATATCTTATTTCCCATCACGGCGGGGCTGCTGGTCGACCGCATTGTCACGGCGATACAGGCGGGGGAGGGCTTCGATCCCGCTTATCGAGCGCTGTGTCTGTACATGGCCGTTGTCGTTTTATTTTTTATTGTACGGAATGTTCGCTCACGTATTTGGAATGTCCTGGCAGCGCGGAATATGGCCCAACTGCTGGAGGACACTTTCGCGAAGGTTCAGAAGTTCTCCAGCGATTGGCACGCGAATACATTTGCGGGCGCGACGGTTCGCAAGATCACCCGCGGAAAATGGGCCTATGATGCTATCTCAGAAATTTTGTGGATGAATTTCCTGCCCCAGGGCCTCATGGTGATTGGGGTCACGGCGGTGATGATCGTTCGGTACCCATCGGTCGGGCTCATGTTCGCCGTGGGGGTAGTGATCCATGTTGGTGCCTCTATTCTTGTTGCAAGCCGATATGTTCGCCCAGCAAATGTTCGCGCAGCGGGCGCCGACAGCGCGATTGGCGCTGCCGTGGCGGACGCGATGACGAACAATGCAGCGGTGAAGTCCTTTGGGGCAGAAATCCGCGAAGAGGCAAGGTTTCGCAACACCGTTTTATCTTGGCGGGAAAAGGCGATTGTCGCCTGGACACGCGGGTGGGACCTCATCTTCGTTCAGCAGGTGATCTGGCGGTTCATGCAGTTTTTGACAATTTTTATGCTGATTGGTTTAGCGTCCCGGGGGCAAGCGACGGCTGGCGATATTGTCTTTATGCTCACCTTGAACAGTCAGTTAGGCGGCTATTTGCGGCAGGTGGGGGACCACATTCGTCAGCTTCAACGGGCCACAAGCGAATTCGCCGATGTGGTCGACTTTCACGCTCGTCCTCTTCAAATTGCTGATCAGGCGCAGGCCCCCTCCCTCCGTCGAGAGGAAGGGCGGATAGAGTTCAGTAATGTGACCTTCGGTTATGAGGCCAGTGGCAAGCCGCTATATGATCAATTTAATCTCACCATTCAGCCGGGTGAGCGTGTGGGCCTTGTCGGGCCGTCAGGATCCGGAAAATCGACTTTCGTAAAGCTTATTCAACGGCTTTACGACGTTGATAAGGGCGCGGTCATGATCGATGGACAAAACATCGATGCGGTGAGCCAGACAAGCCTTCGGTCTTCGGTGGCCTTGGTGCCGCAGGATCCGCTTCTTTTTCACCGGAGCCTGTCGGAGAATATTGCCTATGCTCGCCCAGAGGCGAGCAAAGGTGAGATAAAGGAAGCCGCGAGACGAGCGCGGGCGAGTGAATTTATTGACCGCCTGCCCCTGGGATATGACACGCTTGTAGGGGAACGTGGTGTGAAATTATCTGGGGGCGAACGTCAACGGGTGGCCATCGCCAGGGCCTTTATCGCGGACGCGCCGATCGTGATCTTTGATGAGGCCACGTCAAGCCTTGATACCATCACGGAACGGTTGATCCAGGGCGCGATGAGAGAGCTTATGCTAGGTCGGACAACGATCATCGTCGCCCATCGTCTTTCCACGGTAAAAGATGTGGACCGCATTTTGGTCTTCGACCGGGGTCGTATTGTGGAGCAGGGGTGTCACCAGGACCTTATCCGCGTCGATTCAGGTCGATATCGCGCGCTCTATGAAATGCAGGATGTGGCGGCGTAAGGGCGGTGGTGAAACTCTATACACGGGCTCAAAACTCAGCCGGGGAACGGGTTCGCATTGCCCTCCACCTTAAGAGAATTGAGTTCGAGTATGTTCCAGTAGTCTCGGCGAATACTGAAGAGTATCGTCTACATAACCCCCAGGGGTTGATACCGACACTGGAAGTGGATGGGGTGAACCTGCACCAGTCTCTCACCATCATCGAGTACATTGATGAACTGATCCCAGACCCTCCTCTGTTGCCCTCCGACCTGCTGCTTAAGGCGAAATCGCGAGCTTTTGCATTGGCCATCAGTGCTGAAGCGCATGCCCTTACCGTTCGTCGGGTGAGGAAATATCTCACTAATCAAGCCGGTTTGCCTAATTGCAATGTGCTAGGCACTGGACGCACGATTGCGTTAGCGCCCTTGAGAGCCTGCTTGTGAAGCGCAGGTCGCAGACTCAATTTTGCTTTGCCGACTTCCGACGATTGCCGACATCGCTCTCATCCCGCAATTGGCGAACGCACGGCGTTTTGAGTGTGATTTGTCGACTTTCCCAACACTTATTGAGATCGAGGTGCGGTGTTCAGTCCTGCCTGCGTTTCATCAGGCGAGGCCAGAGATGCAGCCCGATTACCAAGAAAGCGAGCGCTAGAGGGTTTTTCGACCAAGTGGGCACCGGTTGGGCGATAGAAAACGCGACAAAGCAACTGGCTTAGAAACGTGTACAAACTAAAGTAGTTCGTAAGATGCCCTAGGTGTTTAGTCCCGGGAAGTGATGGAATCGCTTTATGCAGTGATCCATCATGGAGGAAGGTTCAATGGGACAAGTTCTACACGAGTGCGCCAAGACAACGCACGCGGTCCGAAAAGCAATACAGCGATCGCAAGCTTCGGTCGCGGCGTTAGCAGAGCAGTATGGGATCAACCAAAGTTCGAGGTGACCGTGGCCGAAGGCCGCGTAAGCACCGAAGAACGGTTCGGAAATGGCGATCCCGTACGAGCGTCGAAGATGCGGCAATGGGTCCGAAAAAAACACGATCCACCGTTCTCTCGACTGAAGAGGAAGCAGCCTGTGTTGCATTCCGTCGGCATACGTTGTTGCCGTTGTATAATTGTTTGTACGCCTTGCAATACAGTATCCCCCACCTGACACGCTCCAGCCTCCATCGGTTGTTTCAGCGTCATGACATATCTCGGCTGCCGGATGTTAAGGAGGAAGCCTCTGAGAAAAAGAAATTCAAGTCATACCCGATCGGCTATTTTCACATCGATATCGCAGAAGTCCGCACCGAAGACGGCAAGCTTTATATGTTTGTCGCCATCGACCGTACATCGAAGTTCGTGTTCGTCGAGCTTTATGAAAAGGCCGGCAAGATGCACGCGGCGAAGTTCCTGCGTCATTTGATCGAAGCTTGCCCTTACACGATCCACATCGCCCTCACCGATAACGGCGTCTAATTCACGGAGAGAAAAGGAAACTCTCTCGCGCTCGAACACATCTTCGATTGTGTCTGCAGAGAGAGCGAGATTGAGCACCGGCTCACCAAGATAAACCATCCCTGGACGAACGGTCAGGTTGAAAGAATGAACCGAACTTTGAAAGAGGCAACCGTCAAGCGATATCACTATTCATCGCACGAACAGTTGCGCCAGCACCTTCAGACTTTCGTCGAGCTTACAACTTCGCGAAAAGACTGAAGACCCTCAAAGGACTCACCGTCTTCGAATACGTCAATAAATGTTCGACCGAACAGCCAAAACGCTTCATCAACAATCCAGCCCATCACTTCCCGGGACTAAACAGCGTTAGGTCCCACGCTGATGCATGAACATGTTTTGTGCGATATCCGTACGCCCGACTGGAAACATAAGGACGATGGCGATTTAGAGATAACGCTACAAAACCACTGGCCCATCAATTATGGGGAAACCACTGAGCCAGGCAATTTGATATTGCAAAGCGTTTAGGTGGCCGTCACCGAACTGAAGAAGATGCGCAAAGATGGTGGGCGGTCCATTGTCGAGTTAAGCTGCGGTGGCCTTATGCCTGATCCGCACGGCCTTGTTCACGTCGCGCGCGAAGCGGATGTACACGTGATTATGGGGTGTGGTCACTATGTTGATGAATACCAAAACCCCGAAAATGCTGACCGGACGATTGATAGCTTTACTGAGGAAATGGTATCGCAAGTCTTCGACGGAGCCTGGGGAACGGAGATACGGGCGGGTATCATTGGTGAGATTGGATGCCAGACACCCTGGACACCGCTTGAGCGGCGCGTGATGAAGGCCGCCGCGCTCGCACAGGATGTGACAGGTGCTTCATTGAATGTGCACCCTGGTCGACGTCCCGATCAGCCACAGGAAGTCGTGGACTTTTTGACTGATGAGGGTACGGATGTTTCGCGGGTGGTGATGAGCTACATCGACCGTACAATTTTTTGACGAAGAACGAATGTTCCGTCTGGCCGATTCTAAATGTATTATTGCGTTCGATTTGTTCGGTATGGAGACAACATATTATAAGTGGGCGGAAGATGTCGATATGCCCAATGATGATGTGCGTTTACATTGGCTTCGGAAGTTGATTGATCGTGGACACTTAGATCAAATTTTGATCTCTCACGATATTTGCTATCGCACTCGCCTTAGCCAGTTTGGGGGGCATGGCTATGGTCATATCTTTCGAAACGTTGTGCCAATGATGAGGCGCCGTGATTTCTCCCAAGAGGAGATCGCCACAATTCTCGAGCATACGCCGAGGCGTTTATTGACCATTGTGTAGCGGTGCGCCGAGCGCGCTCTCCAATGGGATGTATATTCCTCTCAATATGCGTTCTTTGGGGGAGGCTGTGTTGGTGGCCCTGTCTTGTTGCCGCTTCGTTCGGTCGCCAAAAAAAGACCTCAACTACTCGGAACGGGAAACAAGAGAATGATGTACCGCCGGAAAAAGCGTAACCAACATGGTGTACTCGCTGCTTCGTTGCTCGCGCTTGGCCTGAGCGGATGCGTCTCTTACCCACCGGAGGTGATCGATAACGCTCAGAACTCTGCTGAGGCGTTCGCGGCCTTCTCGCAAGAGTATGATATCGATAGTGATGTTTATGTTCCTATGGCGGATGGAACCTGGGCCAGTGGACACTTATATAAACCTAAAGGTATAGTTGGGCCATTGCCGACTATTTTGATACGTACACATTATGATATATGGGAAGTGGAAGTCAGATATACTCCTGTCCCTAGCCTGCTGGATAATGGCTACGCCGTTTTGGCATTGAACGAACGCGGGCTTTACAAGTCAGGTGGCGTTTATGAGCGAACGATTCCTGCCCCGGTTGAAGATGGGCGGGCCGCTATCGATTGGATCATCGCGCAAAACTGGTCGGATGGAAATGTCGGCCTTTTCGGGTGTTCTTCCTCAGCTGAAAATCAAGTGAAGCTACTGACCGCACGGCACCCCGCGATCAAGGCGGCGGTGCCTATGTCTGCGGCTGTCGCCATGACGCGCTCAACGGCGACTGGCGTAAATGAGCCTGGGCAATCGCGACGCGGCGGCGCGTTTTGGATGGGTTGGATCCCATGGTTCTTCGACTGTGGCATGCTAAAATGGCCTGCGCCGCCGGCAGGGGTCGATGAGGAAACCCGTCGCGCCTACTACAGTTCTTTTTCGATTAAACCAATTGCGCGCACGCCTGATCAATGGCCGGAGAAGATCAAAGGCTTTCCGCAAATCGATGCGATGAAACGATTGGGCGGTGCTCCGACCGAGTTCGAAGCTTATGTATTGCAGTCGATGGATGATCCGATATGGGACCAGGTGCGCATTTCCGGGGATGATGTGATATCTATACCCACCTT
>CALFRH010000249.1 GCA_937919225.1 uncultured Parvularcula sp.
CCAAAGCGGCGATGGCGTCGTCAGTGAGCTGTTCAAACGTGAATGTGGCGCAATCCCCCTCCGAGGCCCCGGAGCCGCGCTTATCATATGTTAAGACAGCGATCCCGTAATTTGCGAAGAAGCGCGCGCGTCCATTTACGCGCGACGCACATCCTCGCCCACGGACCATCACCATTCCAGCAATCTGTTTTCCAAACTCTGGCTGGGTCAGCGTAGCAGCGATGCGCGTGCCATCGGCGGACGTAAAACTCGTCTCGGTCGCGGAAATGAGTGGCGCAGGCGGCGATGGTGATCGCTTCAAATGGATCAGCCGGCCATCGTCGCCGACCGTTCCGATCAATTGCTCGAATGTCGGCTCCAACTCCAGGACCGCATCGCCTGCCAGAAGGTCTTCGATGATCAAGCCTTCGGACGTGGTCCGAACCGTCTCGACGCTCGACGGGGCGTAAAAGAACCAATCAGGGAACTCTGTTCGCGCGACGAAGGTGTCTTCAGACTTTTCGATCTCAAGCTCAATTGGGAGCACGGAGTCATCTTTGATAATCGCGCCCGTCCAATACCCCGATGGATCGAATTCTGACTCAGGGTCCGCGAATGCATCGGGCGCGCTGAACAGTGAGAGAGTGAGTGCCGCGAGCCCTAAACCGAGTGATTTCAAATCCATGCCTATCGTCCCTCATGCCGTTTTAAAAAAGGTCGGAATACGCTTCGGGTCCCGCGCTGATCTTCAAGCGCGCGCATCATATCCATACCTGATTGTGTGGCATCGCCATTGGTATCAATCCAGCTCTGCTTAGTTGCAATTCGCTCGGCTGTGGCGAGGCCCTCACCGTAAAGTGTAGAGACAAATTGCAGCACGTCTCTTCGATATTCGCTTTCGACATTTGGATTTGGCTTATTCATTATCGGCCTCCGCTGGTTACATTACTAGTACGAAGGCAACAGCGCGGCGGATGATGTCGTTTTTGGACGACGTCGGAAACTGTCCGAGTCCAGTCTTCGCCGATTAACCCACGTCCGCTTTGGCTCACGAACGGACATGAGGCGAGTGTCTTACTTGAGGCGAATTTAAGCCGTTCAAAGTCTCTCAATTCACAGTGAACTGCAAGTTCGAGCCATCCGTCCCCGGATTTGGTTGGATCCGTTTCGGCCAGCCATAGGTCTGCCAGATTTTCACAAGGCCGACATCTTCAGCGAATTGTGGGAAATTCTCGTGGATCAGGATCGCATGACTTTGTTCTTTAGTGACGTTGGTGAACGGAAGCCCAACCAATGCATATGCAAAAGCGTTTTTTCGCATAAACTCAAAATAATCATCGGGCTCTAGAAACCGGTAAACCGCCATGGCATCCCAGAAAAAAGGCTTGTAGCCCGGTTTACTTATCCGCGCTTTCGTGGCTCGGCGAACGAGCCACGTGGCAAATTTCTCTCTCTTTAACAGAGCTGCAAAATAGAAGTACCGGGCTAAAGGTGATTTTAGGCGTTCTGTAAACCATGGGGGCGCGTCTCTTTTGAAAACGCGCAACCACTTGTAAGCCTCACGAATGTTGCCGCGTTGGCTCTCTTCGATAGCTAAAACGAGACGCAAGGGTACATAGCCCAGTCGAATACCTTTTTTCCAATGGGTCATCGCTTTCTCGGTGTTTCCTATGGCGTTTTGAGCAAGACCCAGAGTATTTTGCAGCAAGGGGAAAGATGGATCCAGCTGTTCTGCTTTTTCCAAATGTGTGATCGCTTGTGCATGCAAACCGACCGAGTTTAAAGCGTAGCCAAATACAAAGATTAAGTCCGGATTCTCTGGATCGAGTTTAAACCCCCTTTCATACGCCTGCACGGCACCAAAAAAGTCTCGCTTTGTCGCTAAGATCGCCGCTTTGACACGCTCAGCAACGGAATTATCTGGATTGATTTTTTGCGCGCGCGTGTATGCTATTTCAGCATTTTCATAGTTTTCGGCTGGATCGTCTACATTAACAACATCAGGCATATTAATATGAACGAGCCCGAGATACGCCCAAGCTTGATCAAATTGTGGATCTAGCTCGACGGCTTTCTCGAGATGTTTTTGAGCCAGCGGAAGCCACGTATCTCCGACAAGTTTATAAAAATACTCTCGCCCGCGCAGGAACTCATCATAAGCTTCTGGGCTGCCCGTTAAATTGCTCACCAATCGGGCGCCTTCAGCGTCCAGCAGAATTTCCAACTCTGCAACGATTTTCTTGGCTATCGTGTCTTGCAGATCGAAGATGTCTTTCAGATCACCATCATAAGTCTCTGACCAGAGATGAAAACCATTATCGGTCTGGATCAACTGGGCTGTGATGCGAACCCGATCTCCCTGTCTACGCACTGACCCTTCCAAAACATGGGCCACATTCAAGCTCCGACCGATCTTACGGATATCAAGGTTCTGCCCCTTGTAGGCAAACGAGGACGTGCGCCCTGTCACTCGAAGCTCTGTGACTTTCACAAGTGCATTGAGAATTTCCTCGGCCACGCCATCGCCAAGATACTCTTGATCCCCATCAGGGCTCATATCAGCGAACGGCAGAACAGCGATGGAATGCTTGGGGGCTGGGATAGCGGCCTCGGCTACCGCACTTTTCGAAGTATCCACCACTGCAGTTTTCGGCGTCAGGCGTACCCCGCTGAAAGATATGTCAAACAGCCACGCCAGAAGAATGGCTAGCGGAAACCCGGCAATGACACCAATCGTGATCCAACGGTCGACATAGGCAGGCAGTTCCAGCGATGCTTCCAGGGCGATGGCCAATTGGATTAGCAACCAGCCAACGATTGCGTAGGCAATTGTACCCTGAATGACCTGTCGCCGTTTGATTTCGCTGAATAATTTCACACTGTTCCCCCTTCGAATAGAGAACTTATTGGCGAGACAGCCTGTGGCAAGAGATTTCCAGAGTTCGCTGAATGAGAAACAAGATTCTGAGCGTCCTTCTTAGGGCGCTTTGCGCCTCTGGCTCAGCGACTGCTGTGGGGCGATTTTAAGTCGCTTGGGTTTGGTCAGCTTCATCGACTAAGCTTACCGTAGCTAGCTTCTGTTACCTCTCGTTCGTGTTCAGCATTGGCTGTCCGTATCTGCAGAGCAGCAACGGCGAACCAAGAAAAGCTCACCAACGTGCTCATTCTCTGGGTTAAGCCTCTCAGCGCTGCGGGCTCCAACCCGACAAGTAGCAACCACATAAACGTTAGAGATGCGATCGCCGTCGCATAGCAATAATTGCGAAACCAAATCGGCTTCGAAGCCGACTGGAACTCCCCTACAAATATGACTGGGGGTAAAATCAAAAATATCGCGATGCCATACAATCCGTGCAGCGGTGAGCCCATCGGAAAAATTCCATTTGCCATCATCCCAATTCCAAATGCGAGCGTCGTGATCGCGGTAAAGAATCCCCTGCGCAAAAATGCCCCAATGGCAAACGAAGAAAGAGCCAATCCTGCGACGAATGCTCCGCCATGGACAGCTAAGCTGAAACCATCTTTTCGCAGCTGCAACTCACTCATATGTTGAGACAACCAATTGTAATCAGATGCGAAGAAACTCGCGAAAATGGGCGTTAGCATAGCGAGTGGCGCCAAAACGCCTGCGAGAAAAAAACGTTCGGAAAGACTGGTCAAGTTTATCCCCTTATGGAGTTTGTTTTCGGTGGTTCAATTTGCCATGCTGAACAAGGATATCTATTGCAGATTGGACCTTCTGCTCGCAACTATCGAGTGGGTTGTTCGAAAAACAGGAGATCGTGAGCTTCATCTCTGGAATGACTACACTGTAGTTCGACGCATCAATATCGCCGCCTGAATACCATATAGATTGTAGCCCATTTACCTCTCCAAACACTAAGCCAAACGCGTCATTTTTTTTGTCGTGGTGGAATACTCGCCGATCCTTCATCTTGGCCCAGAACGCGTCACCGAAAACAGATTGGGTCAGAATTTCTGATTGCCATTTTGTCCAATCACTCATGCTCGTCATCACGCCACTTCCTCCATAGTGGGGCGAATTGCGGCGGATCATTGCGAACTCATCGCCTTCCTTTGCACGAACACCCGCGCCGTTGAAAAGCTCGCTCAAAACCGTTTTTGAGCGAGGCAGATAAGCGTTCGCTCGATTGGGTATGATTGTGGTGATATCATCATTGATGAGAGAGGACGTCATTCCCAAGGGCGTGAATATTTTGCCACGAACAATCTCAGCAAATGGCGCCTGATACGCTTTTTCGGTGATGCGCGCGATTAGCATATAATTTATGTTGCGGTATTGCCATTCAGCGCCAGGCAAGAATGCTAAGGCGTC
>CALFRH010000250.1 GCA_937919225.1 uncultured Parvularcula sp.
TGCCGCCCGTGTGTTGACATACCTTTCTAGCCTCGGGACCACAGGAGATGATAAGGACATCCCCAATCAGGTGCATGTCAGGACAGCTTTTGAAACTGACGTTCAGCCGTCCGTACCTGATTACTCGAAGTATCGTCCAAACTTCTTGTGGCTTCCCCTTGATGTTGTCAAGAAGACGTTTGAAACGACTACCCAGCATGTTCGCATGCCAGCCGGTACTCGACTCAAACAGTTCTTCAAATCGCCGTTTCCAGCGCTCAACCATCCTCGCCGTCATGAGGATGTAGCCACGGATACCGTGTATTCAGATACACCGGCGATCGACGATGGCTCTACAATGGCTCAGCTTTATGTGGGCACAACGTCTACTGTAACAGACGTTTACCCCATGAAGACTGAGAAAGAGTTTGTCAACACGCTCGAGGATAACATTAGTGAACGTGGAGCGATGCGTAGGCTTCTCAGCGACAGAGCCTCTGTCGAGATTAGCCAACGTGTCAAAGACATCCTACGTGCAATGTTCATTGGATCATGGCAATCCGAGCCGCACAATCAGCACCAGAATCCTGCTGAGCGGCGCATCAACACCATTAAGGATGCCACCAACCGTCTAATGGACCGCACAGGAGCTCCATCCTTCACTTGGTTGCTAGCTTTAACGTACGTAGCATATGTTTTTAACCATACATATAACTCTACAATAGGAGCTGTTCCCCTTTCGATGTCTACCGGACAAGACATTGATATCAGCCCTGTTCTGAGCTTTGTGTTTTGGCAAAAAGTGCTATATCGTGACGTTGACCTAGCCTTTCCAAGTGAATCTCGGGAAAAGTCAGGTCGTTTTGTGGGCTTCGCTGACAATGTCGGACACGCTATGACCTTCCTTGTCCTTACGGACGACACTCGTAAGGTCATTCCACGTTCTCGACTTCGGCCTGCCAACCCTGATGAGCCCAATCTGCGAATTGAGCCGATCGATGGGGAGGAAATCGCGTCGTTTATCAAATCTCCGCCCAAACATCCTGCGCCGAAACCGCCTTGGGATAATCCGGAGAATGTCGACCCCCCTCAATTCGCTGATGCTGCGTCGGGATACCCAACTTTTGATCCCGATGAGCTCATTGGCCGCTCGTTTCTCAAGGCACCCGAGGAAGACGGGACTCGTCTGCGTTTGCGCATAGCGGAAAAGCTCGAAGACGACCTACATAATCTCGAGCATAACCCGACGCGCCTTCGTTTTCGATGTACTACCAATGACGAAGCATTTGAAGAAATACTTTCATTTGCCGAACTCGTCGAGTACATCAATGATGAGGAGAACAACGACGAAGTCCTGTGGAAATTCAAACGTATCGCATCGCATCAAGGCCCGCTACGCCCAGGACATCCCGACTACAAAGGTTCAACCTACAACGTTATGGTTGAATGGGAGAATGGCCAGGTATCGTCTGAGCCCCTATTGATTATAGGAGCTGACGATCCAAGCACCTGTGCTATCTACGCCAAGGAAAAGGGATTACTGGAGCAACCGGGATGGAAACGGTTTGCCAGGCTTGCAAAACGCGCTAAGAAGTTCCTGCGCGCTATTAATCAAGCCAAGCTGCGTTCCTATCATAGTTCTCCTAAATTAAAGTATGGTTTTGAAGTACCTAGAAATTACAACCATGCTAAGGAGATTGATAGGCGCAACGGCAATACCCGGTGGCAGGATGCAGTCGATTTAGAGATGATGCAGTTGGATGAGTATGATACCTTCCACGACCATGGCCAGACATGGCCTAGTGGGTATCAAAAGCTGCGAATTCATCTTGTCTTCGACGTCAAGCACGATGGGAGGCACAAGGCTAGGATGGTTGCAGATGGACACTTGACAGAGATTCCCCTCGAAAGTGTCTACTCTGGCGTTGTATCCATCCGTAGCATTCGTCTTGTGGCATTCCTTGCCGAGCACTTTGGTCACCGCTTATGGGCTACAGATGTTGGCAATGCGTACCTGGAATCCAGGACAAAAGAAAAGCTTGCCTTAGTAGCCGGACCAGAGTTTGGGCCCGACCGTGAAGGTCATGTGCTGGTAGTCCACAAAGCACTCTACGGGCTGCGTACCAGTGGTAAGCGGTGGGCAGAGAAGCTCGCCGACTGTCTCAGACAGCTTGACTTTGCACAGTGTAAGGCAGATCCTAGCATCTGGATGCGCCTTAGCAAAGACAAGAAGTCCTACGAGTACATCGCCACATACGTAGATGACCTTCTGCTTGCGATGCAGCAACCTGAAGAGGTGATTGAAGCTTTAACTAATCGTTTTAAGTTTAAGCTCAAAGGCACTGGACCTGTTGCTTTTCACCTAGGTATTGAGTATTTTCGAGATGAGACCGGGACATTATGCATGTCGCCTCGACGGTTCGTGGACAAGGTTATCGCTGAGTATGAGCAGCTTTTTGGTTCCAAGCCAAAGGAACACTCTGCTCCCTTACCTGGCGGATCACACCCGGAGTTAGATGTGTCTGAGTATCTCGATGAGACTGGCATTCGACAGTACCAGTCCATCGTGGGATCTCTGCAATGGGCGGTTACCATTGGACGCTCTGACATCTCTCCGGCGGTAGTGACTTTGTCTTCGTTCCGAGCTGCCCCCCGACGTGGGCACCTGGAGGCCGCAAAGCATGTCTGCGGATATCTGGGCAAGATGCGTCATGGTATGATCAGGATCCGTACCGGACGTCCCGATTACTCTGGTATCCCTAATCCAGAGTACGAATGGGAGTCCACGGTGTACGGAAGGGCGCACGAGGTCATCCCTCGTGATATACCAACTCTCTTGGGTTGCCCCCTTGTCCTGACAACCTACGTGGACGCAAACTTGTACCACGATATGCTCACAGGCAGGGCGTTAATGGGAATGTACCACTTTGTTAACGGTACTCCCATTGACTGGTTCTGCAAGAAGCAAGCGACCGTAGAGACGGCGACCTATGGTTCTGAGTTTGTGGCAGCACGTGTGGCCACAGACCAGATCATGGATCTCCGCAATACACTACGGTATTTGGGCGTCGCTATTGAGGATCATTCGACCTTGTTCGGCGACAACAAGTCCGTTGTCGACAGTTCGATGATCCCGCACCACAAGCTGAACAAACGCCACCAAGCGTTGTCGTTCCACAGAGTGCGCGAAGCCATTGCTTCTGGGATGCTGCGATTCTTCCATATCGACGGAAAGAATGATCCAGCAGACATTCTGAGCAAGCATTGGGACTACTCTGCCACTTGGCAGCAGTTGCAATGTCTCCTGTTCTACCAAGGAGATACCTACGAGCTCCGGAACAAGGCCTGAAGCATCAGGATTGTTTCACCACCTCCTCGTTCAACCAGTGGCTAGAGCCGATCTCAGGGTCTCGTCATCGAAAGCTGAGAGCTGTTTGAGCAGGTGTGATTATATGTTTTATGATTTGCATGTTTAGGATGAAGCGGAAGACCGCCGTGACTGATTGTTCCCACCTTGTTGTCCCATGACATCATGGGGAGTGACAGAATCTACATAGTAGGTGATGTCATGCGACCGCAGTCGCACAATCCAGTCGCAGATATTAAAAGTAGTTTAAGAGAGGATCGGATCCACCGACCCTCAGATCTTTTATAGACCACCGTGTTGACTGGTTAAGTTAATACTGTGCAGGGTTACGGCTAGGTCCTCGCCTAGTCTTATCAGCCCCTGTAGAGAGGACCGCGCTCTTTGTTGTTTTGTTCCATTTTTCTTGTCAGATTACCAGCCGCAGTTACGCTGGTTTGTTTGGCTTCTCATCGTCCCCGTACACTACGAAACATACTGTTGTTTTGTTTTCGTTTTGACGATATCCTTTACTTTATCTACGACCTACGCTTGTAGGTTCCTGTGGGGAGTGCAGCGCGAATCCATCGTCCTACCGGCAGAGGCCAATAAGGACAATCCGCTGTAGCATCCGTTGGAGGTGCCCTTTTCGCCGGTACTCACCTCTCCTCCTGGGTTACCTCGCCACCAAAGTCGGCTTGGCCTACGGAGGCCTAACGCGGGCAGGTAGAAGGGAGCAAGTGAGACCCGCTGAGAGGGAATAACACCACGGAGTGCCTCGGCCACCATAACTACGGGTCGGGGATCACACTTCGGAAACAAGGTGCACTGGTAACAGGCATCTTTGGCCGCGTGGAGGGTAGCCACTACTAAGGCGATCTCCTAAACGGTAACGTGACACTGGGCATTTGCGATCTCTTCTACCGGCTTTTCCACCAGAAGAGATCAGCACACCCTTTGTTGCCAAGGCCAAGGACCGTTCTGAAACGGTGGCTCAAGGACCGGTGCGAATCCTACGGAGGACGACTGGGATAGGAAGGTGCTACGCCTACACCTATCAAGAACTCGAAAATACTCTTGATACGTTTGAAATTTCTATTTTAAACTAATCCAAGTGTTATCTACGAGTTTCTTCTTCGTTTGACATCCTATCATTGTTTTTGATCATCGTTTGCATCGTCGTTGTCGTTTTTGTCGTCGTTTTCGTTCCTTTTTCGTCTTTTTTTGGTTGTTTTCTCAACCGTCAAAGGCCCGTTTTCGACGCATTCACGCCCTTTCGGACTGTTGGGGAGTAGTACGAATAGGTTTGACTGTCCTCAGGTCATTCCGACGTCGTAACTTACTTTATTTTCCGTTTTTCCCTTCGTCGTCGTCGTCGACCAAACCGACGTCGGTGTGGGACCCCGCCAATCCCGAATTTAGCTCTGAAAAATCCCCTGATTTACACCCGTCATATTTGAACGTTTGCGGACCTAGTGAAACAGGTCCTGGGATTTTTCGAGCCTTTCCCGCTGAGATATCATCCTCTGTTGGTCCGATTTGGACGACGGAAAATCTTTTCGTCGGTCGCGTTTCCTTCTCCTCACTTCTTGTTGTTGTCGTCGTCGCCATGGTAACCAGCACACAACGACATACCGCTGCCAAACGGCTGCTGACGGAAGTCTTAGGGTTCAGCGATACTACGGGACTCGTCATCGCCCTCCAGGAACACTTTAACGGGTTCTTGGATATCTCGTCATTGATGACGATTTCCAGGCCCGAATTGGAGGCCCTGACCTTCCCCAATCCACGGGCAGATCAGGACGGCGAACCAGCTCGCTTGCCCGTTTCCAAGGGTCATTGTAGCAGGGTAATTATTCTACAACATTACCAACGCTACCGCCAATCGAAAGGCAACCCTTTGACATTTGCAACCTGGGCAAACGTCACCTGCGACGACTACGATGATTTCTGTATGGGCGAATACATGTACCAAGTGACCCTTCTGGGTCCTTCGGCAGTTGCACTAGCTAATACTACTAAGCCTAGTGTTAAAACTCCTGCTGAAGTCTTCGTACATACTATTAAGCGTGATCCGTTGGCGTATCCTTCTCTCCTGAAGGAT
>CALFRH010000251.1 GCA_937919225.1 uncultured Parvularcula sp.
ATGAAGGGTGCGGTAGAGGCCGCAGGCGGCTTTGACGACAAAGAGATCCGCCGACAGGAAGCCATCATCAGTTCCATGACCAAAAAGGAGCGCACCAATCCGAAGGTCATGAACGCCTCGCGCAAACGGCGGGTGGCCGCGGGGGCCGGGGTGCAGGTGCAGGATGTAAATAAGCTCCTGAAAGCCCACCAAGGCATGGCCACCATGATGAAGAAAATGGGTAAGGGCGGAAAGCGCGGCATGGCTGCAAACCTTGCTAATATGCTGGGCGGCGGGATGCCTGGCGGCGGAGGGGGCATGCCCCAAGGTCTTCCCCCTGGCATGGGGGCTCCGGGCGCTGGCGGCTTACCAGGTCTTGGTGGCCCCGGTGCAGGCGGTGGCCTCCCAGGTCTTGGGGGTAGTACACTCCCCGGGTTGGGAGGGCCGAAAAAGAAATGAGGGCTCGGTTCGCACCATTAGGGTTTGCGATCCTCGTGGCGTGCGGGGGGGTGAAGGCGTGTTCTTCTCCATCTGCTGACCGCATCGTCAGTTCCATGAATTATTTACAAGAACCTATCTCCCCCATTTGCGCGCGAGACGCGCTGTTGACGGAAGAAGGGTTCGCGGTGACCACCTCTTTGCGTGAGCGAGGAGGGGCCACAGAGCTTAAGGCGCTGTTCAATGGCGATTTGCCACTGACAAGCCTTATCCGCACCCGCGATGACGGGACCGCGGAAGTGAGTTTCTTTGTGAAGCTCCCCCCGGAGGCGACGCCTCTGGACCGGCGGGAAGCCGAGTTTGCTGTCAGACGGGCCGATGAGGCCGTCTACCGGCAGTGTACAGAAGATGGAAAAACCTATGGCGGCGATGTGGTCATCGACGCCGAAACTGATTGAAAGAAAGTAGACAGACAAATGGCTCTTAAACTTCGTTTGGCCCGGGGTGGCGCAAAAAAGCGTCCTTATTATTCAATTGTGGTGGCCGACGCCCGGATGCCCCGCGATGGTCGGTTCATTGAGAAAATTGGTCGCTATAATCCTCTCCTGGCGAAGGATGATGAAAAGCGGGTACAGATTGACGCTGAACGCGCCAAGCATTGGCTTGACCGCGGCGCGCAACCCACCGACCGGGTCGCCCGCTTCTTAAGCGCCATCGATCTTGTGAAATGGCAGCACGGCAACAACCCCAACAAGGGCAAGCCGGGTGCCAAAGCTCTTGAGCGTATTGAAGAGAAAAAAGCGAAAGAGGAAGCTGCCGCTGAGGCTGCTGCGGCACCTGCAGAGGAAGCGCCTGCGGAAGCACCCGCCGAAGAGGCAGCCGAATAAGGCTGTTTGGCAATGGGATCGTCTTCTGATCCAAAACCCAAAATGGTGGTGGTGGGCCAGTTCGCTGGCCCCCACGGCGTGCGCGGCGAGTTTAAGCTGCGCTCTTATACGGAGGATCCTTCCTCCCTGTTCACCTATGGGCCGCTTAAGACAAAAGGCGGCCTAACACTCACCCCAACCCTTGTGCGTGAAGCAAAAGAGACCTTATTCGTTGCGACGGCGCCCGAAGTGGCCTCCCGAGAGGATTGCGACGTTTTCAAGGGCGCTCTTCTTCATATTCCCCGTAGTGTTCTACCGTCTACAGATGATGATGAGTTCTATCTTGATGATTTGGTGGGTCTGAAGGCCGTCGATGAAAGGGGTGCTCCCGCGGGGTCCGTGAAGGCGGTCGTTAATTATGGGGCCGGCGACATTCTGGAACTCATGGATGTGCCTGACCATAAAGGCGTGGTCCTCGTCCCCTTTACCAAAGAAGCCGTCCCGCAGGTCGACCTTGTTGGTGGACAGGTCGAAGTCGTTCTCCCCGAGGATGAACCGGACGAAGACGAGCTGAGTTGATCGAACGGCTTATTTCCAGCCGGAATGACGATCGACCAGGCGCTCCGCTATCGAAAGAGGTAGCAATCGTAAAAGGGCAGCGATAAATTTGTTGAACCCGCCGGGGACATAGGTCGTATGCCCCTTTTCAACGGCCCTTAGCGAGAGTTCGGCGACGGGGCCGGCTTCCATAAAGGCATATTTTGGTAGCTTATTCACGACCTCCCTGGTCTCGGTGACATCGTGAAACTCTGAATAGGTAAAGCCCGGGCAACATGCGGACGCCTTAATGTCTGTACCGCGGCATTCGGCGGCGACGGATTGGGTCATGGCGATAACGAATGCTTTGCTGGCGCCATAGAGCGTATAGTTAGCGCCCGCGGGGATAAGACCGGCCAGGCTTGCGACATTAATGATCCGGCCCCACCCCCGCTCCCTCATCGGCCCAAGAGCGAGATGGGTCAGTTGCGCGTAGGCCGTAACCATGACTTGGATAAAGTCCTGTTGATCCTTCCACGTCGTTTCTGAATAGGTGCCGGGCAAGCCATATCCTGCATTATTCACTAGAATGTCGACGGGCACCCCCGCGGCGTTGACCTGCGCCATAATTGTCTCTGGCGCGCCCGGATCGCTGAGATCGGTGGGCACGATGAGCGCCCTCTGGCCTTTGGCCTCGACGCTCTCCGCTAGCGCTTTAAGGCGATCCTCCCGCCGTGCCACGAGGATGAGGTTGGCGCCTTTCTCCATGAGGGCGTTGGCATAGGCCTCACCAATCCCGGCCGATGCGCCTGTCACTAGGGCCCAACGATCTTTATACATGCAAGGGATCTCCACTTATTTGCATGGATCTTGCATGGATTGTGTCAGAATGCGCAAGATAATGTGCTGCTAAGGAGACATCGCATGAGCGGATTTGCCTTCATTATTCTCCTGACCGCCTTTGCGGTGATCGCCTATTGGTACGCCAGCAATGTGGAGCGAGCCGGTGAGGCGCGCAAAGGCTGGTTCGCGATCAAAGAGGATGGCGATATTCTATCCGCTCGGCGGGTACCATCTGCGGGATCGGCACAGGCCGTCGCAGATAAAGTGCGGGCGAGAGTCAGCGACAGAGAAGAATAAGTATCCGCTCCCCCGCGGTCTTCGCCGCGGGAAAGCGAGTGGAGGGATTGGGTAGAAACTCTACCCCGCCCGCAAGGTCGCGCCCACGGCTATCTCTGCTTGAGCGATAATGCGGGCAGACACCGCCTCAATCTCTTCATCGGTCAGAGTTTTTTCCTGGGGTTGAAGGGTGACCTCAACGGCAAGGGATTTTTTGCCTTCCGCCATCCCTTCCCCTTCATAAACGTCAAACAGCCGAACATCTGTAATCAGTGTTTTTTCTGCGCCGCGCACAGCTTTGAGAAGCGCCTCGGCGCCTTTATCCCTGTCCACCACAAAGGCAAAGTCCCGGGTGAGGGGCATGAGGTTTGACAGGTGAAGCGGCGCTTTGGTTTTGCCCGCCTTCGCCCGCGGGGCGGGGATCGCGTCAAAGAAGATTTCACAGGCCGCAATGGGCCCAGGGACATCCATTTTTTTGAGGACTCCCGGATGGATTTCGCCGAACTGCGCGAGGATTTTCTTTGGCCCAAGGCCCAACGCGCCCTTGCGACCGGGGTGGTAATAATCTGGCCCCGTTGCAAAACTCGTCAAATTTTGAACGGCAACGCCAGCGGCCTCCAACGCGCTGAGAGCCACAGCTTTGGCATCAAAAACGCTCGGCGCCGTGCTGTCCCGCTGCCAACTTTTGGGCAGGGCACCATAGGCCACGGCAGATAGAACCGTCTTCTGCCCCGTGGGCGTATCATTCTCATACCGCCCGCCAACTTCAAACAATCGAGCGTGGGTGGCACCCCGGGCCGTATTTCGGCCTATGGCTGCCACAAGGTTGGGCAAGGCGCTTGGGCGCATGATGCCGAGGTCGGAGGAAATGGGATTTGAGAGCTTGGGGGCATCCGCTCCGTCAAAAAGGGCGGCCACCAGCTCATCACAAAAGGCCCAGGTGACACACTCCTGGTAACCTGCATGGCGAAGGGCGGCGGAGGCTGTCCGTTGCTGGCGCTTTGCCACACTGGGGCCAGGTTTTGATTGGTCGGCGTCGATGGGCAGCGCGTCGGTGGGCAGATGGTCAAGCCCGTGGATCCGAGCGATCTCCTCCACAAGGTCGGCTTTGCCCTCAATATCGGGGCGTGCCGTGGGGGCGGTCACGGACCAGGTGCCACCGCGGGTGACCTCGAACCCTAACGCGGTGAGGATCGCCTCTTTTTCGCCATCGGGAATATCCATGCCGGTGAGGCGTTCGACTTCACTGGGTGGAAAGTCGATGACTTTCTCCGGTGTCGGAATGGTGCCAGCCACGCTCACATTGCTTGGTTCTCCGCCACAAGCGTCGAGGATCAGCTGGGTCGCTAGCTCGATGCCGGGTATGACCGAGGCGGGGTCTACGCCGCGTTCAAACCGGTAACGGGCGTCGGAGACAATACCGGTTTTTCGGCCGGTGCGGGCTGTGCGCAAGGGGTCAAACAAGGCGCATTCGATAAGAACGTCCGTGGTATCCTCGGTACTGCCTGAACTTTCACCCCCCATGATACCGCCAAGGCCCAGCACCTGGGCGTCATCGGCAATAACGCACATCGTCTCATCGACAGAATATTCTTTGCCATCAAGCGCTAGGAAGCTTTCCCCGGTTTTACCAAGGCGAGCGCGGATGGTGCCGTTCAGCTTACTGACATCATAAACGTGTAAGGGTCGTGCGCGGTCGTAAGAAAGATAGTTGGTGACATCGACAAGGGCATTAATGGGCCTTAAGCCGATGGCGCGTAGCGCCTCCTGCATCCACTCGGGAGAGGGGCCATTCTTCACCCCCCGGATGAGCCGCGCACCAAAGGCCGGGCACGCCTCTTGGTCATCAATTTCTACAGAGATGGGTTGGTCAAAAGTGCCTTCAACCGCCTTGGTTTCAGATGTGACAAGCGTTCCGAGCCCCGCGGCGGCGAGATCTCGGGCGATGCCATCAATGCCATTTGTGTCCGGACGGTTGGGCGTCACTTCAAAGTCAATGATCGGATCGTCAAGGTCGAGGACATCGACAATCGAGGTGCCGACAGCTGCATTCTCCGGCAACTCAATAATGCCATCATGGTCTTCACCCAGCTCTAATTCCCGGGCGGAACACATCATGCCAAAGCTTTCGACCCCGCGGATTTTGGCTTTGGAGAGGGTGACATCAATACCGGGAATGTAAGTGCCTACCGGCGCAAAGGCGACCTTGATCCCCTCCCGCGCATTGGGCGCACCGCAGACGATTTGCTGCTCGCCCTCTTTCGTATCCACGCGGCAAACACGGAGTTTATCTGCATCCGGATGCTGTTCAGCGTGGGTGACATGGCCGACGGAGATGGCGGCGAGCGTGGCGGCGGGATCGATAACCTCTTCCACCTCGAGGCCGATTTTGATCATGGTCTCGACGATCTCATCGAGACTGGCCGAGGTATCGAGGTGCTTTTTGAGCCAGGAGATAGAGAACTTCATGGCTAGTCGCTTTCAGGCTTAAAAGGAGAGGAGGGAGGATGGTTGATGGGTTGGGGGACGCCATGCTGGCTGAGGGATACGAAGGTGAAATCCGCCTCCGTCACTTTTTCCCTTTCGCCGCGCATTTTGCGTAAAACCCAAGCTTCTACGTGTACCGTGATAGATGTCCGCCCCACCCGGACAATATCCGTGTAACAGCAGACAATATCGCTTATTTTGACCGGCTTGACGAAATGCATGGAGTCTACCGCAACGGTCACTACTCGGGTTTGGGCATAGTCTACGGCCCCCATGGACCCAGCAATATCCATTTGGCTCATCACCCAGCCGCCAAAGATGTCCCCGGCGCCATTGGCGTCGGCGGGCATCGTAAGGGTCCGGGTGGCGAGGGTGCCCCGAGGGGTAGAATTAGGATGCGGACTGTCGGTCATCCGGCAAATCCATAATGCTCAAGCCAGCGCGTGTCGGCGGCAAAGAAATCCCTGAGATCGGGGATGCCATATTTCAGCATGGCAAGACGGTCGACGCCCATGCCAAAGGCGAACCCTTGATATTCGTCTGGATCAAGGCCGCAATTTTTGAGCACATTGGGATGCACCATGCCGCAACCGAGAATCTCCATCCATTTGTCCCCGGTGCCGATCTTCAGGCCGCCATCGACCCTCTCATAACCGACATCCATTTCGGCAGAGGGCTCTGTGAACGGAAAGAAGTGGGGACGGAATCGAGTTTTAAGCTCATCCGCTTCAAAGAAGGCTTTGATGAAGGCCTCTAACGTGCCTTTGAGGTGGCCCATATGGGTGCCCTTGTCGATGACAAGACCCTCCACCTGGTGGAACATTGGCGTATGGGTCTGATCGCTGTCGCAACGAAAGGTCCGACCGGGCGCAATAATGCGAATAGGCGGTTTCTCATTCATCATGGTACGGACTTGTACCGGCGACGTGTGGGTGCGCAGGACCATGCGCTCACCATTCTCTTTTTCCTCAAAAAAGAAAGTGTCGTGGATTTCCCGCGCGGGGTGGCCTGGGGGGAAGTTCAGCGCCGTGAAGTTATGAAAATCATCTTCAATGTCCGGCCCTTCGCGGGTTTCAAACCCCATATCGGCGAAGATGGCTTCGACTTCTTCGAATACTTGCGTGATGGGATGCTTACGGCCCTTTGCCAGGGGCGCGGGCGGCAGCGTTACGTCTACCGTTTCTTCCGCAAGGCGGGCGTTCAGCGCCTCGTTCTCGAGGGTTTCCTTACGGGCGGTGATGGCATCGGCGACCCGAGCCTTGAGGCTGTTGAGGATCGGTCCGGCTTCTTTTCTTTCATCCGGGCTCATCTTGCCCAAGGATTTCATCCGTTCTGAGATCACCCCCTTTTTACCGAGGGCGGCGACCCGCACCTCATCAAGGGTACGTTCGTCCTCTGCGGCGGTCACCTGGGCGAGGAGATTGTCTTCAAGCGGTTTTAAATCATCAAGGGACATGGGCGTCGTCCGGTTGGAAAGGTTTATTGGGTGATGCCGGAAGGCAGAGGGGGCTTCAAGATCATAAAAAAGCCCGCCGCTCCAGAGAGGAACAGCGGGCGTTACGTGTCTTGTGCTGCTCCTACTTTAGGAAAGGGCCGCTTTGGCCTTGTCCACAAAGGTCGCAAAGGCAGCGGGTTCTTGCGCGGCCAGGTCAGCAAGCATTTTACGGTCCACTTCGATCCCAGCGCGAGCAAGGCCGTTCATGAAGGTGGAATAAGTCATATCGTGCATCCGCACGGCGGCATTGATCCGTTGGATCCAAAGGCGGCGGAACTGCCGTTTGCGCGCTTTGCGGTCGCGATAGGCATACTGGCCGGCTTTTTCCACCGCTTGGTTGGCGGTGCGGAACAGTTTCCGACGGGCACCGTAATAGCCTTTAGCGTTAGACAGGACTTTTTTGTGGCGGGCGGACCGGACGGTCCCGGTTTTCACTCGTGACATCTGGGCCTCCTAGCGCGCGTAGGGCATATATTTTTTGACGATGGTCTGATCCGCATCGTTCAGCACCACATCTTTCCGCTTCTGGCGGATTTGCTTCTGCGTGCGCTTGATCATTCCGTGGCGTTTGCCGGTGGCGCGGGCAACAATCTTGCCGGTACCCGTGACCTTAAAGCGCTTTTTAGCGCCTGACTTTGTCTTCATCTTCGGCATTTTCTACTCCATTGAGGGGCCCATTGCTGGGCTGATCGACCGTTACCGAGGCATGCCATGGGCCAGGCAACGTATAAAAGAGCCGCGGCTTATACGCCAAAGGGCGACGCTGGCAAGAGCTAGCCGCCAATATCCGTGGTAAAGAAGGCAACCGCCGCTGCGGCGAAGACCCCCCCGAGGAGGATCATCGAGCTCTTTGACTTCCCGGCCAGGAAGAAGAAAACCGGGATGAGCATCAGGTTCGCGATCCCTACAAACCAGGCAAAGCTACCACTGCTCACAACGTCCGTCAGCGCAACGCCTTCTTCGGTGAGGTATTTTCCGATGAAGGGCAGGGTGACCGCGAGATCGACGGAGATCACAAGGCCGATAAAGGCTTTGCTTAGGTCCCCAAGGGTGCCCTTGGCCGTCGCGAAAAGACGAATGCCCTCTCGCGTTAGGGCGAAGGCATATTCCCGACCGGCGATAAGACCCAAGAACACCCAGGTGGTGCTCATCGGAATATCGTTGAGTTCTTTGAAGTAAAAAAGAAGCGACGCGTAGAAAAAGTCGATGACCGTGGCTGACCGGATGTCGGTGACTGCGGTCTTCGACGCCAAAATCTTCTGCACCGGCCCGCCGCGATTGGCAAAAGTGAAGCCTAAGAGGACCACAATCACCGCCATGGCGGAGAACCCCTGGAGCGCGGTGAGTTCCCGCGGCAAAAAGACAAAGATAATGGCGAAATCCTGGACCAGCCAGATGCCCCAAAGATAGGCGGTCGTCGTCCATTGGGCCGTGACCCAATAGAGGGTGCGGCTCACCCTTGCGGCGAGGAATAGGGCAACAACTTCGAGGGTAATGATGATCGCTGAGCCGACATAGAAAACCTGCCGCGATTCTATCAGGCCAAATACAAAGTGCTGGAGCGCCAGGAAACCGACCCCCACGGCGGTGATCAACCCATAGGGCACCACCGTCCCAGGCTCATTCTTTAAAAACCATGTCTCAAGGGTGCGGCTGAGAACAAGAAATGCGCCGCCGCCCACCACAAAGGCGAGACCATAGCCGATGAGTGACTTTTCGATCATGGAGCTTAGACCGCCCAGGGTCGCAAAAATTGTCAGCACCATGAAGGAGGTGGAGACGGGGATCCCAAGGCGGGTGATGATCAATAGAACCAGCGGCGGAAGGGTGTGGTACCATTGGATGGCGATGGGCGGATATTTCTCCGTGTTCGCAAGGCGCCCATAGGATGGATCGCCCCCATTTATGTACCAGCCATAGGTGAAGGTCACGACGAGGACGAGGGACGCGAACGCGAACAAGATCGTCCAGTGCATATTACGGTTGGAGTTGATGAAGGTGCCGAGGGTTTGAAGGGCGTCGTTCCCCACCACAGCGTAGGCGGCAAAGATAAACCCAATGGCCGCCCAGACTTCGATACCAATATCCATGGGGGTCACTTTCCTCGCCCAAATTCAAGTGCCCCGGCCTACCGACGCATTGCAACGCTTTCGTGACAGGCCCGTAGACCCTGTCCCTTGAGGGCCTGTTATCGGATCAGTTGGGGGGATGCTATGGGGAAGGGGTGATTGGTGTCCTCTTGCGGCAAGTGAACCGTGTCTGTGGGGAGGCCTTCACCAGAGATGCCTACCCCGCTTTCCGCAAAAACACATAAAACGCGCCGCGCCCGCCATGCTTTTGGTGGGCCGATTTCACCGAGGCGATCTTCCCGCGAAGGGGCGGCGTTTCAATCCACTCCAAAAACCGGCGGCGCAGAATCCCTCGCGGGGCCGCTTCAAAGGGCGCAGGAGTGTCTGAGCCCGCGCCGCCTTTGCCCGTAATGATGAGAAGGACGCGGTCGCCGCTGATAGAGGCAAACTCGACGAAATGCTTCAACCGGCTTTCGGCTTCGATTTGGGTGAGCCCGTGGAGATCCAGGGTGGCCGAGATCGGCAATCGCCCGCGGGCCACCCGCTTTGCCACACCGGGTTCCCCCTCATAAAGCGGAGAGGCGGTGGTCCGTCCCGCTGGGGGGGAAGAAGGGCCCTTTGCGGTCCCGGGGCGTTTGGCTTTGAAGGCGCTTTTGGATTTCCTCGGGCCTTTTTGGGGCCCGTTTGCGGGAGCGGGCTCCAGCGCCATTGAGGCAGGCAGAGCGGCCGCGGTCTGAGGGGGCAAGGGCGTGACGGTGGCCTTTACGGCCCCCCATAGGGCCTCTTCATTGGCGGATAGAGCGCGGCGGTTACGACGGCTCATCGGTCTTCTCGATAAATAGTGCTTTCGGAAGCAAAATGATCATTTCGCCCGGCGCGTTCATCGTGCCCGCGGCGTCGGCGGCGGCCGCTCCCGCGCCAAAGAAGACGTCTCCGCGCTGGGTGCCCCTGATGGCGCCTCCAGTGTCTTGGGCGATGAAGAGACGGCGAATGGCGGCGTTTCGCTCTGTTGCCTCGGTCTCTACCCATACCGGGGAGCCATAGACATAGTAGCGATGGTCCACCGCCAGGCTGCGGTGAGGGGTCAGCTGCACACTTTGCGCGCCCAAGGGACCAAGGTTCGGGTCCGGTAGGTCGGTGAGGGGACGGAAGAAAACATAGGATGGGTTCGAATAACGGATCGCGGCCGCATCCTCGCCGGGGGCTTTGGTAAGCCAGTCCTTGATCGACTGCATGGTGACATTGCTGAGGGCCATATGGCCTTCATTCACCAGGGTGCGTCCGACCGGGACATATTTGTGCCCGTTCTGGGCGGCATAGCCAACCCGCTCAACCTGGCCATCGTCAAAGGCAAGGCGGCCTGATCCTTGGATCTGCATAAAGAGGAGATCATTGGGATTAAGGTAGCCAAGCGGCTCCCTGCCTGGCGGAACCTCGTCAATAATGCCCTCATGATCGGCATAGGGAACAAGCCGGTTTCCCTTCACCCGGCCTGCAACACGCTTGCCGGCAAGATCGGGGTCAAACGCACCAAGCTGGACCTGGATAAGGTCATCGGGCGGGGTCAGGACCGGCGCGGTGAACAGCCCTTCGGGGGTTATGCGGGCCTCATAGGTGGGCTCGAAATAACCGGTGAATTTGGGCTCTTCGTCATCCGCGCGGATAAGGACAGGTTGGAAATGCGTTTCGAAGAAGTCTCGGGCGATAGTGTGATCCGCGTTCTCACCGGTGGCCATAAGGGTGTCGATGGACCCGCAGGCTTCAAGCCACCCCCCTTTTTTCAACATCGCTGCCTTCAATGACCGGGCTGTCCACCCCTCTAGCCGGGGTTCGGCGGGAGGATCCGTGTCGCCCAACGCCTCGGACCGAAACATCCGTTTGCAGGATAAGGCGATCGCCCCCAACGCCTCGGCCTGGGTGCCCTCGGACCAGCCTTCAAGATCCTCGAAGCTTAGAAAAGTGACCTGGACTTGAGGCGCATCAGGCTTTTCATCACTGGATTGTTTCGGCCAAAAAACATCCACAATGGCCAGAGCGGCGAGAATAAGCGCGCCCCACTGGGCGATGCGCAACGGTGAGCCGGCCTTGTCCACGGGTTTAGCCGGCGACGGGGGCCGCGCCGTCGGTCGCGGTGAGGATCCAATTGGGGTCCCGGGAGCCGGTTTCGCGGGAGAAGGTCCAGCGATCTTTGACAAGATCAATGCGGTTCGGGTCTCCGTCTACCACCTCGCCCTCAGCGTTGCGGACCACTCGGATTTGGTCGGATTGGAAGGCCACCACCACATGGGTCCGACCTCCATCGCTCGCGGCTAGATCGACGTCGGCTGATTCAATACCCACAAAGGTGACCTCAAGGCTTTGCCCCGCGCCTTCGCGTGCGGAAACGGCGGTGGCGAACGCCTGGCGCACCTGCGGGTCAATATAGGCTTCGACATCTCGCAGCTCGCCTTTGGCAAAGGCTTGTACAATCATCTCATAGGCAGCCTTGGCGCCTGTGACAAAATGGCCCGGGTCAAAATCAGGATCATCTTCAAGACGAAGGGTCTCTGCCCATTCGGGTAGAGATGAGGGCGCAGGATCTGCGGGCCTTAGATCGGTCTCGTCAGCGGGGCCAGAGGCCTCCGGCGGTGAGCCCGGGCGGAGCCGATCCGCCTCATCAGGCTCATGGCCACCTCGCGTCCCCCGCACGGTATAGAGCCGGTAGCAAAGGAAGGCCGCAAGGGCCGCAAAAAATATCAGCGTTGGGTCAATCATGGCTTTTGCCTTTGGACGTGGGGCCCAGGCTCGTAGACGAGAACATCCACACTATATAGGGCGAAGGTTTCGTTTCCTCTACTCGATCATCAACTGATAAATCAAAATCGGTGAGGGGTCGAAGATCTTGTTTATCGCGCTGGGTATCTGAAAAGGCGGCGTTCGCCTTCTTACTCAGCGTTTATTCTGAGAAAGTCTTGCTATGGGCGTAGTGCTTTTCCTGCTGCTTTTAGGCCTTCCAATCATTGAAATCGTGGTTTTTGTGCAGGCTGGCGCCACGATTGGTTGGCTTAATGTTATATTAGCGACGATTTTCACCGCTCTTGCTGGCACTGCCATTATCCGGTGGCAAGGGTTTGCTGCGCTGCAAAATCTACGCGACGCAATGGGGTCGGGCAAAGCGCCGGTAGAGCCGGTGGTGGATGGGGTCTTCCTCTTGGTGACGGCACCCCTGATGATGACCCCGGGATTTGTCACGGACGCGATTGGATTTTTGCTATTGGTGCCCCCGGTGCGCCATTCCATTGCGCGGATGGCCCTTAGTCGTCTCAAACAGGCAATGGACAAGGGTCAGGTGACCATTATTCGCCCGTAGATAGGCGGTATAAAAGAAGCGAGACGCTTGCCCCTGACCGCCGTCGCATGATAGCGCGCGAGCCTTCGAGAAGCTTATTGATGGATCGACGCTTACATGTCTGAGACCCCCCAAAATCCCGCTGGTGCTCCTGAAGGCGCCCCCATGATGCGGGTGCTGAACCAATATTTGAAAGATCTTTCCTTCGAGAGCCCTGGTTCGCCCAATTCGCTCCGCCCTGACCTGCCAGCGCCAAATGTGGAAGTGGCGGTGGATGTCAATGCGCGTAAGCTTGGCGATGATCAGTATGAGGTGGAACTTTCCTGTAGTGCTACTGGCAAGCGCGGCGATGACACGGTTTTTGTCGTTGAGACGAATTATGCGGGCCTGTTTCTTATCCAGAACTTGCCCGAGGCGCAGCTGGAACCTGCCCTGCTGGTTGAAGCACCGCGGCTGCTTTTCCCCTTTGCGCGCCAGATCGTGGCCTCGGCCACCCGGGACGGGGGCATGCTCCCCCTCATGCTTGAGCCCCTCGATTTTGGGGGCATGTATGCGATGCAATTGTCTGAACGCCAAAAGGCCGCCGCATCGCAGCAAGATGGTCCCCCGGAAGTCGGCAACGCCTAAGCGCCTTCTCCTCAATTAAAGCGCTTTCATAACAATCATAGTCACGGAGAAAGTAGGCTCAAGGGCTCAAAACAAAAATGCTAGAGCCGTTCATGACTCCGATTGAAATGAAACGGCTCTAGAGTAGGCAGACGCTTTAAGCTTGTTTGTCGCTCTTGATGATAGCGGCAGCGCTTTCACCTTAATACTGACGGATGGTGGCTGGGACGCTGGCCTCATCCGGCGTCGGCGGTCTCAACGCTTCTTCCGCCACTCGCCAAGACCAATAGAACCTGTTTAACCGTGTCGGGCGATCCTATCGGATCAGAGAAAAGTGCCCGCACGCGTGAAAGACAAAGACCCTATAGCATTGGATTGATGGGGCCAGAACACCCGATACGACGGGGACACGTTCTAATAATAATCATACGTAGACGACGTGCCATCCACCTTGTTGAGGACGGTTGCTACAACTTTTTCGGGCGGTACCTGAGCGACGGCTTGCTCGACATCGCCAAAACTACTTTCGCCCGCTGCGACCACGATCACCAACCCATCGAGCTTAGGCATGATCGCGAGGGTGTCGTCACATCCCATAAGGGGGGGCAGATCAGCAATAACGAGCGTGTCTTTGGATCTTGCGGTGAGCTCTGTGAGGGCAGCGTCCATTTTCGAGCTTGCTAGATATTCCGCACTCAGCTCCGATGAACGATCAGTCAGAAGGTACCGAAGATTACCTCCTTCATTCCGTGTCAGGAATTGATCAAGCGGTCCATCACCCCGGAAATATCCCAGGGAGGATGGGAAATCGACGGCCGCCAAATAAGAGGCGATGGAGGGGCGGCGGAAATCGAAATCTGCGAGGACGGCGTGTTGCTCACTTCTCCGGGCGCAAGCCATTGCAAGATGAATGGCGGTGAAGCTCTTTCCTGCACCGGGGCCTGCTGAGGTAATGCCAAGCACTTGCCCCTGCCGATCTTTCATAGAGGCAAGGATTTGTGTCCGTAATAAGCGAAAAGCGCCATCTATATTCCGACCCCCTTGATTATCGGCGCCGAATGAGGCGCGGAATTGGTCCATGTCTGCATCCAGGAGGGGGAGGGACGTGGCCTCTCTAGCGGGGTTGGCGGTAAATTCTGGTTTTGGCTCTGCCATGAATGGCCTGCCGGTTACCCCTTTAATGGTCGGGGGTCCGTCGGCGGGCGGCGCGGATGGTTCGGGGGCGGGCGCGTTCACTAATGAGCGGGCACGCTGTAGGGCTTGCTCAAACTCTTTCATGGTTGCACCTATACCGATCTCTTTATCTATGACTGCGAGAATAGTGGGTTTATCTATATCGCTGGACGAACCAAGGTCTCTAGCACCATCCACGCAAAGGTAGCGCCAAACCCCAGCGTCAGGACCGCTCCAACCGCCAAATGCGCCATTTGTGGGATGCGGGCTTGTTTAGACTTGAAAAGCGGCACTTCGACGATACGCGCATTGGGAAACATCTCTGCCAAATGGTGTTTGGCCCGCACGCGCGCGAACAAAATTTCCGGCAATAACGCCATTAGGCCAGCAAGGCCTGCTGCGGCGCCGAGGGCTAGGATCGCTAAGCGTGGCCTGTCGGGGCTAATGGGCTCGTCCGGGCGGATAGGTTGTTCGAGGACGGAGAAACGTTCCGCTTTTGCTTGTTCTTCAAGGGACTCGGACCGTTCGGCTTCGCCGCGGTTCCGACGAATACGCGCTAGGTCCTCTTCGAGTTGGGATTTTTCTTGCTCGAGGCGATAGAGCTGGCCCTCAACCGCTGGAGTTGAAGCGAGGCGAGTCTCAAGATCGACGATCTGCTCAACGGTTTCTTCACGCTGGCGTTCTAGCCCATCAATCCGTGACCGAAGAGTTGATAATTGCGCATTATACTGAATTTCTGAGAGTGAAGTGCTCCGTGTTTGAGCCGGCAAGTTCGCTATTTTCCCCTCAAGATCCTCTTTTTTCTCGGTGAGGCGGGCGTAGGTCCGAGATGTTGGATCCTCCGTTTCCAGCTGACCACTTATGGTGGCGACCTCTGCGGTGGCGCGGCGTCGGAAGCTGGTTGGGTCAAGGTCGAGCTCTAGCGCTAAGACTTCTTCACGCATGGCGACCACGTCGGGATAGGTGTCCGTATATTCCCGTTCTAATGCATCAAGCGTCCGCCGTTTGCGCCGTAAATCTTCTTCCTCTGGGGAAAGAGCGGCACTCGATTGCAAGATCAACGGCGCTTGCATTTCCAGAAGACGGAGCTCTTGGTGGGTTTGCTCGAGCTGGTTCTCAAGCCGGGCTTGAGTGCTGATGGCCCGCTCAAGACCACGCTCATAGAGGGGCCGGTTCTCTGGCAGGGACCGTGGATTGCCCTGCTTGATGGTGCTGATCCCTTCGATCACGCGGTCGAGCTCACGCCGGACTTTCTCTTCCTCTTCGCGCAAAAAAGTGGTGGTGTCGTCGGCAATCTCTGTCCGCAACTCGATGCTTCGGTTCACAAAAGCAGTGAGAAGCCGGTTGGCCACCTTCTGGGCCTCGCCGGGGTCATTTCTCTTAAAGCCGATGGAGATGGTAATCGCGCTTGAATTAGAATTCCCGCGTGTTCGGGTCCTCTCCGATGAAATAAGGACGTTTCGTTGCATCTTCGTGGCGCGAGCGGGGGCACTCAGGCCCTGGTTTTGATAGAGATTTAACTCATTGGCCAGGAGGAGGAGATTGTCTCGAGCGCGCACCCGGGCGCTCACAGCCGCCACGCGCTGTTGCGCATCTGAAGCAACCGCCGACTGCACCCAACTGTTCTTGATCTGCTGGTCTTCCACGATAAGGCGTGCCGTCGATTGGTAGACCGGCGGTAGGCGATCAATGATAAACAAACCAAGGGTTGCAAACGCTAAGACGGGCACCAACGCCCAAAAAAAGCGCCGTTTAATGATGCCAACAATGTCCTCAGGCGCGAGTTGAAACCGCATGTCGGTCGTCTCCTTCCGCGGGTATCGATACCGCGATAGCGTTCTGATGCAAGATCACGACCAAATGCTTACTAGCGGCGAAGGTAAGCCTGCCGCGACTGCGATAAGTCTCTTTATCCAGGGTTAAGACGGTGAACGCCAAACGCTCGATTTAGCGCCTATAGCGGACATAGGTGCATGTGCGAAGTGCCCGTACCTTGAAACTTCAGCAATCACCACACCCTAGGGGGAAGCGCTGGTGCCTTCTGTTTTGCGGGTAACTTAACGCTCCGCTTGTTTAACTTTGGTCAAGCACGTAACGGCTCAGCTGATTGTCCAGGTGCGGGAGTGTCGTACGATGAGCCATTTTGACCCAACATCTATTGAGGATGTGGTGGTGGTAACGCCGAAACGGTTTGGGGACCAGCGTGGTTTCTTTTCCGAAACCTATAAGGCCGACTGGCCTCTTCTCGCCGAGGGATTTGTCTTTAACCAGGACAATCATGCTTTTTCTGCGACCCCCAACACGATCCGTGGGCTTCACTTTCAATATGGCCCATCGACCCAGGCTAAGCTATTGCGAGTGGTGGCGGGGGCTATCCTCGATGTTGCGGTGGATATTCGAAAAGGCTCCCCCACCTATGGTGCCTCGGTCGCTGTCGAGCTGAGTGCCGAAAATGGCAAACAGCTCTTTGTGCCCCACGGTTTTGCCCACGGATATCAGACTCTGACCCCGGAGACCCACGTTCTTTATAAAGTGGATCGTCTTTATGACCCCAACCGTGAAGGGGCGGTGCTATGGTCCGATGAGGACCTTAAGGTGGCTTGGGCGACGTTAGATGTGGAGCCGTCCCTATCTGGGAAAGACGAGGGGGCTGAGCCCTTCTCTGCCCTTGACACGCCTTTCGTCTACGACGAGCACGCACCTTACCATTGCCACTGCCTGGACCGATAGGCAGAAGGCTCCTTAAGGACAAGAAATCGGGGATCACATGCGGTACTTAATTACAGGCGGAGCAGGCTTTATCGGGTCAGCGGTGGTTCGGCGGTTGATCGAGCAGTCCGATCATGACGTCCTGAACCTCGATAAGTTGACCTATGCGGGTAATCTGGCGTCCTTGGCGTCGGTCGAAGATAGTCCCCGCTACCGTTTTGTTCGCGGCGATATTTGCGATACCACGTTCATCAATCAAACGATTGAGGACTATAAGCCCGACCGCCTCCTGCATTTTGCCGCTGAGTCCCATGTGGACCGCTCGATTGATGGACCGGCGGCCTTTGTGCAGACCAATGTCGTCGGAACGTACGTCCTCCTCGAAGCGGCGCGGGCCTATTGGCAGTCTTTGCCTGAGAGTAACGACTTTCGGTTCCAGCATATTTCGACCGATGAAGTCTTCGGCACCTTAGGGCCGACCGGCCTCTTTACCGAAGAAACCCGCTATGCGCCGAATTCACCCTACTCAGCGTCCAAGGCGGGATCAGACCATCTTGTTCGGGCGTGGGGCGAGACCTATGGCATGCCGGTGGTGACCACCAATTGTTCAAACAATTATGGTCCCTATCAGTTCCCTGAAAAGCTCATTCCTCTGATGATCTTAAATGCATTGGATGGCAAGCCGCTACCGGTTTATGGCAATGGCGAGAATGTGCGCGATTGGCTTTATGTCTATGACCATGCCGATGCCTTGATTTTGGTGTCGGAGAAAGCTGCGCCGGGAACCACCTATAATGTTGGCGGTAATGCGGAACGTCAAAATATCGATGTGGTAAAGGCGATTTGCGCTGCCGTTGATGCAACGGGCAAGGGTGCGGTTGCGAAAGCAGAAGATCTTATCACCTATGTGCAGGACCGTCCTGGTCACGATGCGCGATATGCGATTGATTGTAGTCGGATTAAAATCGACTTGGGCTGGGAGCCGTCATTGGGCTTTGAAGAGGGCCTTCAGCAAACGGTGGAGTGGTATTTGGCGAACACTGATTGGTGGGATGCTATTCGCGCCGGCACCTATCAGGGTGAGCGGTTAGGGACCCTCTAGCGCCATGGTGAGTGATGTCATCATTCTGGGGGCGGGCGGCCAAGTGGGCCAAGCGCTCACTACTCTTGCTCCTGCCGCTGGGTTTGCGCCTCTCGGTTTTGGTTCCGCTGAGGTAGACATCACCTCTTTAGGGGCGCTGAAGCAGCTCATATCCGACCATCCCGGCACACCGATCATTAACGCGGCCGCCTACACCGCAGTGGACAAGGCAGAAGCGGAGGTGGAACGCGCCTTTTTGGTGAATGCCACTGCGCCAACTTGGCTGGCCGCCCTTGCGGGACATGATCGTCCCCTCATTCATTATTCGACGGACTATGTTTTCTCCGGCAAGGGCGAAACGCCATTTTCCACCGAGGCTGATACAGCACCACTCGGGGTTTACGGCCTGTCGAAACGGGTGGGCGAGACAGCAGTACTGGCAGCATCCCGTGGCACGGTGTTGCGGACAGCATGGGTTTATGGCGCTACGGGAAACAATTTTCTTAAAACAATGGTCCGGGTGGGGCGCGATCGCGGTGCCCTTAATGTTGTGGATGATCAAATAGGCACCCCCACCCATGCGGACGATATTGCCCGCGCGACCTTGACCCTTCTCAGCCAACAACTCTCCGGGCAAGGAGCGGCCGCACCTGGACTTTACCATCTGACCGCAGCGGGGCAGACCAGTTGGTACGGGTTCGCAGCCGAGATCTTTAAGGCGCTGGAACAGCAGACGGGCACTAAAGTGGATCTCACACCTATTCCGACCTCTGAGTACCCAACGCCGGCAAAGCGGCCAGGATTTTCGGTGCTAGATTGCAACAAGATCGACAGAATTGAAGGGGTCTCGCGGCCCGATTGGGCGACGCCGGTCGCTGACACCGTTGCCGCCATCCTTAAAAGCGAAAAGGCGTAAGCTATGAAAGGGATCATTCTTGCAGGGGGGTCAGGGACACGGCTTTACCCGCTTACGATGTCTGTCTCCAAACAATTATTGCCCATCTATGACAAGCCGATGATTTACTATCCGCTGTCGGTGCTAATGCTGGCGGGGATCAAGGATATTCTCCTTATTACAACGCCTGAGGAGCAAGAGCGGTTTAAGACCCTTTTGGGTAACGGGGCGCAATGGGGCATCAATCTTGACTATGTGGTGCAGCCCTCGCCGGATGGTCTTGCTCAGGCGTTCCTGCTGGGTGAAGAGTTCCTTGACGGCGCGCCTGCGGCCCTCGTGTTGGGGGATAATATCTTTTATGGCTCCGGCCTACAGGAGAAGGTGACCCGCGCTGCGGCCATCGACAAAGGCGCTCGCGTTTTTGGCTATTATGTTCACGATCCTGAGCGGTACGGGGTGGTTTCTTTCGATGCCAATGGGGTGGCAGAAACCATTGAAGAAAAACCGGCCAAGCCCAAATCTCATTGGGCGGTGACCGGCCTTTATTTTTACGACAACAGCGTGGTGGAGAAGGCCAAGACCGTCAAACCGTCCTCCCGAGGGGAGCTTGAAATCACTGACCTCAACATGATCTACCTTGAAGAGGGAACACTCGACGTGGAGCAGTTGGGTCGCGGCTATGCTTGGCTTGATACGGGCACCCATGAGTCCATGCTTCAGGCGTCGAACTACATCCAAACGGTGCAAGAGCGGCAGGGCCTGCTTGTGGCCTCACCGGAGGAGATCGCGTTCAATAAAGGGTTCATCGACCGGGATACGCTGATCCAGCTTGCCAAACCCCTTTCGAAAAGTGCGTACGGCCAAGCGCTGCTCGCTTTAGCGAATGAGTCTGTCGCCTAGTCTCTTGACTTAGATAAGGAAATTACCGCTCAATGGTCAGTCGTAGAGGCGTTTATGGATAGAGGTTTTGGGCTGACGAAGGGGCAGGCAGTATCCATACGGAGTTGGGAGAGCGCGGGTGCGCATACTTTTCTTACACAATAACTTCCCTGCACAGTTCGGTGCTATCGGTCAATATTTGTCCCGAGACGGATGGGATGTCACCTTCATGACCCAGCGAACAGGGGCCAAGGCAGACGGCATCAATGCGGTGGTTTATCGCGACCGTGACGTGAAAGAAGAACATAAGATCCGGCACCCCTTCTTGGCTTCAACGGGGAAGGCAGTGGTGACCGGCACTTCTGCACTAGAGGTGGCGCAGCACCTGACCCATGAAAAGGGGTATACCCCGGATATCATTGTCGCCCATTCTGGTTGGGGCCCCGGTCTTTTTATGAAAGATGTGTGGCCGGACGCGGCCTATGTGGGATACTTTGAATGGTATTATCGGGGAGAGGCTGACGATATCGTCTTCATGAATGGCCCCGGCCGACCTGCGATGGAGGGCGCGCGGGAGCGTATCCGGAACAGTCCGATTGTTGCCGACCTTATCACCTGCGACCTTGGTATCGTGCCGACGCGCTATCAGGCATCGCAGTTCCCGGATCTTTTTTCGTCAAAACTTCGGGTGATGCATGATGGGATCGATACAGGTTTTTACGCGCCTGGTGATCCTGGCCCGGTCCAGTTTGACGATCAGACGTTCCATAAAGGTGATGAAATTGTCACCTATGTCGCCCGCGGGATGGAACCCTATCGCGGTTTCCCTGAATTCATGCAGGCCCTAGCGACGGTACAAAAGCGGCGACCAAACTTGCGTGCCATTATTGTGGGGGAGGATCGCACCGCTTATGGAAAGCCGTTGAAGTCAGGCAAAACTTACAAAGAAGCTGCGCTTGAGGATTTGGACCTTGACATGTCGCGGATCACCTTCACCGGTCTTGTGCCGCGTCCGACCTATAAGAAGGTATTGCAAATTTCTTCCGTTCACATCTATTTCACGGTTCCCTTTGTTCTCAGCTGGTCCATGATGGAAGCGATGAGCACAGGCTGCCTCATTTTGGGGTCTGACACCGCGCCGGTGCGGGAGGTGATGACCAATGGGCAAAATGGGATGTTGACGGATTTTAAGGACGCGGATCGGGTCGCGGACGATCTTGAGCATGCGCTTTCGATGCGGGCAGAGTATGATGAGCTGCGCAATGCTGCCCGCCAAACCATTGTGGATCGCTATGCTGCCCGGGATCTGTACCCTGCGAAGAAGGCCCTGTTTTCGAGCCTTGTGGGGTGAGGTGAGCCATTTTTTTGATCTGACTGCCATCCCGGTTTCCGCCATAGGCTGACGGCCGAGATGACATCGCGGTCGATCCGATCACTAATCCGAGAGCAAACGGCGTTGAACCTGCATCAGCAGTTTGCTCTGAAGTTTTTATTTGTAGCGTCGTGAAAAGCGAAAACCGATTATCGCCTTTGGCGCGACGCTCCAAAAAGAAGAAAGGCCGCTCTCTCCTTGCGGAGAAAGCGGCCTCGCCAGACCCGTCGCCGGACGGGTAATCATTTATAATGAGAAGTAGGAGGGGTTAGTGGAGAGACTGCTCCCCATTTGCGCCACACCCACATAACTCGTCCCGACGACGCATAATCTGACTCGACATCGGACCACCTCCTTTCAGTTGCTTCAGGTAAGCATAACATGGGGCGGCATGAGGCGGTTGGCAAGGGAAGGGACGGGCGACGAAAAGTCTACCCTAATAATGGCTTATCCCCATGGCCGCCTTCAATCACCTGCCCTGCTTTCGAGGGATCAAAGACATAAAGGCGGTCGCAATACATGCACTCCGCATACCCCTTTTCACCGATTGTGTAGTAGACCTTTGGGTGGCCAAGAGCGCCGCCGCCGGTGCAGGCGACACGCCGCTGGTCGGTGAAGACGATTTCCATCGCCTCCTCGCGGGAAACGGCTTCATCCAGAATCTCTTGTAGCGGGCGGACGGGCAAAGCGGGAAGGTCCATAGTAATCACCTTTGGAGGCGGAAAAGACCCTGTTCGTCTGCCCAGCGTTTGCGCATTTTTCAAGGGGCGTTAGAGGAAGTGCCCCACCCGTGGTTGACGGGCCGCGGTGTCACGCCGACATAGGCGTCATGCCCCGTACCTCATCCCCCGCTAGTGTTGATGCTGCCATCGTCGCGAAGGGCGTGCGTAAAGTCTACGCAGGCAATAAAAAGCAGGCCCCAAAAGAGGCGCTAAAGGGGATCGATTTAACGATCCCTCGCGGGTCGGTCTTTGGCCTTCTTGGCCCGAATGGCGCGGGCAAGTCGACATTTATCAATATCCTTGCGGGTCTTGTGGTCAAAAGCGCGGGCGAGGTGTCCATCTGGGGGTTCGATATCGACAAAAACCCTCGCCAGGCGCGGGCGTCCCTTGGGGTGGTGCCCCAAGAGATCGCAACTGATGTGTTCTTCACGCCGAAAGAGGGGCTTGAGATCCAGGCAGGGCTTTATGGTGTGCCGCCGGAGAAGCGCCGGACGATGGAGATTCTTCGCTCCTTGGGGCTTGAAGACAAAGCGGACGCCTATGTCCGGATGTTGTCTGGCGGCATGAAGCGCCGCCTTTTGGTGGCCAAAGCCATGGTGCATGATCCGCCTGTTCTTATTCTCGATGAGCCCACCGCCGGGGTGGATATCGAGTTGCGTAAACAATTGTGGGAGCAGGTCATGGCCCTCCACGACCGGGGGGTGACGGTCATTCTCACCACCCACTATCTCGAAGAGGCCCAAGAGCTGTGTGATACGATTGGCATCATCCACCATGGCGAGGTGAAAACCGTCCAGGCCAAGGATGAGTTGATCGCAAGCCTTGATCGAAAAACCCTTATGGTGGTGCCCGATGTGCCAGCTGAGACCGCGCCCACATTAGGGCCGGATACCAAGGTCACGGTGAAAGCCGGCGCGCTCTATGTGGATTATCGCCCTAGCCAGACCCGGGTAGGGGATATTTTGAGCGCTCTTTACGAGGCCGGCGTGCGGGTAAAGGACCTCTCCACCGTCGAGGCGGATCTTGAAGATGTATTCTTAGAAATGACCTACGGATCAGATACGGCTGCGTAAAATTGTGCTAGCTATCGGTATTCGCGTTAGGGAAGGACGTCTCCTCCGATGAAGTCGCTATTGTCCGTCTGCGCTGCGGCGCTGTTGAGTATTGGCTCCGCTGCCTGGGCCCTGCCCCCTGCGGGCGAGGCACCTCAATCTACGCTGATGGAGGCCACGAAAGGGCCTTCCCAGGTGATTATCTGGAAGGCAATGGATGAGGATACGACCGTCTATATGATGGGTACAGTACACATTCTGAACCCGAATATTCAGTGGAAGAATGAGACATTTGAAGGCGCCTGGGCCGAGGCGGAGACAGTTTATTTCGAGGCGGATATTCTCTCACCCGATGCCGCACAAGCTGCCGCCCCTCTCATCATGTCCTTGGGTTTTGATCAGCAGGGGAAGAAGCTTGCTGACTATTACTCCGGCGATGAACAGGTGACCATCAATGAGGCCATTGGCGGGTTTGGGATGAGCATCGAAACCTTCCAGAATATGCGCCCCTGGCTTGCCGGCATTCAAACTGCCCAGGTGGCGTTGCAGAGCATTGGCGGTTCCGCCGAAGGGGGGGTCGAGATGATCCTGGGTAAGCGCGCGATGGAAGAGGGTAAGGCCCTGCGCTTTTTCGAAACCGTGTCTGAGCAATTAGAGATGCTGGCCAGTGCCGATGACGAGGCCCAGGCGAAAGTGTTCCTCGACGGTATGCCGGACCTTAAAAATGTCGAAGGGTATTTCGCTGACCTTGTGGGGGCATGGTATCAGGGCGAGAACGAGAAACTCGCCGACATGATCAGTGCTGGTGTCTCCGCTGCGCCTGAAGTGGCGGATGTGCTTCTTTATGATCGCAATGAGAAATGGGCGGCTGAGATTGCGAAAGTCATGGCTGATGAGCCGGGCACAATCTTTATAGCCGTAGGCGCCGGGCACCTTGGTGGCGAACGCTCCGTGCAGGACTATTTAGCGGAAGCAGGGATTAGCACCGTAAGGGTGGGCGAGTAGCGGGTTGTCGTCCCGGATCTATCTGAGATGGTTCAACCTATCCGTTCCCCACGCTTTATGCGTGGGGTCTATAGGTCTTAAGCGTACTTTCGTCCAATGAACCCCACGGATCCATCGGACCGTGGGGAACAATAGCTGCTCCTATTGTTAGTTGGTTGAGGAAGCTCTTTTTGATCGCCACCCCGACGCGTCCGCGGGACGTAGCCCATATTCTGCACCTGTGCGGAATGATGAAGGTCTATCGAAATTTCTTCTTCGTGTTGCGAATGATGGGGTGAGCGCGGCGGAGACGCCCTAAGCTGTCTCACCCAATTACTTCGGCGACCCGTTCTGCCAAACGCCGTGCCACCGCGGCTTTCGGCATATGATCCCACACTTCTTCGCCATCATCGCTTAAGAGAATGACGCTATTATTGTCGCCGCCCATGGCCTCGGTCCCTGGGGACACGTCATTGGCAACGATCCAGTCGCAGCCCTTCCGTCGGCGTTTAACTTCGGCGTGACTGACCACATCATCCGTCTCCGCCGCAAAGCCGACGACCAATTTGGGGCGGCCAAGCTCAAGCTGGGCGACAGTGCGGAGAATGTCGGGGTTTTCCGCAAGGCCAATGGCCGTCAGGCCGCCGCGCTCTTTCTTGATCTTGTGTTCAGTTTCTATATCGGGCCGGTAATCTGATACGGCAGCACACATAATGGCAGCATCCGCGGGTAGGGCCTCTTCGCAGGCGGTCATCATTTGTCTTGCCGTCTCTACTCGGATGGTATCCACCCCCACGGGGGAGGGCAGATGGGTGGGCCCGGAAACAAGGGTCACCCGCGCGCCCATGCCGGCGCAGGCTTCGGCAATGGCGTAGCCCTGCTTGCCCGAGGATCTGTTGGCAATATAGCGAACGGGGTCCAGGGGTTCTTTGGTGGGCCCTGCGGTGACCAGGACATGCTTGCCCGCCATAGCGCCGCTGGGGGCGAGGCTACTGGCCGCCGCCACGGGCAATGTTGTGTCCCGCGACAGGGCGTCATTAATAGCTCGCACAATATTTTCAGGATCCGATAGGCGCCCCGGGCCAAATTCCCCGCAGGCCATTTCCCCCTCGGTGGGTCCTACAAACAGGGCGCCATCTTCTTTCAATTGCCGAACATTGCGCTGCACGGAAGGGTGGGTCCACATGCGGACATTCATGGCTGGGGCGAACAACACCTTTTTGTCGGTGGCCAGAAGGACGGTGGATGCGAGATCGTCGGCGAGACCATTTGCCACTTTCCCCAACAGGTCCGCCGTGGCGGGGGCGCAGACAACAAGGTCCGCCGCGCGGCTCAGCTCAATATGACCCATTTCCGCTTCGTCGGTGAGGTCGAATAGGTCCGTGTAGCACTTTTGCTTTGTCAGCCCTGCCACCGACAGGGGGGTAATGAACTCCGATCCACCCCTCGTGAGGATAGAGGTGACCTTGACCCCCGCTTGTCCCAACAGACGGGCGAGCAACAGCGCCTTGAACGCCGCAATGCCACCACCAATGATGAGAAGGACTGATTTTCCCTGCACGGTTCTTACCTTTCTAACTGCTGCCTACAATCGATAATGCCCCCGTCCTTCGAGACGCCACCTGAGGTGGCTCCTCAGGACGAGGGCATCATAGACAGCTATTCCTAATCCTTTTCCTCATGCTGAGGAGCCCTGTCCAATGGACGGGGCGTCTCGAAGCACGAGGAAAAGATGCACCGCTTACATTCTGTTTTTTTAGAGCAATTGCTATCACGTAGCGGGCTGCCCTTTCTTGTCTCGGCGCCGCTTACCACGAATGGCCTCAGCAAGGCGATCCACTGTGTCATCGGAGAGGGTGATACCCCCATCCAGTAATTGTTGCGCGGCCTGCTCGGCGGCTTCGGCGAATTGGGGGAAGGCCTCAAACAAGGAGCGTGCGGCATCCGCGTTTTGCTTGGCCTGGTCTAAAAGAGCGCGGGGGCCGACCCGTTTAGCGATATAGTCTCTGACCACGGGCTCAGCGGTTTCCCACAGATTGATTTGCGGATCGATGATCCGGGCGACCCCCTCCACCACCACCATGGTGCGTTGGAGGAGGACGAGTTCGGGCCGCAGGTGCATGTCAAAGACGTCAGTGACGTCAAAAAGTTGCTGTAAGACTTTGGACATGTCCATCTTATTGGCATCGCGGCCAAAGATAGGCTCACCGACTGAGCGGAGGGCGGTGGCAAAGGCGTCCACGGAATAGTGAGAGGGGACATAGCCCGCATCAAAGTGCGCCTTGGCCGCCGCATAATAGTCCCGCCGGATAAACCCGTAGAGGATTTCAGCGAACACCCGGCGGGAGCGTTCATCAAGGCGGCCCATAATCCCAAAATCGATAAAGACCAGGCGCCGCTCTTGATAGACGAACTAGTACGCCAGGTGCATGTCCGCGTGGAAGAAGCCTTTCTCAAAGGCCTGCCATAGAAAGCTGCGCATGACTTTTCGAGCCAAGGCCGGGCGGTCGACACCCATCGCGTCGAGCGCCTTACTGTCGGCCATGCGAACGCCGTCCACCCATTCAATAGTCAGCACCCGGCGGGAGGAGCGTTCCCAGACGATCTCTGGAATGCGGGTTTCGGGATCGTCTTTGAGATTGTCTTTGAGTTCCGAGGCGGCCCCCGCCTCAATGCGCAAATCCAATTCTACGGCGGCGGCCTCGCGCAGGGTCTCGATGAACTTCACCGGCTCCATGCGTTTGATGGACTTAAACGTGCTTTGCAGCATATTCGCCCCGAGGAGGAAGGCCCGAAACTCCCGCTGCGCTTTTCGTTCAATCCCGGGACGGAGGACTTTCACCGCTACCTTCTGCCCTGATGGCAGGATGGCTTTATGCACCTGGGCCACAGATGCGGCGGCGATAGGGTCAGAGAACTCTGTGAACAGCGTGTCCACCGGCGCTCCTAGGGCCTTTTGAATCTCCTTCTTGGCGGCATCCGTGGAAAAAGGCTTCATCCGATCCTGAAGCTCCCCGAGGTCCGCAGCCATTTCAAAGCCGATAATATCAGGGCGGGTGGCCAGGAGCTGGCCGAATTTGACGTAAGCCGGGCCTTCACCGCTTAGGGCTTTGGCGAGCCGTTGGCCGGGCCGTAGACCCTTTCCCCGGGCGCCAATGCGGGTGATGTTGCCCAAAAGGCGCAAGGGCCCGGGGGCCATTGGCGCGAACTCTTTGGGCACCAGCGCGTCATATCGGGCGAGGACCCACCCCGCCCGCAAGAGCCGTCCGCAATCGATAAGGCTCCGAAGCACTAGATTTTCCACCCCCCATGCAGGGCGACAACGCCGCCGGTAAGGTTCTCATACCCGGTACGGACGAAACCAGCCGCCTCCACCTCTAATTGGAAGGCGTCCTGGGGGGGGAAGCGTTTAATGCTTTCCACAAGATAATGATAACTGTCCCGGTCGCCGGTAACGAGACCACCCATGGTGGGGATCACATGATCTGAATAGGCCCTGTACAATTCTTCAAACCCGTCGGTGACGGGCCGTGAGAATTCAAGGCACATGAACCGCCCGCCGGGTTTTAAGACCCGGTACGCCTCTTTCAGGGCGCGGTCCCGGTGGGTGACATTCCGAATGCCAAAGCCAATCGTGTACCGATCAACCGAATTGTTGGGTAGGGGCAGGGCTTCGGCATTGCCGCAGACGGCGGTGAGCTGCCCATCGCCTCCTCCCTCTTGGTGGGTCGCCTGACCGGCGACCATCATGGCGTGATTAATATCGCAGATAATGGCCTTCGCGGGCGCCCGATCGCGGGGTGGTCGTTCGCTAGCGCGTTTTAAGAACCCCCGGGCAATGTCCCCGGTGCCGCCGGCGACATCGAGAAGGGTTTGCCCCGGCTGGGGCGCGAGCCGATCGAGGAGGACTGACTTCCACACCCGGTGGAGACCGCCCGACATCAAATCGTTCATGAGGTCATAGGCCGGGGCAACAGAATCGAAGACGGCCTTCACCAGCTCTTCTTTGTCCTCTGCCGCGACGGTGCGGTCGCCGAAACTCACTGTGTCCATGGTTCAACATCGTCCCAATTCGAGGGCCTTATGTGGCGGATGGGTCTGGTCCCTGCAACTCAGGCGCCGAAGAATGAGGAGGGCCTTTTGTCTCTGATGGGGTCATATAATGGCGATCTTTCGCAAATATTGTTCGGGATTACTCAAAAGGTTCGACAAAAGCTGCCGACATCGCTAGCGCAACGCGTAAAGATTGGTTAATTTCCAATTCTTTACGGGCGGTGGCGAAAGGATTGCGGGGTATGATCAAGTCGGAACTTGTGCAGCGTTTGGCCGAAGAAAACCCACATCTGTTTGTCAAAGACGTGGAAAAAATCGTCGCGACGATTTTTGACACCATCTCCGAGGCGATGGCGGAGGGGGACCGCGTTGAATTGAGAGGTTTTGGGGCGTTCTCTGTTAAGCATCGCGAAGCCCGGGTGGGCCGTAATCCCCGTACCGGTGAAGCGGTGAACATTGAGGAGAAATGGACCCCCTTCTTCAAAGCGGGCAAAGAAATGCGCGAGCGCCTCAATCGTCCAGAGCCCTCCGCGCTGGCCGCCGAATAAGGCAGGGTGAGGGACTTTGACCCCTGGTCCGGGCGGTAGAAACACGATAGTCCCTCCCCATGCGTAAACTGTTGTCGACAGCTTTGTTGGGCCTTTTAGGGTTGGCGTTGGTCGTGTTTTTCGTCGCCAATCGCCAGCCAGTGGTGATCAGCTTTGATCCGATCTCTACCGATAGTCCGGCTCTTTTTGTGGGGCCGATGCCCATGTTTGTCTTGCCTGCGATCACCCTGTTCGTGGGCTTCTTTCTCGGCCTTTTTGCCATGTGGATGAGCGATGGGTCGCTTCGGCAAAAGGCCCGTGAGCGAAAGCGGGAGATCAAGCGGTTGAAAACCGAGCTGGATTTGGCGGGAACCTCCCCATCTCCGTCGGCGGGTAAAGCGGTGGCGCTCCGGCGGTAGGCCTTTCGTTTCAAGCGGTTCTCTTGACGGCCGCTCATCCCCGCGTAGGCGGGATCTGCTTATCATTTTGACGGCGCTTGGGATTGCAGACCCCCACCTTTGTGCGGGTGAGCGGGACAAAGGAAAAACCACCGCGACCGAGACCATCTTAGAGGGTGACGAGGCTCTGAAATGCATATCAAAATCTGTGGGCTCCGTACGGAAGATACCATCGCGGCGGTGGCGGAGGCTGGGGCCGATTATGTGGGCTTCAACTTTATTTCGGCCTCACCGAGATTTGTGACCGATGAAGAGGCGCCGGGCCTTATCGCCCAGGCGAAATCATTAGATCTGACGACGGTGGGCCTTTTTTCCCAGATCGAACCTGACGAGATCAAAAAGAGGGCCCTCGCCCTTAGGCTTGATGTGATCCAACTCCACGGCAACGAGACCGGAGATCAGATCGCTGCCGTTAAAGATGCCCTTGGCGGACCCTTGGTGGCGCCACAAATCTGGGTGGCGCGAGGCATTTCGACACCGGATGACCTGAAGCGTCTTGCCCAAGTCCCTGCCGACTTTTTCCTTTTTGATGCGAAACCACCAAAGGGGGAAAAGGCTCAAGGGGGGCATGGGGCGGTGTTCGACTGGTCTGTCCTTGGCGCTTATGACGGGGCCACGCCCTGGCTCTTGGCGGGGGG
>CALFRH010000252.1 GCA_937919225.1 uncultured Parvularcula sp.
CAAAGTTGCCCAGCCCCAAGAATTGGGACGACAGGCCAAAAGGGTCAGGAATGAACAGCGATTGCCAAATCGCCTGCGCCGCGGGGTAGAAAAAGAAGACTGCTGAAATCAGCACCTGTGGCGCGATCAGCAAGATCGGCAAAAGCCATCCTTTGAATGTGACGCGCTTTTCCATTCTCCACCCCCAAGGCAAACGCGGGCCCCGAGAGGCCCGCGTCAGTTTGGTTAGCCGTTTGCTTGTTCAAAACGGCGCAGCAGCGCGTCGCCGCGTGCCTTGGCGCTATCCATGGCCTCTTGCGGTGTCTTGTCACCGGACCAGATTGCTTCCAGCTCTTCGTCGATGATCCCACGGATCTGATCGAAGGATCCAAGGCGCAGACCTTTGGAATTCGCGGTTGGCTCATTCATGGTCATTTGAACAACAGCCACGTCAGTGCCTGGGTTTTCGTCATAGAACCCGGCGGCGGCAGTGGCCTCGCCAGCCTCAGCCGTGATCGGCAGATAGCCTGTGTCCTGGTGCCACTGCGCCTGAACGTCAGAGGATGACAGAAACGCCAAGAATTCGCCAACACCGGCATATTCTGCGGCCTCATGACCCGCCATCACCCAAAGGGACGCGCCACCAATGATGGTGTTCTGCGGCTCATCGGCGACAGACTCCCAATATGGCAGCGGACGCACATCAAAGTTGAACTCTGCCTCAGCCTTGATCCCGGCATAGCCAGCAGAGCTTTCGGTGAACAGCGCGCATTCGCCAGCGCGGAAGTTCGCACCGCCCTCATTCCGGCGACCAGTGTAGATGAACTTACCGTCCTGCGCCCATTCCTGCATTGCGGTCAGGTGCGCTATCTGCGCGTCACCGTTCAGCATCAGCTCGGTGTCGAGACCAGCAAAGCCGTTGTCCTGGCTGGCAAACGGCACGTCATGATAGGCCGAGAAGTTCTCGAGGTGGATCCAGCTTTGCCAAGCAGTCACCAACGGGCACTCCGATCCCCCAGCTTTCAGCGCTTCCAATGCACCACCGACATTCTCCCATGTGGACAGGTCCATGTCCGGATCAACGCCCGCAGCTTCAAACGCATCGCGGTTCACCCACAAAACAGGCGTGGAAGAATTGAAGGGCAACGACAGCATGTCGCCATCAGTGGTGGTGTAATAACCCTTCACAGCGCCGATATAGGCATCTGGGTCAAACGTCGCGCCGCTTTCTGCCATAACTTCGTAAACTGGACGAACAGCGCCCTGGGCAGCCATCATCGTGGCTGTACCCACTTCAAACACCATCAGGATGTGCGGCTGCTCCTGCGCGCGGAACGCGGCGATCCCGGCGTTTAGTGTCTCGGAATAATTCCCTTTATGGCTTTGCACGACGACATAGTCGGACTGACTGCCGTTGAACTGATCAACTTGTGCGGCAACCAACTCGCCCAAGCGGCCAGTAAATGCGTGCCAAAACTGTACTTCGGTCTGGGCCAACGCAGCAATCGGTGACAGAATAGTGGTGGCGGCAACAGCGCCAAACAAATGTCTTTTCATATTTTCCTCCCTGGCATCGAACACGATGCGATTTTCATCCGTAGGCTTCTTCAAGTGGCGACATTTCAACGGAGACTTCGACCTTAGACTCGCGGGAACATAATGCAAGCACACCGCTTGCCTAATTCGCATAACATGATGTTATAAGCCGATCATCCCAAACTGGTGCTTGCAAATGTCACGACCTCGAACCCCGCGTATCCGCCAACTCGAAGCCCTTATCGCGGTCATAAGCAACGGTTCTGTGACAGGAGCTGCGGCAGACCTCGGGATCAGCCAACCCGCAACCAGCCGATTGCTGTCTGATCTCGGCAAGGAGTTTGATTTCCAGCTTTTCGACAAACGCGACAACCAGCTGGTTCCGTCCCAAGAGGTGCGATTGCTGGAACCCGACATTCGCCGGGTGCTTGAGTTGATGCGCAAAATCTCGGACTCCTCGGCGAACATCACCAAACGCAAGGCAGGGCATCTGCGGATCGCCTGTTTGCCTGGATTTGCGACCAGCCACCTTCCAGCGGTCATCTCAAACTTCCTAAAGGACCGCCCTGGTGTCTCGCTGACGATTGAGCCAGATCGCCCCGAACGCATCCTTGAGTGGATGATCAACGAGCAATACGATTTTGGGATCACTGACGGCTTTTTTGGGCATCCTGCCGTCGATCGGACGGACATTGATGTGCGCACTGTCTGCATCTTTCCGGTTGGACATAGCCTGAACCGCCTCGAAAAGATCCGACCGCGAGACCTGGTACAGGAACGCATCATTCATCCGCGGAAAGACAGCACCTTTTTCCAACACCTCGAACGGAAATTCCAGGACGACCACGTAGAGCTTCAGTCGCTTATCGAAGTACGCCAGTTTACTGCCGCATGCGAACTGACGTGTCGTGGTGTTGGCGTCTCAATCGTGAGCGAACTGGATGCGGTGAAATATGTCGACCAAGGCATCGACTTCCGCCCATTCCAACCTCAGGTTCCACACCAGCTTTCCCTTGTTCGGCCGGTTCACAAGACGCCGTCCTTGATCACGCTGGAGTTTATGGAGGAATTTGAGAGGAGCCTGTCGCCCTTTGTGGTAAACAATTGATCTACAAATAAGACGCGCTGGACTGACGCTCGATTGCATCCTTAACGGAGGAGCTTGCGGCCCAAAGCAGACTGGCGGCACCCCCATCGAATGCTGCACTTGCAGCCCGCAAAGCGGCCGTTCGCGGCATCGGAAAAACTATCTGATATGCCAATGAGTATTGCCCTAGTGCCTTTTGGAAGTAGGGTTGCTCGTCTAATGTAGAACCAGACATTTGAAGATTTGAACGCGATCATGATCTAAGACTGACGGACCCAAATTTATTGGAGTAGCTAAATGAATTCCGATTCGAAGATTTCCTTCCTCGCGGTGATTGGAGCTGTTCTCCTCGCATTGTTTTCAGCGATACTGGCTTGGTCCGGTGGTTTTTTCGCGAACTCCCCTCCCACAGTATCGACAATAGCCGTAGTACAATCTGATCGACTGGCTGACCGCGCAGGCCAGAGAATTCTGCTGGGACCAGTGCCAGAGGTTCTGCGGCTTAGGGTGACCCCCCCGGAAGACGATTGGGGTAGCGACAATATAGATGTAAGTTGGTCGGTGTCTCGTGAAGACGGTACAGATCGCGTTCCGCTTGGAAAAGCTTTGAATGTTGAGTTCCGACCAACCTCCAAAGGTCGCTTCATTGTTGAAGTCGAAGCTAGAGATCAAGGAAACGGACTAGGCCTAAATGATGCGGTTGCGTCACAGACTTGGCTGGTGACGGTTGAAGAACCAATTGAACCGGAAGCACGCATAAGGGCCCAAAGTTCAACCGATATCACATTAGGCGAGACATTTAGGGCCACAGCTAGTGGTTCTCAGTTCGAACAAGCTGCGACTGGCGGTCCAACACTCAACTGGCGAGTTCAAACGCCGTCTTTAACGCGTGAACTGGGAAGCGACAGTACGTTAAGTTTTCGACCTTCTGCTCCAGGTGAGTACACCGTTTTTTTGGAACTCCTGGATCAATTTGAACAAAGAGATGAGGCTTCAATCTTATTGTCAGTATCTCCCGCGCCGATACCGTCGCCGAGAGTAGAACTCGAGCGCCATACGGTGTCACCTAATGAGATAGTTATCGCCGTGGGTCGGCCACAGGCCGATCAACTGGCACCGTCTTGGAACTCAGTAGCGCCATCAGGCAATACTAGCTCCGGTTCCGGCAGAACATTCGCATTTTCTTCGAACGAGCCGGGTCAACATCGCCTCGAGTTTACGATAAGCGACGCCTACCAGCAGAGCCGGTCCACCAATGCAAGTGTGACCGTGTTAAATTCAACGGTGCTCAACCAGACTAGTTTCACAGAGCGTTCTGGGACCAGAGTATATGATTTTTCTGGGCAGGAAGTAATTCTCACGGGCACGCTCGAAACAAACGGCGTACCCATAGAATTAGTGGCACATACAATTCGATCAGAAGAAGGAATCGTGAGGTCTTTTGCCAGTGAGTTTTCGACCGCAAACGCACAGAGCGGCGACAGCGGCAACAACGGCCGACATGGGGCCACAAATGGCGCGAACGGAAGTGCTGGTGGAAACGGAACAAGAGGATCGGATGGGAGGACAGGTTCAAACGCTGGAAGTGTCAGCATTATTGCACAAAGACTGATCGGTCACCTGACAGTTGATAACTCCGGCATGGCAGGTGGCAATGGCGGTGATGGTGGCGATGGCGGTCGAGGCGGCAATGGCGCAAATGGAAACAGTGGCGCCAGTGGCGCTTTTGACTGTCGAAGAGGGCCACAGAGTGGCGGCAATGGTGCGAACGGGGGTCGCGCAGGGGATGCTGGAAATGGTGGCTCCGGTGGAAACGGTGGAGAAATCAAGGTTGTAATAGCTGAGCCTTTGTCCGATGACAGTGGAATTCTCGCAGTGTCAGCGGGAGGATCGCCAGGTAACGCAGGCAGTCCGGGGACTCCGGGACAAAGAGGTGAACCTGGCGCTCGCGGGTCAGCGCCGGGCCTCTGCCGTCAAACGGCGCGCAATGGTAGTCCCGGAACGCAAGGTGCTTCTGGGGCATCAGGTGCCGACGGCAAAGCAGGCGAAAATGGATCAATAACTGTTATCGTGGATGGAGAGGCACGTGTGGCTTCCGGAGAACTCGAGCTGTAGCCTCCTCCCATCTCGGCGTTCTGAATTGGCGGCCCAAAGCCGACCTTGGTTGACCATCTGGATGCCGCGTCGCGCCTCGTTGAAGCGAACGTTGAGTTGGTGGTTGCCGCAGCGGTACGGTAGGCTGCTTGCAATTGCGTGCAACACGGACAAGACCTCCGCCGCACACGCGACGGTTGACCTACAGACCAATTTTTTGCTCAACTCCAATCCATTGTTAGTATGCAAGGATTTTTCAATGGGAAGCGAACAGCTGCCTAATTACTTGAAGCAAGGTGAGGCAGCTCGTCTGTTCCCCGTTCTATCTACCACCTCAAAGGAAGGACGAACCACTTCGATCGTTTTGGCTTGTCTGTGCAAGATCGATGAATTTGGTGCCCGGCTTTTGTCATCTGTAGGCCAGCGTGTCGGCGCTCGCGCAACTGTCGAGACGTACACCGAAGTGGTATTTCACAAACAGAGTGCAGGGATCAAAGATCGCCCCGACGGATTGATTGTCGTGCGGATCGGTAGCCGCGAATGGCGGGCGCTGGTTGAGGCTAAAGTTGGCAACAGTGAGCTAGATGCCGACCAAATCGAGCGCTATCGGGTGTTGGCCAAGGAGAATGGCATCGATTGCTTGATCACCCTTTCAAACCAATTTGCGACGTCACCTGACAGCCACCCGGTCGAGCATGTCCGCAAAAGCCGCTCAAGGGTGCCTGTCTATCATTGGTCTTGGATGCATATCCTCACGACAGCGGATTTGCTTATCTCGGGCAAGCAGGTCGCCGACGTCGACCAGCTTGTTTTACTCAATGAATTGCGTCGTTTTCTGACACATGAGAGTGCAGGCGTAAGAGGCTTTGACCGAATGCCCAAAGAATGGACCGAGCTCAATAAGCTCGTCTCTTCCGGAGGTGCAATCCCAGCCAAGTCAGCGCCTGCACAGATTGTTCTAGAAGCTTGGCACCAAGAAACCCGTGATCTGTCGATGATCCTTAGCCGCATGACGGGCAATGTCGTGACGGAGAAGTTGCCGCGCAAGCACGTCGGCGACCCGGCGCAACGCCAGAAGGATGAGCTGGCGCAATTACGGGAGAGTCAGTGTATATCGTGCACCTTATTGGTCCCGGACGCCGCTGCGCCCATCACTGTATCAGCAGACCTAGCACGACGCTCACTGGACGTCGGAATGACGCTCAAAGCACCTGAAGACAAGAAGTCGACGAAGGCTCGTGTCAACTGGCTCTTACGCCAGTTGAAGGGAGAAAACGTTGACGGACTGTTCATCCGCCTACTCTGGCCCGGGGCCAGCGAACCGACCCAGTATCCGGTTGCGGATTTGAGGATCGATCCAGATCTAGCGACCGACGGCAAAGAGCATCTGAGTCCGCATGGCTTTCATATATTTTTGTCAGAACGGCTTGGAGCGAAGTTCACCCAGCAGACCAACTTCGTCTCTGAACTCGAGCGGATCGTCCCAAAGTTCTACGGCGAGACAGGGGCTCAACTGGCCGCATGGGTCAGGAAAGCGCCTCAAATCAAGTCTGATCGGACCAGTGATAAGGATGTGTCGCCATCGGCGTTGTCCGAAGATGCAGAGGATTTCGGCCGATTAAACTGACCTCTATCATGCGGGAAATTCTAGCGGGCAATCAGCTTCAAACGCTAAAACCGATTAGGTTGCGCAAGTTCTGAGTAGCTGTACAGAGTTACCAATGCATCGAGCACAACCAAAATGGTCCGGAATTCGTGTTGTGCAACAGACATCAATGACGATCTTCTTTCTTACCCATGTATGGTGCTTCAAGCCGCCGAACCTACAACCCAGGCTATGATTTGAACGCACAGCTTTCGGAGACTTCCAAGTAATGCCGGCACATAACCATCGTCACACATCTATCGAACGTGTCGTCCAAGGCCTGTTATCAGGCGTTAGTACTGAATGGTCTTTCTTTGGTAGCTACGAAGATTTTGTGACTCGATTTCCCAACGGTGGACATCAAACGGAGCGCGCTCATAGCGGATCATTTCGGCTAAAGGGTACAGGATTTGTAATCTGGTTTCTGGAGAACAACGAATACGCCGCACTTGAAGTTACTCGCGAACATCCAGTGATATCAAAACGAGAATGGAAACCGTTTAGTTCCTTTCGGAAAATTGCACCAGGTTTGATCGGAACAGCTCAATCGCTACGAGAGACAGAAAACTCGGACCTAGGTAACAATATCAATAGGCTGGCGACGGGCTACAGCCTCGGAAGCATGCTCGTAGCACACAATCTTACCGGTTCTGTCGCAAGTCAGATCTTCACAAATTCTGTGGTAATCGACGAACTACAACGGCTCGCCCTGACGAGTTATGAAGGCGCAAAGTGCCACTCTGGCTTCTTGTTTTTTCGTGCGCCTCATCAGTACTTTGATCAGATAGAGGCAGCGGGTTTTCGTGTTGAGCGATTTGAAGACGAAATCTTCCTTGAGCCGGGATTTTTCCAGAGCACCATATCCCACCGCTATGTTGATGGCAGAAATTCTTTCTATATAATTGATAACAATAGAAAACTTCACGGCATTGCGACGGTGCGAGACCCCGGCAAATACTCTCTTTATAGTCGAGCGCTATTTGAACACGTAGAAGGTATTGCTGAAACTAACATTGGTCGAATGTACTGCGCCTTCGTTGGCCGGAATGCGGATGTGGTCATTTATGCTAAAGGAAAGGCTTTGTACCGTTGGGATAAGCTGGCATGGCGAACTATCGACCTCGACATTATCCTGAAGCTTCTAAGTGATGAAACGTCCTTGTCGATTAAGGAGATTAAGTCGCTACAATCAGCGCTCCTTGTCTGTTCTGACTTGCGGTATGGCACCCTAGTCTTGGTTCTCAGCGGCAAAGAGAGACCAAACTATATCGGTAAAATCGACAATAGTGCTGTAAGTTCCCATATCCTCAAAGTTAACGAAAATAGGTCGATTAGTGATATCGTGGCAAACGGTTCTGCGTTTGGTATTTTAACGTCAGATGGGCTAACAACTCTCAGCCCGCAAGGACGACTGGTATCAAGTGGAGATATTCTTGATCTTTCTGTCAAACATGAAATTCGCTACGACGGTGGTGGGCGAACCCAAGCAGCTCAAGTGGCTTCGTACCACGGACTAGCACTGAAAGTTTCAGAAGACGGACCACTCTCTATTTACAAAGATGGGCGACTGATCGCGCACTTTGAAATCTAATCGCAAAAGACCTAGTTTAACACAAATACTGAGGCCATTTTGGATCAAGACATAATCAAGATTCTTTCGTTGGACGGCGGTGGAGCCAAGGGGTTCTACACATTGGGCATCCTCCGAGAAGTTGAAGCCGCAGTTGGTAAAAGATTGTATGAACACTTCGACTTAATCTTTGGAACAAGCACTGGATCGATAATTGCAACGTTGCTCGCGACTGGGCATTCCGTCGACGAGATCCATGAGTACTATAAGAAGCATGTCCCACCGATCATGCAAGCTTCCGGCAAGGTGGCAAAAACGGCAAAACTGCGCGCTACTGGTGCGACGGTGTTCGGTGACGCAGGTTTCGAAACAGTTCTGACCGGCCTCGGCATCGTATCGACTAAGTGGCAACTTGAGACACCGATGATCTTCAAGAGTAAGGAAACGCAAGCCCACGGTCGAAGAGCCACTTTTGTTCCAGGGTTCGGATGCAATTTGGCGGATGCGATAGAAGCCTCATGCTCTGCATACCCGTTCTTTGAGATCAAAACCTTAGAAACGGCCTCTGGTGACGTCGTTGAATTGTTCGACGGCGGCTATTGCGCCAACAACCCATCACTTTATGCGCTTGCCGATGCGACAGTTGCGCTCGGGTATGCTCGTGAGAACTGTCGTCTACTATCTTTGGGCTGTGGCCAGTATCCAGAGCCGAGGCGTGGATTTATTGCTCGCCGGATCAACAACTTCCTTCCAGTCCAATTGCTTCAGAAGACACTTGAGGTGAACACGGCCTCAATGGACCAACTCAGGCGCTTGCTATACTCGGACGTGCCGACGGTCCGAATTAGCGATACCTTCGACAAACCAGAAATGGCGACGGACATGTTTGAACATGATCTGAAGAAACTGAACCTCCTACGTCAGCAAGGAGGGGAGTCATTTGCGCGACGTGAAGAAGATGTCCACGAACTACTTTTTGAATAAGGTATAGCAATGCCAATTACTGAGACCCAACTTGAAACGTGGTCCCATGTTGGGTCCCAACAGCAGTCCGCTGCAACCTATCAAGTGATACGCTCCGTTCTGGAGCATCGTGACGCCCCGTACGCCGGTCGCGATTTTGAGATTTTGACCTTCCCCCTCGACTAGGGCCGGTTTGATCTGGAATCTTCCGGTTGGT
>CALFRH010000253.1 GCA_937919225.1 uncultured Parvularcula sp.
CAAAGAGATCATCCGGCTCTCACTGCTATACGGACGAAGCTTTGAAGCCTTCTTTGCCGATCATATGCAGAGTGCCAAAGAGCTGATGTGGCGCAACCTAAGCAAGATTAAACCAGGCCCTGGCCAAACTGCCGATACCGTCAACCGAGAGCGAACCTTAGGGCGCTTAGACTGCGACTTAGACCCTGAGAAAGACGTGTATGGCGTATAGGCTTCTAGCGATTGCAGTCGGCTCTGGCCGCGCGGGCTACATGTTCTTCATTGGAGATCGCCTCACTAAATGGGAGATGTCTCGGCAGGCCGCAGGATCACCGGCGGGGGTGCAGAAGGTCGTTTCTAGATGGCTTAAGGATCTGGCGCCTGATGTGGTAGTGCTTGAGCGGTTGACGAAAAGCTCCCGCAAAGGCGCGCGCGTCCGGTCGATCAACGCGCAGATCAAAGCGCTAGCCGAGCAGTGTGGCATTCTAGCGGTCGAAACTGAGCAGATGAGCGGCTTCAAGAACAAATATGACGCCGCTGCGCATCTGGTAGAGCGTTTTCCGGAGCTTATACCGTATCAACCGAAGCGACCTCGGTTCTATGACAAAGAGCCCCGGACGACGGTTCTGTTTGATGCCTTGGGGTTGTCAATGACAACAATGAACATTTCAACCGAAAACTTAGCCTCCGCTTTAGGATAAGTTACGCTAGCTTGATTTGAGAGAGCCAAGCGCTCTTCACGTTGCAATCTGTTCAACCTATTCAATTTTTGAAAGCGCTGGCGATAGAGACATCAAAGTCTCAGCAACTATCGAGTTTTGGACTTGATACGAGGCCGGATTTCGATATCCTTGCCTTAAAGTTGAATCAAATTTATACTTTCTACCGAACGGTGATATGCCTGTTGGAAGATATCTATGACTTTTGATTTTGGAATTCGTTTGTCTGTTACGTTTGACGGAAGGGATTGACTACTTGGTTTTTTTCTACAGCTTTTTGTTGAGGCGTTCTCTGTCTGATGTGTGACTTTGGCAACATCGTCGATGACACGTTTGATCGACAAATCTACTTCCCGACGATGATCTTTTCGGTCGAATGTGCCAATTTTGAAGACCTTAATGCGTATCTGATCCCTCTGATTTATTCTGAGCGAGATCGCGATGAAGCGGGCATTGAACGCTCCAACTACCGCGCCTTGGGCGGGTGGCACAGCCACAACAGTCTTCACCAGGATAAAGCGTATGCGCCGCTTGTTGATCGTATTGATCAAGCGAGTCGGCGGATTTCAGAAAGCTTGGGCTACGATGACGATTATGAACTCCAGATAGGCACAATGTGGTCGATCATAAATGGGCCTGGAAGCGTCAACAAGGCTCACATTCATCCAGGTTCATACTGGAGCGGTGTTTACTACGTACAAACACCCAAAGATTCCGGTGATATTGAGTTTATTGACCCGCGGACTTTTCACGTGATGGATGAACCAAGGTTTCAGAAAGGCGTCCAACGGTGTCGAGAGAACTGGACTAAGGTAAGGTTTACTCCTCGAACTGGAGCGATGCTCCTCTTCCCAAGCTGGCTTTATCACGGAGTTGATCCAAACCTAACAAGTATTAGCGGTTCCGATGGCGAGCGAGTGATTGTTAGCTTTAATCTGGTACAGAAGTTAAAAATAGGATGATAATTATGCTTAACGCCTATTTTCGATTAGTGCTCGTTGGCATCTTTTTGAGTTACGCTGCTGCCGCGAATGGGCAAGAGTTTTCTCGTCTCAATGCGTTTTGTAACAAAGTGCTATCGGGACACGAGGAGCCTCACGAACAACAAGAAGAAGCGAAAACCATAGTCCAGTGATTTGAAAGCATTCTGGATCAGTGTGCTCTTAGCTCAGGCTTTACAATCTGTATCACGGAAATGAATAGCGAAACCTTAGATGCGGTGGACCTCGCACATGCTTCAATAAACCAAACTCGGCAAACGCTCGTGCCTGACAAGAAAGAGTCCTGGTCCAATATTGCTACTTCATTAAAAAAAATCAGAGAAACAGATGATCAGAGCGCTGATATCCAAATAGCACTGCTGAGAGAGCTTTTTTTTGTAGCTATGCAGATCAGTGAATTACGCTAAATAAGGAGAGGTTTCGGTGGAACTTAGATTTGAAAAAAACGGTACAGCGAAGATAGACTACAGTGTAGGTTCCGTTTCGATAGGATCACTGATTGCCCAGAAGCGTTTTGAGGACCGAGTAGAAGAGTTTAATGAGCTTGCAAAACGGCGAGCGAGTGACCCCAACCTCGAAGAAGAATACCAAAATGCCAAGACGATCGTTCAGGGTGCATATTCTATACTCAACGGTACAAGCTTTGGCGGTGCGTTAGCCAGACAGCATGCTGAAAATCAGGCAGAAATAGCCCTCGAAAACCTCAGTGAGTATGCGCAAGATGCTGGCTTGTCCAATACTCAGCAGCTTAGGCTGCGACTTGATGTTACTGACTTTCTTCGCGATCGCGGGCGAAAGATAACACCGGAAAATATTGACATAGCGATAGAAAGTATTGCTGGGTTCGAAGCGAGAGCAGTTCAGAACCTATATTCGAGGCAAGAGCCCGAATGTTTTGTTGCAGGCACAGTTATTGAACTCGCGTCTCCGCCAGCAAACAGTGGGCAGTCGGACGCCCAAGAATGTGATTTCAAATCAGGTTCTCAACCTGTCACAGAAAAAAATGTGGACGAAATTGTAATCGGTGATTGGGTTCAATCATTTGATTTTGAAGGCAATATAGTGCCCGGCAAAGTGGTGCAAGTCTTTCGCAACACGACCACTGAACTGCTGCGACTTAGCTGGACTGATCGTGGAAAACCTAAAGAGCTAGTCACAACGCCGGAACATCGCTTCCTAGATATGGAAGGAGGTTTTCCATGCATCAAAGATATGGTTGCTAATGAGTGCGCGACTATAGTTTCAAAGTCTGGTGAGCTACTTACAGTCCATGTCGAGAGAATTGTATATAATGCTAGGACCAAACACTTGTTTGACCAGGCTTACGAGAAGGGGGTCGCAATTGGTTCTCTGGCGGGAAAGCCAGAGCCAATCGAAGCGTGGCAAACATATAACTTCGAAGTAGAAACGTATCACACATACATCGCGGGAGGTGTGCGCGTTCATAACGTCAGTGGTGATTTTTTTCCGGATGGCACGGCCAATAACCATACTACCGGAGAAACCTATAACCATGATCGCTGGTCGAGGCAATTTGCACACCATGAGTTTACACCAGACGGAGCAACTCCGATCAAGCACGGTGGCGGCTTTGCCTGGGTAAATAGCGACGGATCGGATTGGAAGCCGGGTCGCACCAAGGATTTCTCTCTAGGCAACTCATACGATGAAGATGGCAACGGTACACGGGATGGCCGCGGCTACGGTGGTAGCAGCAGCACTTTATCCCAAAGTCAATGGGAAGATCTATTTGAGAACTCGTTTGGTGAAGATTGGACTGGAAGTAAACCTTCTCCGAGCAGAAGTAATGCTTCAACTGCGAAGAGCGGTAACGAGGGGAATGAAGGCAACGAGGGCAACGAGGGGAATGAAGGCAACGAGGGCAATGAAGGTAAGAAAAAAGGTTGGCTAAAGGAGCTCTTTTCCGGGAATGGCGGGACCGTAAATGGTGGCGGAAACGAGGGAAATGAGGGGAACGAAGGGAATGAGGGTAACGAATCTGGCTACCGGAGCGAACGAAATTCAAGTCACAATGGGCAGCGCGGTGAAGGCGAAAGCTATCAGGATTTTGCGGCCGATACGCTAGGCGTTGATAACGACTGGAAGCCTATTATCCTTGATCTTGACGGCAATGGCGTTGAGATCACTGACCTTTCAAAATCGACGGTTTTTATGACTGGTAGTGAAGGACTTCAGCATCGCATTGCCTGGGCAGGAGTAAACGACGCTGTACTCTATTATGATCCCGATGGCCGCAATGAGATCACAGAACTTCGCCAATATGTTTTCACGGAATGGGACCCTACTGCGCTGGATGATTTGGCCGCCCTTAGAGCTGTTTTTGACAGCAACGATGATGGCATTTTGGACGCATCCGATGCTGATTTCGCCAAATTCAAGCTACTGGTCACAAATCCTGATGGTTCCCAAACGACCAAGACGCTTGCCGAGCTTGATATCGTTTCAATCAACTTAGCAGCTGATACGACCCGTATTGAGCTTTCAGACGGCTCAATGATCACCGGCCAAACAACTTTCACGCGAGCAGACGGAACAAAGGGTACAGTTGCAAACGCTACCTTGAAGTCTGACGCTCAAGGCTACCGGGTTGAGCAAGCCGAAAGCGTCGATGGATCCGGCAATCGCGTGGTTGTTAGCACCGCCTACACAGTGTCAGGGGATATCGCTTTTGAAATCTCGTCGGTGACCTCCCCCGACGGATCAAACGTAATTAACAGTTATGACGACAATGGTGACGGTGTGTTTGATCGACTTCAGACGATCATAACGGTCATCAATCCCGATGGTACCAAAATCGAAACGTTAGAGAGTTACGCTGGTGCTGATCTGACGACTGCAATCCTCCAAAACAGCATTGTGACGTCTAGAACCCTCGATGGATCCTCGGTGACTATCCAAATTGACTCAAAAGGCGGTGGCTGGTTTGATCAAGAGGAGCTTCGCCTCACTTTTGCAGACGGCAGTCGGTCTTTGACCGTTAAAGATCTTGCTGAAGATGGCTCTGTTATACGGAGTTCGAGTGAAACGACTTCCATCGATGGCGACACACGTACCAATGGTGCGGATCTGGATGGTGATGGTTTCCATGAAACAACCACTACCCATCAAATTATAAACAATGTTGATGGTAGTAGGACGGAAAATACCACAGTTCGAAATCAAGATGCGAGCTTGCGCTCTTCAGAGACCATAAATGTAGGCACTGATGGGCAGAGCAAAGTCATCAGTAGCGACCTTGATGGCGACGGTTTTTATGAGGCGATAGAAGATCAAAGTATTGCTGTCGGATCTACAGGAGAAACAACGTCTTCGCTTGTTACCAAAAATGGCGATGGCAGTATTCGCAATTCGGTTACTCAGACCCAGTCTGCAGACGCGCTTTCCAAGACTACTGTGACTGACGCCGACGGTGATGGCGATACTGATAGCACGGAGATTGATCTGACGACGATCCATACCGATGGAAGTCGCGAAAACACAGTCACGGTGAACAACGGCGACGGCTCAATCAGAAGCATGACCAAGACGTCGCTTGAAGCGGATCTGATTGAGACAGAGACATGGGTTGATCTCAATCAAAACGGCACCTTTGAAAGCGATGAGTTGATCCGGTCGGTAACTGATGATCCAACCTCGCAAGACAGAACGACCTTTGAGTATACGCGCGCGGCAGACGGAAGCGTTTTGGCAAGCACGACCACAGTTTCCTCTGAAGATGGCTTGACACAGACTGCCACGATCGATGCTGATGGGGATGGAGATGCAGATAGCGTCGTCTCCGATACGACGGTCATCGATCCATCTGGCAGCTCAATACGCACGATTGAGACTAGAACTCAGGATGGCACACTTCGCGATCAGAAAATTATCACGCAAAGCTCAGATGGCCTGTCGGTTACAGAACAGATCGATAGGGATGGGGATGGAAGCTTTGAAAGCCAAACCACCAGTGTGAAGACTGCGCAGGCCGATGGAAGCTTTGTCGTTGTTGACACCAGCTACGCAGGGGATGGTTCTACAGTTCTGTCTCAAACATCGCGAAGCGAGAGCGCTGACCGGCGCATCAAACAGACGACCATCGCCAGCGATGGAGATGGCGTCATTGACGTGACAATCACATCAACCGAAGCGAGCGATGGAAGCAAACAGTCATCAAAAGATTCAACGAATGCAGGCGGCTCATCAATCAGTTCAAAAGTCACCAATACCAGTGCGAATGGCTTGATTACGTCGACCGAGCTAGATACGAATGGAGACGGCGTCATTGATGTTACAACAAATGTAACGACAATTCTAAATGTGGATGGAAGCGCGGCAACTACGACTGAACTTCGCAATAGCGATGCCACATTGCGTTCTTCAAGTATCACTACCGTGAGCGATGACAATTTGACATCGCAGACGCAAACCGACGTAGATGGCGACGGAACGTTCGAGAAAGATGAGATCACTACGGCAACGCTTCTTATGGATGGAAGCCGTGTTACAGTCTCATACTTAAGGGCGGCCGACGGATCGCTCCTTTCACATTCTAAAACTACGATCAACGATGATGGCCTCGCCGTGACAACGGCAGTGGACAGAGATGGCGATGGTACCTCTGATCAGGTCTCCACTAAGACAACGTCTCTACAGTCTGATGGCGGTACATCAGTCTACGCAGAACTGCGGGACGGTGCTGGTGATCTAAGGAGTAGTTCTCTGACCACATCAAATGACAATGGCCGCCAAATCACTGTTTCGTCGGATTTGAATGGCGATGGCGTAGTAGATAGCACGCTGACAACGATCATTGCGGATGATGGCACGAAGACGGAGACGCTGACTTTGCTCGACGTGGATGGCGGTCTGCAAAGTCAAACTCAAACAACTGTGAGCCCAAATGGACTGGCCCGCATCCAGAAATCTGACGCCGATGGCAATGGTGTTTATGAGGCCATCAAAGATGAGCTGACTTCTTTGAACGCAGACGGGTCACGTCTTTCAACCATTGTCGAAAAATCATCTGACGGTACCGTACAGACACGTGCAACCTCTTGGGTCAGCGACGATGCACAAGAAACAATCAAGACATGGGACTATAATGGTGATGGAGTAGATGATCGCATCCAGAAGACGACTGCTGATCTATCGAATGTTGGCGTTGAAAGGATCACCACCGAGAGTGAGTCCGCAGACGGGTTTCTGCTGAGCAAGACCGAGACCGTAACAAGTGCAGACGGTCGAACGGTAACGACCCAGAGTGATACAGATGGAAACGGTCTGAACGATCTAGAGGTTTTTAGCGATGAAGATGTGAGCGGGACGACAACCGAGACAATTTCGTACTTCACCAATGATGGTGTGCAATTTGCGTCTTCGCAGAAGATCGTCAGCGATGATGGTCTGAATGTTGACTTCTCAAAGACCTATAGTGATGGGAGCGGTCTCAATCTGAGTTATGACGATGACACCGTTTTGAATCAGGACGGGAGCACAACGCGCACGGTCACTCATGTTGGTGGAGACGGCACGAACAGTGTGAATAGCTCTGAGGTGTTGACACAGAGTGATGATGGCTTGGACCTGCAGATAAACTTGAATGTCGATGGCGATGCCACGATTGACTTCAAATCGTCTGACCAGACTGTTTTCGCCAATAACGGGGACGTAACGCGAACGCAAAACAGCACCGCAGCGAACAATGTGCTTTTATCGAGCATGACCATGCTCACCAGTGGAAATGGCCTTGTTACCACGATGGACACCGACCTTTCCGGGGATGGCGTTTTGGATCGTGAGAGCATCCTTACCAAAGGCGGCTCTGGTGGCTTTACCAAAACGGTGACGACCTACGACGACGCATCTAGTGTCATCCGCTCAGAGACGGAAATTGAAAGCGCGGACGGTCGTGCTAGGACGCTGACAACTGATCTCAATGGCGATGGCAGCGCTGACCGCGACATAGTCGAAACGCTTGATCTCAGCGAAAACAAAAGCTCAGTGTATCGAGATCTTGCGACTGATGGCAGCGCTAGCGACATGATCACCGTTTCGGTGTCAGCCAATGGCAAAGAACGCTCAGTACTTTTTGATGTTGACGGCGATGGGACGACTGATCTCATCCGCACCTGAACGACAACCTACGATGCTACCGGAAACGAGATTGAGATCTTCGAAGAGACTGCTGGCAACGGAAATCTCGCCTATCGACAAGAGAGTGTTTCGGCAGTCAATGGATTTGGCGCGTCTTCCACAATTGATATGGACGGCGATGGGGTCACCGATGGATCGAGCGAAACAACGACAACGCTCAATGAAAACGGTAGCCGCGAGACTATTTCAGAGATCCGTTATGCAAATGGTGATCTTCGGTATTCAGAAGTCGTTTTCACCAGCCGTGATGGTCAGACCGTAACCACCCACACAGACTATGACGGAAACGGGTATCTTGACATGACATCAGAGCTAACGGTTCGCTCTGATGGAGAACGGGTACTGACTGAGACCTCTTTCGATGAAACAGGCACAGCGACTAAGACATTTGTCACGACCACCTCACTCAACGGTTTGATCCAAACCATTGATCGGGAAGGAACTACGCAGACGATCGTGAAGGCTGCGATTGGTAACGGCAGCTACACATGGACAAATGTGGGAACTGGCGTTCAGATGGAGGTATCCCACAAAGTCGACGCGTTTGGCGTTGAAACTTGGCGCTATGAGAACGGTAACACTGTTCATGAGGCACGGCTGGACGGGACTGCAAAGGCTCGAGTGATCGCTGAAGCCGAACGTATCTATGACGCAGTTCTTGATCGTGACATTGATCGAATAGAGCTGGAGACACTCGTTGAGTTCGTGGAGAATGAACAACTGGACCGTACGGCTCTGGTAACGGAGCTGCTCGGCTCAAACGAGTTCACGGTTCGCTACGGTCAACTCTCCAATGCAGAGTTTGTCACCCAGGCTTATTTCAATACGTTTGGCCGTGCGCCAAGCCTTGTCGAGCTTGATCAACATCTGCAAATCGTAACCAGCAATAACACCACACGCATCGAACTGCTCGTCGAGCTGGCAGAATCCTCAGAGCATTTGGTGGTGGGTAACACACATCGCGCGACGAACAATTTCGATGTCATCATGAACCCAGCTCAATATGAGCGTAATTTGGATAAGGCGTATGTCGAAGCCCTGGTGAAAGACTTAGTGGATGTCTCGTTTGATCGCGATGCCACTGCCCATGAGCTTGAATACTATTCAGGTCTTTTGCTCAAAGGCACAGATAATCCTGATGATATTGCTGAGAAGATGCTTGCGCTAGAAGGCGATATTCAAGGAGTGTCGTCTGCAAGTCTAAAGGGCCTTACGGGTGTCGCATTGGTGC
>CALFRH010000254.1 GCA_937919225.1 uncultured Parvularcula sp.
AAAAAATGATCATGGCGCCTTCCAATAAGGCTGGCGCGACGATGACAATTTGACATGTAAAAATGAAGGCGAGATCGAGATAGCTGCGATCCGCGATCAGGGTCGAAATGATCGCAGAAAGAGCTGGCACGAGGGTTAGTAAGAGGACCATTCCTACGATGGTGACCGCGCAAGCCGACAATCGCAAAGACGTCGGCGTCGTCAGACTATCGAACATCTCATCAATGCCTGGCACGTTGTCGCGGCGAGAAATGATGCCGACGAGGCCAGCAAGAATAAATATGAAGACCAAGTATAGAGAGGTGTTCAGCTCCTTAACCATTATATTAGGATCAGGCTGAAGCGGTCCCTCCGCGTGCCAAATTATGTGAATGAATGTGTTTGACAGACCGACGAAGAAGAGAACAATCACGCCCAGGCACAATGCACGACTTTGGAACACCTGAACGATTAGCCTCCGGCATTCGAGACCAAAGATCCGCGCCCAGTTTTGCGACGGTTTAGACGGCGATGCGGCCCGGCTCGTAGCTAGATTTTGAATGCGCTGTTTTGCTTTTGCAGAAGGTTTCGCTTTGTCAGAGATTGAAACCAGTCTCTCGCGACTGATCCGAGATAACACAAAAACCAAACCGCAAATTGGTAAGACAGTCCAAATCAAGCGGTTCGTGAGAAAACTCGATCCAATGGGAAGAAAAGCACTTTCTTTCTGCTGTGGTGACCAGAGGTCCGTTTCGGCTAGTGCGAAACTAAACAGCGACGGGTCCAAGATACTTGCAAGGGTTAAGTTCACGTCCCCTTCCGTCAAAGTGACGGCAGAGAACATCCAGATCAAAATGATGATCACAGCGGCGATCAGAGGCCCGGCAATGTTCCGGGTTAGAATAGCTGCGATTAAATAGATCGCGCCGATGCCGATCGTGGTTGGAATGATGAGCCAAGCCAAAGAGAAGCCAAATTGACCCCATGGGGTCGAAGAAAACGACCCGGCCGGCATCCACCCAACTGTCTCAAGAATCGGCGCGACGAAAAAACCAAAGAGGACCGAGCTTCCGAGCAATATGCCCAGCAAACAAGCCCCCAAAAAACGCCCCAACAGCAATATCTTAAGATTGACGGGCGTCGTCAGAACAGCCTCATGAAGCGAGGCATTTCGATCTCGGAGGATTGGCTGCGCAAAGATCCAAGCCCATGCAAAAAACAGGAAAAACATAAAGCCCGTAACCATGAGATAGATCACAGAGGCTCCGTTGCGCGGTACATCCGTTGCGCCCAGCGTCTGCATGTATTCCGCACTGGTCAAACTTAGAGCCAAATAAGCCGTCAGCCCAATGAAAGTGAAACTGACAATGCCATTTCCGGCACCCGCGCGGAAATCATGCCAGCATGAGCGAAACAGGACGTCCAGTCGCATCATTAAGCTGTCCCTTGTCCGGCGTTGAGCAGCGCCAGGTAGTAGACATCCTCAAGTGTCGGGCGATGTGCCTCAAAGCCATCGTCTGGCTTCGCCTCGCCCTCCAAAACCATTCTTGTGCCATCCGGGCGCGCACTCAGGTGAAGGCTACCTTGCGGAATTTGCTCTCCATGAGGGATCGTTTTTGTCCATAAGCGTCCAGTCCACTGAGCGATAAGATCTTTGGTTGATCCGTCGACGACAATTTTGCCCTGTTGGATGACCGCTAGCTCTCGGCAGAGATTTTCAATATCTTCAACGATATGCGTCGACAGCAGAACGACTGCGTAAGTGGCGACATCTGACAGAACGCGATGGAATCTGTTACGCTCTTCTGGGTCGAGGCCTGCTGTCGGTTCATCGACAATGACCAGTCGAGGCGACCCAATTAAAGCCAGCGCGATCCCAAATCGTCGCATCATGCCACCCGAATAAGTCGCAACCTTGCGGTGCGCCGCTTCGACCAAATTCACTTTTTCAAGTAAACGATCGACCTCATAGTTTCGAGCCACCGTATCTGCAAAGCCTTTCAGCCAAGCAAAACGGTGCAAGAGGTTGCGCGCCGATATGCCAGGATAGGCGCCAATATGCTGTGGTAAGTATCCTAAATTCTGCCGATGACGGTTTGGCTCCGCTAGGATGTCGACACTATCCATTGTCATATAGCCTTCGTCAGGGCTTTGAAGGGTTGCAAGTGTTCGCATGAGCGTACTCTTGCCAGCCCCATTGGGGCCAAGCAAACCATACATTCCGGACTCGATGGTCAAATCCACGCCGTTGAGCGCTTGCACACCGCCGCGATAGGTTTTCCTGAGACCGGATATTTTCAACCCGCTCTCGTCAACGCGTTGCCCCATCGCTGCGAACTCCTTGCCCAAACGATCAAAGGTTTATTCGAGAGCAAATCCAGCCTCTTGAACCCTTCTATTGAGAATGATTTGCAAATTTGATTTTGCGCGGCTACTCCAATCCTAGGAAAGAAAGCTCCAATCCTAGGAGACGAGTTTGGACAGCGTCATTGGAATCGATTCCGAACGGTCAGGTGATCGCGAAGGATTGCTCGATCGGGTGAATGAGCATGCAGAAGGCACTCCGGAGCATGCAACGTCTTTAAGCGATAGCGCCTTTATGGTGCGCGCAAATTTCGGCGCTTTTGACGGTCCTCTTTTAACGGATAAATATCTCAAAATCGGGTTGGTCCTGCAGGGCGATGGCCCCATTTACCATCGCACCCAACTCGGCTTGCTTGAATCAAGCCTTTATGCAGGCGGCATGTACTATTTACCACCGTCTCTTAGAGGCGAGATGTCGACTGCCCCTATGGAAATGCTCGGGCTCTGTGTGAATCCAGAGCAATTCGATGTCGCAGAGTTTTCATCCTTGAAATCGAGCGACTTTGAAGCAGCAGCCAGAGACCTTTTTGATGATGAAACAGTTCGATCGGTCATGCTGGCGCTTTGGCACAGTTCTAATGGAAACACATTTTCATCCGCATTTTTCAAAGAAGGCGTGGAGGTTATTCTCAATCAGTTAAAACTGTCGGGGAATAAGCGGCGAACGACGACCTACCTCCGCAAGACCAATGAGATAAAAATGCGTCGTCTGAAGGCATATATTTTTGAGAATCTTGACAGCTCGATACGTATTTCGGACATGGCCCGCGAGCTCGGCATCGAAGAGTCTCAGTTCTTTGCTATATGCCGCGAAATGACCGGCATGACACCGTTTTCGTATCTGACCCATAATCGAATGGCATTTGCACAAGACCTCCTGCGAGAAGGAGCTTCAATCACAGAAGCCGCTCTTGCGGTAGGCTACTCAAACCCAAGCAAATTCTCCGCGGCATTCAGACGTCATTTTGGAGAAAACCCAAGTCAGTGGCGACGGCTTCAATCGTGAAAGCGATTTAGTCCTGACTCTAAGGCTGGCGCACGCAGAAAAATCCTAATTGAGTCTACTCAGATAATAGCTTTGCCGGATCTAGTTCTAGCCGGCGGATGCGTTCTTGGATCCGAGGCCACTCTTCGTTCAAGAATTTTGCGCGTTCACTCTCTAGCAAGCGCGCCCGCGAATTTGGCGAGACCTCCGCACCGATTCCGCGGCGCTTGATGGTCAGGCCTTCTTTATCGAGTTCCTGAAATACTTTGGCGGCTGTGAGTGGGCTGACATTAAACTCGTCGGCCACGCCGCGCACAGATGGCAACAATTCTCCATCAGGATAAACCCCATCCAAGACACGACGGATAATGATATCCGTGATCTGCCGATAGATTGGCAGGTCGTCGTTCCAGACTGGATTCGTTGCACTCATCGAGAAGTTTCCCATCGCTCAGTCACTGGCCTTGAGCGGGTTTTGCCATTGCCTTCTAACTAAAGCATGTTTTATTTTTTGAAAAGGGGCAATTTACTTAAAATGATGGTAGCAGCATGGACTGCTGTTTTTAGTTCTCACTTTAAAGCTTGGAGATCTCTTTAAACTTTGAGATGTAAGCAAATAAAAGGATCTTAGCCCTGCTAATGAGATTGAAGTGTGTGGCATTCTCATTCAGTTTAGAATCTCA
>CALFRH010000255.1 GCA_937919225.1 uncultured Parvularcula sp.
GTGAGCGGTCTTCCCGCGCCTTCCATAAGGGGGCAAAGCCGCCGGTGCATCGGCACGACTAATTTCTACAAGAATGAGGGAATGATTCGGCAATGAGTTTCAACCTTTGCGTTGACGCAAGCGTTCGATTCTTTGGAAGACGTCTCTGGCATCTTTTATTCTGTAGAACTCCGGTTGGCGCGATAGGCCTGTTCTCCAAATATTCCAGGATTCCCAGAACGAGGCGCGACCAAATTTAATCGTACCGCGCTTCCCCAACCCCTGCTTAAGCTGAACATCATCCAATCGGCTCGGAACGAGTGATGTCAGGTTCTCTTTAAATAGTCCGTCTACGATAAGGATGCGGTTATTAGTGATTGCGTAATCTGTCCGTGCACGCGCGACCATATCAAGCAGAAAACGGCCAATCAAAATATGAAAACCGACTACCAAAAATGGCAGTCCGAATAGTTTAAATAGCACTGGTGCGCCCTCAAGCCATACTATCGCGTTCCAGATGAAAGCGAACCCGGCCCAAAAAGAGGCAAATGGGATCAAGAAAAGGTCGACCCACCGAAAACAAATACCTTGAATGGGTGTCCCGCGCCAATCAATGACTTCATCTTCCAGTAAATACCTCTGGAATACGCTCTCATTATCGTACTCTGACACCGAGACCCCCGAACAAAACTAGTAGTAATGTAACACCACAATGATCGTCCTGTGAAGGGAGCCGCCTACTGCGGTTTTGCCCGATGGGGCGGTGGGGCGGGGGACCAGGAGGCATCGCCGCCCGCGGCATGCCACTCGTCAAAGGATTGGCCCGCTAAAATACCGGTGGCGACATAGGCGCGCAGCTCCGCCGCTGCCTCGTCATTGTCATCGGGCAGATCGTCCGGTGTGATCGGATCCTTGATCCGGATCTTAAAGGTCTGCCCCTTTTTGTTGAGAAGTTCGTGGAACAAGGTCATGTCCCGCAGCTCTTCATTCAGGTTCCAAAAGAGGTAATAAAGCCAGCTATTCCGTGACCGGATATTAGCGGGGATAATCGGCACTTTATATTTCTTGGCCAAGGCCGCGATGGAGGATTGCCATACCTGGTCGTGGAGCTTCTTATCCTCGTCCATCCACATAAGCCGCCCGGAGGGGAAGAGCACCACGGCCCGTCCATCGGCAAAGGCCTTGTTACTAGCCCTCAAGGTCTCCCGACTTTTGGCGCGGCTCTTCTTGTCGTCTCTCCATTCCACGGGGATGAGCTTGTCCGTCAAAAGAGGGTTGAGCCGAATGGCGTCGCCATTCACAAAAACAATTGTATCAGGACGAATGGGGGCAAGGGCATCGTGGACGGCCAACCCATCGGCGATCCCCGTGGGGTGGTTGAGCGCGATGATAAACCCGCCCTCCTTGGGGATATGGTCTAGGCCCTGAATATCCAGCTTCATGTCTAGAAGGCCCGAGGCGTGGGCGAACGCTTCCTTCCCGCGCATTCGGCCTGCAATGTCCACCATGCGTTTAGCTCGGTGGTATCCCAGCAATTGGTTGAGCGCCCAGCGATAAAGGGGCCATAGGCGCGATTTGGACAATTTCTGCGCCCGCTCTTTAATGAGGGCGTCGACGATATGCTTATGTTTGTCCCCTGGTAGGGGCGGCACATAATAGGGGCTGTTGGTTTGCCAGTGGGCAATGTCGCGGTCCTCGGCGGATTGGTCAGGAAACAAGGGTTTGCCGTCGGCCCCAAGACGCCCCCCAATGGGAAGGTCGCCCTCTGCCGGAGACTGTTCGCTTGTTGCCGTTACATCCAAACCCTATACCGCCTTTTGTTTCTCGGTGAGGCTCGCGCAGGCTTGCTTGGCAAGGCCGAGGAGGGTCATGAACTGTTCCTCCGAAAACGGATCGCCTTCGGCGGTGCCTTGGATCTCCACAATGCCGCCAGAGCCGGTGAGGACGAAGTTCGCATCCGCCTGGGCGGTTGAATCCTCATCATAGTCCAAATCCATTACCGGGCTGCCATTATAAAGCCCGCATGAGATCGCCGATACACTGTCGGTAATCGGATCGTTAGCAATAACCCCATTGGTCATGCCCCAATTGATCGCCTGGCGCAGGGCCACATAGGCCCCTGTAATGGAAGCCGTTCGGGTGCCGCCGTCGGCTTGGATCACATCGCAGTCAATGAGGATCTGACGTTCGCCCAGAACCGCCATATCGACGACCGCGCGTAAAGAGCGGCCGATGAGCCGCTGGATTTCCTGGGTCCGGCCCCCGGCGCCCTTATCCCGTTCCCGTCGCATCCGCGAATGGGTCGAGCGCGGCAGCATGTTATATTCAGCCGTCACCCAGCCCTTGCCGGAATTGCGCATCCAGGGGGGGACCTGCTCCTCCCATGAGGCGGTGCAGAGCACATGGGTATTGCCGAACTTTACAAGGCACGAGCCCTCGGCATAGCGGTTAACGCCAGTTTCAAAGCTGACATCGCGCATTTCGTTAAATGCTCGTCCCGAAGGGCGCATGGAAGTCTCCTCATTAAAAATATCGCTTAGACGAGGCCTAAGGGGCCTGTCGAGCGTCGCATTTCTATGGCCCGGGTCCTTTGGCGTCTTCTAATAACGTGGCCGGCCCTCACATTTTGTCCCCTGGATTGAACCTTTTGGCCGTTGGGGGTGACTATCCAAGCAACAGACCAAAAGGTGAGGCCCCGTGGGACCAGCACAAAACACCCCCTATGACGAAGAGGCGCGGGTTTACGACGAACTTCTCGTGACCCTCATCCGCCAGGGGGACCGACGCGCCGGGGAGCGGTTAGCCGCCCGCTGGCATCCGCGGTTACTGCGCACGGCTCGCCGCTGGTTGCAGGATCATGGCCAAGCCGAAGAGGCGGTGCAGGAGGCCTGGGCGGGCATTGCCAAAGGGTGGTGGCGCCTATCGGACCCGGCGAAGTTTCCGTCTTGGGCCTTTGGGATCCTGTACCGCAAATGCGCTGACCGGATTGCGGCCAACAAAACCCAGCGGGAGCGCACAGCACCCTTGGACGAAAGCCAACAGGGGGCGACCGGCCCCCGGGCTGAAAGTCTGGTGGCCGTGGACCAAGCTTTGAGCCGGCTGTCACCGGACCATCGGCTGGCGGCTGTTCTTTTCTTTGGCGAGGGGCTGACCCTCTCCGAAATTGCTGCGGCCACCAAGGTACCGGTGGGTACCGCGAAGTCGCGCCTCTTCCATGCGCGGCAACAGTTAAAGTCTTTACTAGGAGAAAGTCATGATGACTGATTTAGAAAAAACGCTTCGTCACAGTTTGTCAGCAGACGACAAAACCTTTCTGCAGGATTTAGAAGATGGCCGCGGCCTCTTCACCCAGCTGGGGGCCACCTTCCAGGGGCCCATGCGGTTTTGGAGTGTGGTCGTTTGGATTTTCGTGCTCGCCGCGTCCGCCCTTGGGTTTTATTGCATCTGGAAGATGATCGGCGCCCCCGATACCCGTAGCCTCATCCTCTGGACGGCGGGTGCTTGGGCCGCGTGGACCGTACAGATCAATTTAAAACAATGGATCTTCCAACGGATGGCGACCCTCACCCTCCTGCGGGAGCTGAAGAAGATTGAGCTGCGGCTTGCGGGCGTCGAGAAGGAGGCCCGCTAAAACCTCGCGTCGGTCCGCTGGGAGTATATCAATTGAAGTTGATAAGAGTTGACACCATTTTGGTATCTCCCTGGTCACGATTTTGCTGCATTTCTGTTGAAACTAAAGTTGGCTCTAAAATAGAGTTAGGTTCTATTTAACCAAGCGCCTGGGCGGCGCTGATCGATGGAAGGGGTTGGGCGCGACCGTAAGGGTTCGGGGCCCAGCGCCTTGGTTGGGTAAAGGGATTGTGCATGACAGCAATGACGTGGGGTCGGTTAAGCGCGCTTCTGCTTTTGATGGTGGCCGCGGCGTGTCGGTCCGATGGGGAGGTGCCGTCGGGTGCTGGTGACGAAGGACAGGCTCCATCGCCTATCAATGCGACCGCCCCGGCGCAGTCCGCGCCAGAGGGGGGTGCCTACATTGTTGGCACTGCCAATAATGATTCCCTGACCGGCGGCGGGTTTGATGACGAGATCTTTGGGGGTTCGGGCAGTGACGCGATTGTTGGGGGTGAGGGGAACGATGTTCTTTATGGGGATGGATTTGCTGTTTCCCCGGCCACAAAGGGAGAAGCTAGCCGGTTTTTAGGGCAAGCCACCTTCGGTCCCACCATGGGGGAGATTGACGCCCTCATGACCTCGACGTTTGAGGAATGGATCCTCTCAGAGTTTGACAAACCAGCCAGCCTTATCTTGCCCGATATCCTGCAGGAGTTTGGCGGCACCACGTTGGAGGGGAATGGAGAGCCGAATTTCGACGCCTTGAATTCGGCATCCCACGCCCATTGGGAAACCATTGTGGGGGGGGCGGATCAGTTGCGTCAGCGGGTCGCCTATGCCCTTTCCCAGATTCTCGTCATCTCCCACGGACGCGCATCGGTGCTGAGCGAGCATCAGGACTCGGTTGCCGCCTATATGGATATCATGACCGAAGGCGCGTTTGGGAATTATCGCGACCTTCTCGAGGATGTCACCTATTCGCCCGCCATGGCGGCCTATCTCACTTATCTGTGGAACTTGCCGGAGGATATGGAGTCAGGTCGTGTCCCTGACGAGAATTACGCCCGCGAGATTATGCAGCTCTTCACCATTGGGCTTGTGGAGCTCAACATGGATGGCACCCCGAAGCGGCTCGGTGGCGAGTTGCAAGAGACGTATACAAATGATGATGTCCGCGGCCTCGCCAAAGTGTTTACGGGCCTCGGGCTTGCTAGCGATGAGTATTTCGAGGTGGGGGATTTTGAGAATTTCTACCTCCCCCTCAACATGTTCGAGGAATTCCATGCGCCGCAGGAAAAGTCTTTCCTAGGCACCTTTATCCCGCCGAACACGAGCGGTGTTGAAAGTGTTGGTCTGGCGCTTGATGCACTGGTGGATCACCCCAACACAGCCCCCTTTGTTGCCAAACAACTGATACAGCGGTTGATCACGAGTAATCCGTCCCCCGCCTATGTGCGCCGCGTGGCCGTGGCCTTTGCCAACGGCGAATTCACAATGCCCAGTGGCGCGATTGTCGGCGATGGGCGCCGTGGGGATATGAAAGCCACTATTGCCGCTCTCCTCATGGATGTGGAGGCGCGTTCCCTTGAGCGCATGAACACACCCACCTTTGGCAAGGTGCGCGAGCCCGTATTGCGGTTTACCCATTGGGCGAGGGCGTTTGAGGTACCGGCCACGAATGCGGAGGATCGGTTTTTCTTGTCCGACAGCAGCGCTGCCTCTGTTTTAGGTCAGCACCCCTATAAATCGCCGTCCGTGTTTAACTTCTATCGCCCGGGCTATGTCGCCCCCGGCACCCAGACAGGGGCGATTGATCTTACCGCACCGGAACTGCAAATCGTCAATGCCAGCAGTGCGGTGGGGTATGGGAATACGATCACAGCCTTTGTGGCTGACTTTTCTCCCACCTTTAGTGGGCAGGGGTCGCCTGGGTTTAGGACCGACTATCCTATCGAATATGCGCTAAGCCCGGACCCCGCGGCGCTGATTGATCGGTTGGACCTGTTACTGACCCATGACACATTGTCCGATGAAACCCGTCAACGGATTATAGATGTTCTTCAGGATAATCCGATAGAGAGTTTCGCGGTGGAGCGATTGACACGGCGGCGTGTCCATTTGGCCATTGTTGCGATTATGACGTCACCTGACTACTTAGTGCAGCGGTAGGGAGGGTATGGCCATGACCACAAGACGCGCTTTCCTGAAAACCTCTGCTGCGGCGGGCCTTGCCGCTAACGCCAGTCTTTTCTCGGCCTTGGGGCGGTTCGGCGGAGCGCAGGCAGCAGACACGAGCGGCTATAAAGCGCTTGTGTGTATTTTCCTTATTGGTGGGATGGATCATGCCGATACGATCCTGCCCTATGATGATAGTTCCTATGATCGGTATGCGACTATTCGGGCGCCCCTTCTTGCGCGATATGCCAATAATCCGGGGGGCTCAACGCGGGTCAAAAGCCAGCTGCTTCCTTTATCTCCCGTCAATCAGGCTAGTTTCGGCTCCCGTCAGTTCGCCCTGCCGCCGGAACTTGGGGGCCTGAAAACGTTGTTTGACGACGGTAAGGCGGCGATCGTCGGTAATGTTGGCCCGCTTCTTCAGCCGGTAGACCGCTTTGATTTAGAGGATGATGACAGCCTCTTCCCCCCGCGACTTTATTCGCACAATGACCAACAATCGGTTTGGCAGGCGCTGGAGCCTGAGGGGGCCCGGGTGGGATGGGGCGGTCTTTTTGCGGATGCGATGATTGCATCGGGGGCAAACCAGAACCCCGCCTTTACGGCCGTCACCCCGGCGGGGAACAATGTGTTCCTATCGGGCTTGTCGGCGCAATCCTATCAAATTGGCGGCTTGGACGGAACGACGGAGCTTTTCTATCGATCTGAAAACGCACCCCTGACCCAAGAGTCAAAAGATCTGATGGGAGAGTTCTTTGCGGGGGCGGGGCAAAGTTTCACGAACCTCTTCCAACAGGATATTCAAACCATTCAGGCCAATGCGCTTGCGACCAATTCAGCCTTCGGCGCAGCATTGGGAGCGGTGACGCAGCCGCTCACCACATCTTTTCCCCAAAGCTTTTTGGGCGTACAAATGGAGGCGGTGGCCAGCGTGATGAATGCCCGTGCTGAGTTGCAAGCCAACAGGCAGGTCTTCTACGTGCTTCAGCCAGGCTATGATACGCATTCTGAGCAGGCGCAAGCCATTCCCGCGCTGCACGCTGATCTCGCTGAGTGTATCACAGCGCTTTATGCGGCGACCCAGGAAATGGGGATTAGCGCCGATGTCACTAGCTTCACCGCGTCGGACTTCGGCCGCACCTTGGCCATTAACGGCGATGGGACAGACCATGGTTGGGGCGGGCATCACTTTGTGATTGGGGATAGTGTGATCGGTAATCGGATTTATGGTGAACTGCCGATCTACGACTTCGACCATCCGCTAGACGATGGAGGCGGGCGCTTGGTGCCCAGCGTCTCTATCCAGCAATATGCCGGCACCCTTGGCCGCTGGTTTGGCCTCACCCAATCAGAGCTTAACCAAGCGCTTCCGGGCCGTCAGTCCTTCCCGCAGATGGACCTTGGGTTTGTGTAATCTCTATTTCGGCTTCATCGACAAGACAAAATCATAGGCAATTTTCAAATAAGGTTTGGCCTTTTTTACGTCCTTCAAAAGCGCCTCGGGGAGGGTCACATAACCCTTCATCGTTGCGCCATAGGCGGTGAAGGGTGTGGCGTCATACTTTGTCATGAACGCGTCGAACTCTTCCTTTGGTAGGCGGATGCCAATCTCTCCCTCTTTGTTCAATTGGGAGAACATATGCCCATTAGCGGAAGTATAGGGCACGCCTTTGCCCTTCCGTTCCAGGTCCGGGATAGTGGCGATCAGCTTGTCATATAGGGCGAGGCGGTCTTCCCAATTGCTCATCCGACTATCCTAACTGGTACCCAGGCGTTGACCGTGAAATCGTCGTCTCCTCATCATTCATGTCGGCGCCAAAGGCGTCAAAGAGCGGGGTGGACAGGTACCGCTCGCCTGTGTCCGGCAGCATACAGAGGATGGTCGAGCCTGCCTCCGCCTTTGCGGCGACCTCCATGGCAATAGCAAAGGTCGATCCACCGGAGATACCTGTGATGATGCCCTCTTCCTTGGCCAGCTTTTGGGCCCATTCCATCCCTTGGGCCCCGCTGACGGGATAAAGCTCGTCATAGAGATGATGATCGATCGCCTCTTGCAGGACGTGGGGGATGAAGTCCGGGCTCCACCCTTGGATGGGGTGGGGTTGCCAGGCGGGGTGGCTGGCGGCTGGGGTATGGTCGTCATTGCGGGTTTGTCCCTCGCCACTGCCCAGCATGGGGGCAAGGTCGGGTTCGGACAAAATGATTTTCGTCTCGGGGCGTTCTTTCCGCAAGACCCTGCCCACACCGGTCACGGTGCCCCCCGTGCCAAAGCCGGTCACCCAATAGTCAAGACGCTGACCTTTAAAGTCGGCGAGGATTTCTCGCGCCGTGGTGGCTTCATGAATGTCGGCATTGGCTTCGGTTTCAAATTGGCTGGCTAAGAACCAGTCATTTTCCTTGGCCAGCTCTTGGGCCTTGCGTACCATCCCAATGCCCTTTTCGGCCTTCGGTGTGAGGACCACTTTAGCGCCCAGATAGCGCATGAGCTTGCGCCGTTCGATGGAGAAGGTTTCCACCATGGTGATGACAAGGGGGTAGCCCTTGGCGGCGCAGACCATGGCAAGGCCGATACCGGTATTGCCCGAGGTGGCTTCGACCACGGTTTGGCCGGGCATAAGGGCGCCTGTGCGTTCGGCATGTTCAATAATATTGAGGGCCAAGCGATCCTTCACAGAGGCGCCGGGGTTAAAAAACTCAGGCTTCACATAAAGCGCGATACCCTCTGGCGCGAGGCGGTTGATCTTGACGGCCGGCGTGTTCCCGACGGTCTCGAGGATGCTGTCATAGGGATGGCCGTGACCGGTGGTGGTGCGGGTGTCGGGATGCATGGGCGTTTCTCCGGCTGGATTTGCGGTGTCTCTCCATATTTGCTTGTGGCACCGGGCTTGCAAGCCTTAGGCGCACGCGAACCAGACCTTGATCATCTTGGAGCGCGTACCTTCTACAGGGGGCCTTTCTGGGGGCCGGGAAAGACCGTGGCGGTATCGCCGCGGTCTTTCTATTTTGGAGTGTTTCTCTCAAGGCGATCGCGGCGTAAAAGAGGGTATGACAACCTCCCTTTCTGATATCGACGCGCGATCACGCGCCATCTTCAAGAATTTGGTGGAGACCTATTTGGAGACGGGGGCGCCGGTTGGATCCCGAACCCTGTCCCGGGACACGGGGCTCGACCTGTCCCCCGCCACCATTCGCAATGTGATGGCTGATTTGGCGACCGTGGGCCTACTTGATGCTCCCCACGCCTCGGCTGGGCGGATGCCCACCGAGCTAGGCCTCAGAATGTTTGTTGACGGTCTCATGGAGGTAGGCGCACCAACGGTGGAGGAACGGCGTGCCCTTGAAGAGGAGGCTGGCGGGGCGAGTAGCGCCGCGGCGCTATTGGATCGGGCCGCGCGCCAGCTATCGGGCTTGACCCAGGCGGCGACCCTCATCGTCACCGACACCACCGACCGGCCGTTAAAGCATGTGAGTTTCGTTCGCTTGGACGATGCGCGGGCGCTGATGGTCCTGGTGAACGAGGCGGGGGATGTCGAGAACCGCTTGGTGGCGATCCCGCCCGGCTTGCCGGGGTCGGCCCTCGTTCAAGCTGCGAATTTCTTGAACGCGCAGATGGTGGGCCGCACCCTTGCGGATGCCGAAAAGCAGGCCCTTGCCAAAATCGAGGCCAAGCGGGGAGAGTTGGATGATCTGACCGCCACCCTGGTGCGCAGCGGCATTGCCGAGCTGGCTGGGGATAGCGGCGGGGCGCCCCAACTGATCGTCAAGGGTCAATCGAACCTTATTGCCGATGCGGGTGACGACCTTGAGCGGGTGCAGCAACTGTTCGACGAGCTTGAGCGGCAGCAGGGGATTGTGGACCTTCTCGACGCGGCAAAGGGCGGTGAGGGGGTGCGAATCTTCATTGGCTCGGAAAACCCGCTATTTGGCCTGTCGGGCAGTTCCGTAATCGCCGCCCCCTATCGCGATGGAGACCACAACATTGTCGGCGTCGTTGGCGTCGTCGGGCCCACACGGCTCAACTATGCGCGGGTGATCCCGCTGGTGGACTATACCGCTGAGGTGGTCAGCCGGCTGGTGCGCTAACCCACGCTCCATAGGCCTGGGTCGTCTCCACCTCAGGGAGGATGAGCACCTCGGGGACATCATAGGGGTGCAGCTCAATAAGCCGGGTGATGAGGGCTTCCCGCTGGCCGGGGCTGGTCTTGATGTCGCACCGTATCTCGGCCTCGTCGCACACCGCGCCGTCCCATTGATAGACGGAGCGGATAGGGGTGCGCTGAACGCAGGCGGCGAGGCCTTCGGTCACCAGGGCTTGGGCCAGGCGCGCTGCGCTCGCCTCATCGGGCAGGGTGGTTTGCACCCATGTGATTTGCTTGGGCATCTGGCCTCTTCTGTCTTGAATGCTGAGCGCAAGGCCCGTACATGCCTCGGCTCTACACTATTCCACCACCAAAATGGGGTTAGAACCGTTGCGATGAGTGACACCAATGGGCACGAGCAGACGCCCCCGCACGCTGAACCACAAAATGATGCCGCCGAGGCCGCGCCGGACCCGGCTGCGGAACCCATCCCGGAACATCTGACCGACGCGGCTCTTGATGGCGCGCAGCTCAAGCACCTCGCTGAAGAGCGGATCACAGAGCATCAGGCGGAACTTGAAGCGCAAAAGGAACAAGACCTGCGCCTCGCCGCGGAGCTAGAGCACACCCGCCGCCGGGCGGACCGGGAAAAGCAAGATGCCGCCAAATATGGCATCACCAATTTCGCGCGAGACCTTCTGTCGGTTGCGGATAATTTTGCCCGGGCGATCGAGACGACGCCTGAAGATCCCGCCCAGCTGGATGCCGACGGCCTAAAGGGGCTCGTCAACGGTATACGGATGACGGAGAAAGAGCTTTTGACCGTGTTCGAACGTCACGGCATCACCAAGCTTGATCCAAAGGGGGAGAAGTTTGACCCCAACATTCATCAAGCCATTGCCCAGGTTCCAGGAAATGGCGTTGACAAGGATCATGTGGTGGATGTGGCGGCCCCCGGCTTTACCATTGGCGACCGGGTGATCCGCGCGGCCATGGTGACCGTTTCCACCGGTTAGACAGCCTCTTGGCGACCTTATCCGAATAAGCCCATTTTAAACCTTTCGCGCGAGGGTCCCGCCCATGCGCGCAAGTCTATGTCATAAAGGGGGGCTCGCTGCGGCGGTGTCAGCCATCGCCCTGACGGCCAGCCTGCAGGCGCCCGCTTATGCCCAGCGGGTGGTGACCACCGGTGAAGGGGCCCTCGCTCTAGCCGCTGAATTGGTGGAGCGCGGCGCCTATGATGATGCGGAGCACATTCTACAGACGCTCGCGGAAACCCCCGCCGAAGAGTTCGACCAACGACCTATTGCTAAGTTGCTTGCGAAAATCCGGTTTGAGAAGGGCGATGTGGATGAGGCGGTGGGGCTTTTTGAGGCGTTACTAGAGCACGACCCGAGCGACTGGCGCACCCGATACGATCTAGCGATGATCCTGATGACCGACCGGCGCGACCGGGCGGCGGAAGCTCACTTCCGGACCCTCATTAAGCAGAAGGTTTCCCAAGAGGTCACCCAGCATGCGCGGCGGCACCTTCAAATCATTGATGAGCGCCGGGTGGTGCGTTTGAGCTTTCGGGCATCGGCCGCGCCGAGTACAAATGTGAATGCAGCGACGACGGATGAAACGTATCGGGTGCCTTTGGTGCCTGGGCCGTTGGTTCTTGACGATCGCGCAAGGCAACAGTCCGGCCTTGGCCTCAATTACTCCCTCGGGACCACAGTGTCGCCGCGTTTCAGCGAGCGTCTAAGGGGACATTTCGTCGTCGAAGGGAGTGTTGCTGACTATGCCAATGCTGACTTCGATCAAGGGACGGGCCGTCTTGAAGCGGGCTTTCGGCGATCAAACTCGGGTCCGCGGGGGTTGCGAACGCTCGTAGCGGGCACCTTTGACCAGCAGTATTTCGGCGCTGCCCCTTATGCCACGCGGACTGGTATACGGACTGACCTCCAAAAACCGATAGGTCGGCGATACTTGTTGGGAATGGACGCGTCCTACGAAGATGTTGCTTATGACATTGATTCATCACGCAATGGCCCGGTTTATCAGATGGGTGTTCGTGCGGTCATGGCGATGAGCCGTGCCCTTCGTTTTGGGCTCAATCTTGGGATCGCAAGGGAAGAGACGGAGGCCTCAAGCTTTTCCAATACCCAGTACCGATTAGGGACTAGTATTGTCAGCCAAGGGCCGCGGAAGACACAAGTCGGCTTTTACCCATCAGTGATTTTCCGCCAGTTCGATGAGCGAAACCAATTTCAGTTTGAGCTACGCGAAGATTGGACAGTTGATGTGGCGGCACGGCTGGCGAAAACCGATTGGGTCATCAACGGATTCTATCCTTCACTGATCTATCGCTATACAGACAATAAATCTACCGACCCTATCAATAGCTACGCCCGTCATGCGATGGACGTCAGCTTTGATCGTCAGTTTTAGTTTGCGTCTTCAAGATTTGCTGGCTGGGCCGCGGTAAAAGCGCCTGAGACATATCCAGAGCCGTTGCCAAATTCAAAGGTACCGCCGGCCTCATTGGCAACCGGACCAAAGAAAGCGCCTTCGAAGTCGCCTGTCGCTGTTCCGTTGATCTCAGATAAGGTGCCGCTGAATGTCGTATCCGAAATAGCCCCCCTACCACTGACATTTTTATACGGAATGAAGGTTGTGCCACCAGTCTGCCCTCCACCCTCACGAATAATGGTGGTGAGTGTGACATCGATAAGACCTGCAGCGAAGTCAACATTGAGATCGCTCCCACCCGTCAGGGAGCGGATGGAGTTATTCGTCAGAACAGACCCTACCACTTTGCCTTCGAACGTTGCAGTGCCAGTTGTCGGCATCTCATCCAAGGG
>CALFRH010000256.1 GCA_937919225.1 uncultured Parvularcula sp.
GAATAGCCTTCAGGGAACTCTTGATCTGCGTGGGTATGAATGGCTTGTGAATGGTGACAGTTTGACGGAAACCGCTCTCTGCACGGGGGATGCAGCACCGCTCTTTTTCGTGCGTAAGGGGCAAACGGTCATTCTCCGGTGGGAGAATCTTTCCGTAAACGATCATCCCATCCATATTCATGGACACTCTTGCTTCACACTGAATGAGGTTGGCGGCATTGGCGATCACGGCGCGGTGAGGGATACTGTTATCCTGCCTGGCAACTCGTCCGTTCAAATGGCTTTTGTGGCCGATAATCCTGGCCGCTGGATGATCCACTGTCACGATCTGCGGCATCAGGTGATGGGCTTTATGGGGTACTTTGCCGTCGTATAAAGAGAGGCGCAATATGATGACGATAAGGAAAAAGGCCGCTTCGGTGGCGATAGTGCATATTTTGAGTGTTGCACTGATGATTATGGGCCCGGCCCGCGCTGAGATCACCACCGCCACCGACAGCCATTTTGCTTTTACCGTTGAGGCGCATTCCCCGCTGGCCCCCAACGCCCTATGGGGTCGGCTAATCGATGTCTCATCCTGGCGGGGGGACAGTCACACCTATTCAGGCTCGGCAAAGAATATGCAGCTTGACCTCGCCCCCGGGGGCCTCTGGCGGGAGGTGTGGGACGGCGGTGCTGTCGCCCATGGAACCGTCCTTCACTTTATCGAGGGGAAGACCTTGCGGCTAAGCGCACCCTTTGGCCCGCTTCAGGGTATGGCGGTGCAGACCGTCTGGACCATTACCCTGACGCCTGCCGATGACGGGACCAAAGTCACTTTTGATTATGTCGCTGACGGTGGGCCGGACAGCGGTCTAGGAGCCATGGCGGGGCCGGTCCATCAGGTGAAGGAAGAGGCCCTTAGGGCGCTGGTGTCTGCGGGACAGGAATGAGGGGAGCGGTGGCGTATCCCTTCGCCTCTGCGGTGGCGAATAGGCGCTCTTGGGTGCTTTGAGGCAGTTTTGGTGTGCGGGACAGGATCCACAAATATTTGCCCGCAGGATCCCCGACAAGGGCGGCGCTATAATCCTCCATGAGGTCCAGAACCCAATAATCCCCTTCGGCAAAGGGGATGAAGTCCGGCGCAAAGCGGACTTTCAACTTCGCATTATTGTCGGAAACCGACCGGGCCACCCCTTCAGCAACCGTGACGGGGCCGTCCAACGTATCTTTGCGGCAGGTGTTGGTGACCGAGATGCGCCCATCGGCCCGGATGGCATACTCCGCGGTGACGCCGACGCATGTGTAGCGCCGTGTGTCCTCAAACGGGTTGGGATAGCGCGCTATCTCGTACCAAAGCCCTTGATATTGTTCGAGATTTACCGCCTCTACCGTGTTGGGCGGGGCCGTGTCCGGGCGGTAGTCCGGCTGGGCCGCGCACGCGGCGAGGAGGAGGGGGAGAAGATAAATGCGCATGGTAAGATTTTTCACCACAGCCCGCGCGTGGTGTCTATGGAGCGGTGGCATAGCCCTTCAGCATTTCCTCATGCTGAGGCCGTCTCAAAGCACGACGAAATGCTTCCAGGCCAAAGATGATTGCACCAGATCGCAGGCGCCCTTATGCGTCTTTGGATGAGCAATTCTGTCAATGATATCCGCCAAGGCTTTCTCGATTTCTTCGGCTCCCGGGACCATGAGGTGGTGCCGTCGGCCCCGCTTGTGCCGCAGAATGACCCGACCCTCCTGTTCGTGAATGCAGGCATGGTGCCCTTTTTGTTTGTTTATGATTGGGCGTAGACCGTTTTCTACACACGGGCGGCCTCATCCCAGAAATGTGTTCGTGCCGGCGGTAAGCATAATGACCTCGACAATGTGGGGTATACGGCGCGCCACCATACCTTTTTCGAGATGTTGGGGAATTTCTCTTTTGGCGATTACTTCAAAGAAGAGGCGATCCTTTCGGCTTGGACCCTGCTGACAGAGGTCTACGGTCTGCCCAAGGAAAAGTTGCTGGTCACTGTTTATCACACCGATGACGAGGCGGTGGGCCTCTGGCAGAAGATTGCGGGCCTGCCGGACGAGAAAATCATCCGGATCCCGACGTCCGACAATTTCTGGTCCATGGGGGACACTGGCCCCTGCGGTCCGTGTTCAGAGATTTTCTATGATCATGGGGAGGGGATCCCCGGTGGTCCCCCGGGCAGTCCTGATGAGGATGGGGACCGGTTCATTGAGATTTGGAACCTGGTCTTCATGCAGTTTGACCAGCAACCCGATGGTTCGCGGCTCGACCTTCCTAAACCCTCCATCGATACCGGCATGGGCCTCGAGCGCATTGCGACAGTGCTGCAGGGGACCCACAATAATTATGAGACGGACCTTTTCCTCAAAGTCATTGAGGCCTCTGTTTCCGCAACCGGCCGCGCGGCAGAGGGCTATGACCTGGTAGCCCACCGGGTGGTAGCGGACCATTTGCGGGCGTCAGCCTTCCTGATTGCCGATGGGGTTACCCCGTCGAATGAGGGGCGGGGATACGTCCTGAGACGGATTATGCGGCGGGCCATGCGCTATGCCCATAATCTGGGGGCGAAGGATCCGTTGCTCGCCAAACTCGTCCCCACCCTTGTTGGCGAAATGGGCGGCGCGTTCCCCGATCTTCTGCGGGCACAGGCCCTGGTGACGGACACCCTCCGCTCTGAAGAGGAACGGTTTAAGGATCTTCTCACCCGGGGGCTCAAGCTGCTTGGCGATGAAACGTCCAAGCTTGCTGCGGGTGGTACCCTGGCGGGGGAGGCGGCGTTTAAGCTCTACGATACTTATGGGTTCCCGGTGGATCTCACCGAGGATGCGCTGCGTCGCGATGGCTTTGCCCTTGATATGGACGGGTTTGATGCCGCCATGGCTGAGCAAAAAGAGCGGGCACGGGCCAATTGGGCGGGCTCCGGCGATGCAGGGGCGGAGACTATCTGGTTTGACGTTTTGAATGAAACGGCGCCGACGGACTTTATTGGCTATGTCCATGAGCGCGCCGACGGGCAGATCACGGCACTTGTCGTTGACGGCGCACGCACCCCCGAGGCCGGGCCCGGGTCGGAAGTCTCCTTTGTCGCAAACCAAACGCCCTTCTACGCCGAATCCGGCGGCCAGACGGGGGATGCTGGGACCGCCGTGACCGAGGACGGGGCGAAGATCACCATTCGCGACACCAAAAAGGGTGCGGGGAAACTGCACGTTCATCACGGCGTGGTGGAAGAGGGCACCCTGAAGAAGGGCGACGTCATCACCCTGTCCGTCGATAGTGAACGCCGGGCACAGATTAAACGCAATCACTCGGCAACCCACCTATTGCATGCGGCGCTGCGTCGGCATTTGGGGGAGCATGTGGTGCAAAAGGGGTCCTTTGTTGGCCCGGACAGTTTCCGTTTTGACTTCTCCAACAATAGCGCGGTGCCAGCGGACGCGATGGAGACCATCGAAGCGGAGGTGAACACCATCATTCGCCAAAACCGCGATGCGCTAACCCAAGTGCTGCCCTATGATGATGCCATTGAGGCAGGAGCCATGGCCCTGTTCGGGGAGAAGTATGAGGACGAGGTGCGTGTCCTCCGCCTCGGCGATGACCAAGAGAATGCGGCCAAACCCTATTCCATGGAACTTTGCGGCGGCACCCATGTGGACCGTGCGGGGGACATTGGCCTTTTTGCTGTGACCTCCGAAGGGGCCGTGGCCTCGGGCATTCGCCGAATTGAAGCGGTGACGGGGGAAGCGGCCCGCGCTTACCTTAAGGGTCAAGCCAATGCCGGGCTGGCGGCGGCGGGCGCGCTCAAAGTGAAGTTGGAAGACCTGCCCGACCGCATTGCGGCGTTGACGGAGGATCGCAAGCGCCTTGAGAAGGAGCTGCTGGCCGCCAAGAAAAAGGCTGCCATGGGCGGCGGCGGGGCCCCAGCGACGGAGGCCGTGGGGGACGTCATGTTCACCGGCCAAGTCCTAGATGGTATACCGCCTAAGGAACTTCGGGGCCTGATTGCCGACGCGATAAAGGCCAACGACAATGCGGTGGCGGCGTTCGTCTCGACCAATGAGGGCAAGGCCAGTGTCTCGGTTGGCGTGGGCCCCGCGGCGGTGGAGAAGGTGAAGGCGCCGGATCTGGTAAAGATTGCTGTTGAGGCCCTTGGTGGGAAGGGCGGTGGCGGCAAGCCTGATCTGGCCCATGGCGGCGGTCCTGAGGCCGACAACGCTGACGCGGCTATTGCGGCGGTAAAGGCGGCGTTGGGATAGTCCCCGCCTTTGGCTCCGCCTTATTTGACAGCTATTCTCATTAGTCATAGCCTCTGACGCTCAAGAGAGACGAAGGGGTTTCCTCAAAATGGTGCGGTTTTTTAAGGGGTTAGCTGTCCTATTGTCGCTGAGCAGTGCTGCGGTTGCGGCGCCGGCGACAGTCAAGGATATCGATTTTTCCAATCAAACAGCCGGTACGATTGTCACGTTGGGTAACGGCGTCGACGAGGTGGACAGCGGCACGCCTCCCATTCCGCTTCCTGATGTTGCAAATGATGGTGACTCATTTGGCAACTACCTGCAATTTTCGTTCTCTGAGCAAATCAGTCTTCGACCAGGCCGCCCCCTATCGCCGGTCAACTCAGTCTCTTTCGATGCAAGGCTCAATGAGGGGTTCTTGTCCTTCTTCTTTGATACGCCACTCATTCAACGTTTTGACATCACCCCCTTCGCGATCAACTACTTGCTTGTGGAGGAAGGCCCTGTTCGAAGTCGGAGGACAGGCATAATAGCCAACACGGTAGGTGTAGGCGAATGGGTCAATTATCGGTTCGAGGCTGATTTCACAGATGAGGAAGTCAGCATATTTGTGAATAACCTCATCATTGGTACCGTTTCTGGCATTACGTCAGCAGATCCTGATATTATCAGCACTCTTCGCTTTTCATCAGCCGCAAGCTCTCTGGTAACCTTCGATTTGGACAATATCGTTTGGACCAGCGGGGAGCCAGTCCCGGTCCCAGGGGCTGTGGGTTTGTTTGCGACCGGCCTTGCCGGGATTGGTGCGATGCGCCGCCGCCTGAGGAACTCTTAATCGAAGAGGCTGGACACGCTTTCTTCGTTCGCAATCCGTCGGATGGCTTCGGCAAGCAGGCGATCTATGCTGATGGTTTCGATTTTGTCGACGCCATCGCGATTTGCTTCATTCCCGATAGAATCGGTGACCACCAGGCGGGTGAGATTATCCGATTTCGCGATCCGTTCTACCGCTTCGCCCGACAGGACCGCGTGGCTCACATAGGCGGCGGCGCTGGCGGCGCCTTGGGCCTTCAACGCATCAGCCGCCTGAACAAGGGTGCCGCCTGAGTCTACAATATCATCGAAAAGGACGCAGTGTTTACCCTCGACCTCACCGATAATGTTCATCACCTCGGCCTTGCCCGGTTCAGGGCGGCGTTTGTCAACGATGGCAAGGTCCGCATTGTCCAGGCGCTTTGATAGGGCGCGGGCGCGGACAACGCCGCCTACATCGGGAGACACAACGCACAATTTGCCAATATCGCCGCGATAGGTCTCGCGGATATGGGCTTCCATCTCTTTCACCGCATAAAGATTATCGGTGGGGATATCGAAAAAGCCCTGGACCTGCCCTGCGTGCAGGTCCACCGTTAGCACGCGGTCAGCCCCCGCCGTGGTGATCAGGTTCGCCACCAGTTTTGCGGAAATCGGGGTGCGAGGGCCCACTTTGCGGTCCTGACGCGCATAGCCGAAATAGGGAATGACGGCGGTAATCCGGCTGGCCGATGCCCGGGACAGGGCGTCGATCATGATGAGAAGCTCCATCAAGTGATCGTTTGCAGGCTCTGACGTGGATTGGATGACGAACACATCCTCCCCTCGAACATTCTCTTTAATCTCTACCCGGACTTCTGAGTCTGCGAAACGCTTGACCAAACAATCCGCCACGGGGGTGTCCAGGCGTTTGGCGATGGAGGCGGCGAGCTTTGGGTTGGCGCTGCCAGCAAGAATTTTCATGGACCTGCCCCTACAATGACAATATGCGGCGCTCTCTGACGCCTTCGTGGTAAATGATCAAGTGTCGCGCACGGCAATGGTTGATAAGTTCCGTCCATAGTCTTTTTGCCCGGTTTGCCGCGCCTGACGATAGGAGAAATAGCGCACAGAATGCGTTAGGGTACACCCTCCGACGATATTTATCTTTTCCCGCTGAAGACCCGCCGCCACCAGCCGGGCCGTGGCAAATCCCATATGATCGTAGATCCATTTGCCTGGCTTTTTGCCTGTGGAAAAAAACCGGTCAGCGTCACCGAAGCGGCCAGTGACGGCGCTCACCAGATCCTCTTCTACTTCAAAGGCGGGTGCCCGCAGGGCAGGGCCGAGGGCGCAGGCGATCTCACTTGCGCGCGCGCCCCGCGCCTCCATCAACGCGATGGTGGCTTGTAAGATGCCGTCAAGGCTGCCGCGCCAGCCCGCATGGGCCGCTGCCACCAGGCCGCCACCAGAAAAGAGAGCGGGGATACAGTCCGCAGTCAGAACGCCGACGGCGAGGCCTGGCAGGTCTGCCACAAGCGCGTCGGCCTCGGGCTTTGGCACCTGGAGGGGCTCATCGATGTAAAGAGCGGTGGCGGAGTGAGTTTGATCCGCAGTGCTAAGGCTTTTTGCGCCGATGGCGTTCACGGCCCGGCGGCGGTTTTCCTCAACATTGCGCGGATCATCGGCGGAGCCGGGGCCGGTATTGAAGCTGTCGTAAATGCCTTGGCTCACGCCACCTGCGCGCCCAAAAAATCCGTGGGCGGTGTGTTCCAGGAGAGGAGACGTCTCAAAGGGCGTCTTCACGAGAACCCAGGGGGTTCCGGTAAACCGGGGGAGGAGAGGGCCATGACCTTGAACAGGTCGCCCATCGCTTCGGGCGCGGCAAGGCGGTCAGCACCGGAGGTTAGCAGCGCCTTTGTTTCCTCGTCCGTTTGCGTGCAAAGGGCGTCAAGGCGCGGTTTAAGCCCAAGACGATCAAGAAAAGGGCCTTGGCGCACCGGGCCATCAACCCGTGTATTCGCGTCACGCCCCGCCCGGGCAAGGGCAGCAAAGTCGACATGGGCGGTTATGTCTGCAAGACCGGGGCTGGCCAGCGGATGCCAGTAATCATGGCGTTTGACTGCCTGGAACGTGTCACCATATCCGGCGCGTCCATGGCCATAATCGATGATCAGGGCTCGGCCCTTGTGCTCTTCAAAGCGGGTGGCAAGGGCGCGAATGATCTCAAGGCCCGCCGCGCACTCTTCAAAAATGCTCTCTGGGATGGCGCCCGCTGGCATGCCGCGGCGATGACCATAGGCCTGATCAGAAAGGGTGAAGCAAAGCCTTGGCGCGCCCCCGGCGTCATCGCGGCCTACCAGCCGCTCCCGCCAGGGGGTATCGCTATCCTCTGCTGTCCGAACAAATTGCCGAATGGGGAGGCAGTCGAAGAATTCATTCGCCACAAGCAAGGTGGGCGCAGCGGGCACGGCTTCAAGCCCATCGACCCATGTGATGGCGTCGTGCACCCCGTCCAGAGTTCTTTGCTGGCGCAGCCGCAGACGACCTGAATTGTCAACCATGTAGACTTTTGCGGCTTCCAAAAAGGCAGGCCGAACCTTACCCACCCTTAGAATATCAGCCATCAGCGTGCCGCGCCCGGGGCCAAGCTCCACCAAATTAAAGAGCGATGGCGCGCCAATCGTCTGCCAGGCGTCCACCAGCCATGCACCAACCAGCTCACCGAACAGCTGGCTAATTTCCGGCGCGGTGGTGAAGTCACCCCCCCGACCAAATGGATCCTGGGTCGCATAATAGCCATGCTGAGGGTGGCTGAGGGCGTCTGCCATGAAGTCGCCCACGCTGATCGGGCCATTGTCGCCAATGAGGGTGAGGAGCCGTTCCTCTAATGGCGTGCGCGACGGCGGGACTGGGTTTGGGGCACTCATGCTGTTGCCGTACGCTGATTGCGCGCACGGATAAATAGCCAAACCCCAAGGGCGATCATGGGGAGGGATAATAGCATCCCACGCGTGAGAAAGCCGATCGGTCCCGCAAAGGGGTAGTCGTCAGGTTCCCGGAAGAACTCGACGAAAAAGCGCGCAAGGCCATAGCCCCCAAGGAAAACACCAATCGCCGCGCCGCGATACTGCAATATGCGGAAGCGGACGACGAGGAGGCGCAAGGCGATGAACAGCACCGCGCCTTCCAGCACGGCCTCATAAAGCTGGCTGGGGTGACGGGGCGCATCGGTCCACTGCCCAAGCGCCGGGTCATAATGAGGAAACCGGATGGCCCACGGCACGTCCGAGACTCGGCCATATAGCTCGCCATTGATGAAATTGGCGATCCGACCAAAGAACAAACCAATGGGTGCAGCGCACGCGAACAAGTCGCCGATAGCAATCGGGTTGAGCTTGTACTTTCGCGCGAAATAAATCGTGGCGAGGCCCACACCGATAAGCCCGCCGTGAAAGGACATGCCCCCCTGCCAAATGGCGAGGGCCGGCGGGAAGGGCAGGAAGCCCAATATTGGCTCCCACTCACCGATAGGCACCCACAACAGTTCAGGTCGATAGAAGAACACGAACCCCAAGCGGCCACCAAGAATGATCCCTAAGGTCACGTAGAACAGCGCATCATCCAACTGCACCTTAGTGAAGGGCGGTTGGTCCACCGCCTTGGTGGCCTCTTTCGGGTTCCAAAGCATGGGCTGCTGAAGAAGCTTCGTTAGGTACCACCAGCCAAGCAGGATCCCGACTATATAGGCCAATGCGTACCAACGGATCGCGAATGGGCCGATCTGAAGGAGGACGGGATCAAACTCAGGAAAGGGCATCGTTCGTAATTCCTGACTGGGACTTGGGGCCCTGGAAACTGTGATTCAGTGTTTAGCGGTGGTTGCGTCCGGTGCAAGCACCGCTCTTCGGGTGCACGAGCCGATGGTCAGGCCTCCACCGGCGGGAGCCAAGTGAGGGACGAATGATGAAGCGAGATCAGAACCTTACCGTGTAGCTTGTGATACGCGAAGGTATAGTCCGCCCGGGTGGCATTCCCCTCGCCATCGATAAAGGTGTAATGCCCCATGTCCTTATAGCCCAGACCGCCCGCCTTCAGAACGGGGCCCGCGGCGCTTTGGAACTCGACGCTTTTCCAGCCCCGTTTGAGGAAGCCATGGTCATTGGGGTAATCGGGGTTACCGCCGACAAAGTATGATTTTGCCCCTTCGCGATCGAGCCGAATGACGTCCGCCAAGGTGGGTTTGAACAATAAGGGTTCATCAGGCCCGCCAAAATCATAAAGCGCAAGCAGCTGGTCGACATCCTGCTCGGTGACATATTTCGCCCAGGCCCGCTGGGCGGTAATCACTTCAGCTTTGGTCATCGGTTCATAAGTTCGGTCAGTAATGCTTCTCACTCCTCTGAACGGGCGCTCGTCGGGGGGCACAGAGCACAATATTAGCGCTTTTCCAAATAGTCCCAAATGAGCTTCGACATGTCGGGGCCTCCAACGCGGCGCAGCTCCTGGACCAAGGTGGGTGACGTCACGTTCATTTCGATCAGGTGATCGCCAATGAAATCAAGACCTGCATAGATAATACGGTGCTCGGTCAGGAACCTGCCCACCTCTTCGGCAATGGCCATTTGACGGTCTGAAAGGTCGGCGGCGAACTCGGTGCCGCCTTGGGCGATGTTGGCGCGAAACTCGCCCTCGGGCGGCTTGCGACCGACCGCACCCATGACCTTGCCTGCTAGCATCATGACGCGCGTGTCGCCATCGGCCACCTCGGGCAGGAAGCCCTGGGCGATCACGGGGCCCTTTGGCTCGATCGCCAGAATAGTCTCGATATGCTTTTCAAAATCTGGATCGCTTGCCGCACTTAGGACCACGCCGGAGCCCGCGCCAAAATAGCTTGGCTTCAGCACCACCTTTTCGTGCTTCTGCGCAAAGGTGCGCAAGGCCACCGGGTCATAGGACGCAAAGCTGTCGGGGATGAATGAGGGAAAACAAAGCGAACTCAGTTTCTCTGAAATGACGCGTAACCCATTGGGTGAGTTGACGAATTGAACCTTTCCCTCAAGTGGCGACAAAAGCAGCGCCATCGAGAAATAGTCCATGCCGAAGGGCGGGTCGTTGCGGATGAAAATCGCGTCATATCCCGCCAAATCTTCGGTTCGCGCCTCGCCAATCGTGGCATTATCGGCCGTGAGTTTCTTATTGTCCCGCACATCGGGGCTGAGGCGGATCGAGCGGACTTGGCCAACGACCCCGTCCGTGCCCGCGCTGACGCCGTGAAAGCCCTCAATAGCGTCGACGGTGTGACCACGAGCTTGCGCCTCTACCATGAGGTCGAGGCTAGTATCCTTATAGGGGATCATGGTGTCGATCTGATCAACGATGAAACAGGCGCGCATAGCCGCTCCTCCGGGTTCGCTTCCGCGAGGTAAGGCGCCCCTTGCGGAAAAACAACATGACACACGACGCCTATCGCCCTTCTCATGACACCTTCGGCTGCTTATGTGACAAAGTCCGGTCTTTACGGGCGGGCTGAGGCTCGCCAGAACGGCTAATATTGTTATTTGGCGGTACCGGGGCCTACTTCTGTTCCGCGCCCCAGGCAAAGTGGAGTGGCGTTATGCAATCAACCAACCCGATGATTGACGGGGTGAGCCGGCTGATGACCGAGGCGGCCGGCGCTGCTGATGGTGTTCGCCGGGAGGCTGAAACCCTGTTCCATAGCCAGCTCCAGCGCTTTCTCGCTGAGCAGGACCTTGTGCCCCGGGAAGAGTTCGAGGCCGTCCAGGCCATGGCAGAGAAGGCCCTGGCTGAAGTGGCTGCGCTAAAGGAAGAAATAGAGACGCTGAAGAAGGGCTAACGCTCCTAGGCGACCGATCATCACTTTTAAACAATAGGGCTCGACCCTGTTGGCGAATACTGCAAATCAAATATTTATGGATTGGGGGATGACCGATGAGAGCTCAGTCCCCCCTGACCGACGGAGGTCTTCACTATGGCGACCCTAGAAACAGCAGCAGACTTTGAGCAAGCTGACCCGCTTGAAACGTTAGAGATCATGGCTCGGCGCGCAGACGCTGACGCTCAGCGTATTGACGAAAGCGAGTTGCATGTTGGTGTAACCACCGCGTGGCGTGAGGTCAGCCTGTGGTTTGCCTGGCGTATGGAGGCGCAAGTCTTACAGCTTGGCGCGCCCCTCGAAATGCGGGTGCCAAAGGATCGGCAGGCAGAGGTTCTCCGTCTTCTATCCATGGTGAATGAGCGGCTCTGGCTTGGCCATTTCGACCTCTGGGAAGAGGGCAAGGGCTTTGTCTACCGCCACGCCGTGGTGCTGCCCGAGGGGCAGGGGGTGGACGAAAGCCAAGGGGAGATTCTTCTCCGGGCGGTGACGGACGCCGTCGACCGGTTCTACCCCGCGTTTAACTACGTGATTTGGGGCGATAAGACCGCTGAGGAAGCCCTTGAGGCCTCCGTGTTTGAGACGGCGGGCTCGGCCTAAGCTTCGCTCGGACCTGGCGAGTCCAACCTAACGAACTACGTTTCTCACCTCCGCCAGATTATTTGCTTTTCCGCTTGCGGCGGGAGGGCGCCACACTTAAGGCGCCTTCATTGTGAGCCGCATTGTATCATCTCCTCGCGCTTTTTTCCTGTTAGGCCTTGCTGTCCTTTTGGCAGTGGCGGGCGCTATTCGCGCGCCGATGGCATTGCAGGCGCCGGTGTCGGGGCTCGACAATTTCGGCGAGGCTGTCCTTTCGGAGGCTGACCCGCTTGTCCGGGCTGTGATGAAAATGGCAGCGATGTGCCAGCCCTCAGGGGGGGAGCACGAAGATGGCGTGCCCGGTGCGGAGTGTCCGCTTTGCTCCCTTAACGTCGTACCAACGGCCAATGCGCCAGCGCTCGTTAGTTTTTCGAACAGCGCGTCTCAGTCATATGCCCGTCTCGCAGATCAATGGCGCCTTAGCGGGCTGCTGCCTGCTATCCCTCAACCTCGTGGCCCCCCAAGCGCGACTTAAGCTTCTGACTACTGAATTTAAGTCTTTTCGCGCTCACTCACGAGGTTCTTATGCGCACGCAACTTCTTTGCGCGGCTGCGGCCGCACCCTTCGCCCTGCAAGGGGCTTATGCTGACCAAATCTCCTCTGCTCTTGATCATGCGCCCATTGGAGTCATGGGGGATCATCTGCACGACAAAGGCGAGTGGATGCTCTCCTATCGCGCGATGCACATGCAGATGGAGGAAAACCGGATCGGTGAAACCCGCGTTCGGCCTGACGAAATCGCAGGCTCGATCCCTAATGTGAATGCGCCGCCACCAACCCTTCGCGTGGTGCCGACAGAAATGTCGATGACCATGCACATGGTCGGGGCGATGTACGCCCCCACAGACCGCGTTACCCTCATGGTGATGGGCAATTACATCACCAAAGAGATGGACCATCTGACCTTCCAAGGCATGATGGGCACCACAGAGCTTGGCGGGTTCACGACCGAAGTGTCCGGGGTCGGCGACACGTCGCTGACGGCCCTTATCGGCCTTTATGAGAAAGAGCACCTGTCGGTGCATGCTGGCGTGGGCTTGTCTTTGCCCACCGGCTCCATCACCAAGACCGATAATGTCCTGACACCGATGAACACACGACCAGAGTTGCGATTGCCCTACCCAATGCAATTGGGATCAGGCACCTATGACTTTCTGCCGTCACTCACCCTCACCAATAAAACTCAAGATGCGCGGTTCGGCGGCGGCGTTCAATATTCGGGCACGATCCGGATGGGCGAGAATGATGAGGACTATACGCTGGGGAACCGTCATCAGATCACGGCGTGGGGGGCTTACTCCCCGGATCCAAGGGTGTCTTTTTCCCTTCGGGGGACGGCGTGGACCCAAGACGAGATTGACGGCGTGGACCCGTTGATTGCTGCCCCGGTGCAGACGGCCAACCCTGACTTCCAAGGCGGCGAGGTGATGGAGCTTGGGTTTGGGATCAACGGCCTTGCCACCGAAGGGCCCCTCAAGGGACACCGGCTTGCGCTTGAATATGTTGTGCCGGTGGCGCGAGACCTTAACGGGCCTCAGTTGGAAACCGACTGGACCGTGACCGTCGGGTGGCAGAAGGCGTTCTAAGACGCTCTCGTTCCTAAAAGCAGAATGCCCTTTCGCGGCGGATCCCGTGTCACGCGGCGGAGGGGCGTCTCATCCTGATACACTGTCGGTAACGCAGGTTAACGAGTTAACCTTCGTAAACGGATAAAATAGGTAGTCATGCACATTTTGCGTGAGTGATTCACCTCTCGATAACCATCTTGGCCCCAGAAGATTTTTTCTAGGGCCAAGGGATCAGACGATGCGTGCAGTTTTGCGACTTTGCGGTGAAACGCTTCTCCCAGCGATTTGCGTGGTGGGCATTGCCTATAACGTGCTGGTGATGCTGAATGCACCCGAGGGTATACGGATGAATAAACTCTTGAAGGAGGAGCTTGCCGCCGAGAGGGCGACCCTTGCGACCCTGAAGGCGGAGCGGGATCACCTCTCAGATCGGGCTGACCGGTTAATGTCGGCCTCCCTTGATAAGGATTTGCTTGATGAGCGGGTGCGCTCTGTCCTTGGGCTGGTGCGCCCTGGCGAGTTAATGGTGCGGATGGAAGATCTTGACCGTATCGCTGAATTGAACGCTATCCCCGAAGAAGAGGCGCCTCTTCAAAAGGATCCTATTCTCCTCGCCATGCTGGATTTGTAGCCTTAGGGATCCGTGACTCTGTCGTTCCCCACGGCCCGTAGGGTCCGTGGGGCCCATGGAAGTTGCAGCGCTAAGATGGATCCCACGGGACGCCTTCGCGCCGTGGGAAGCGGAGCATCAGTTGGCGTTTCGGAGGACCGCGGGCTTGTTTGCATTTCTCTCTCGGTAAAAGGTGTGGCCTCCTAACCCAAGAGGCTTTTCATGTTTTTGGCAGGGCTCATTCTCTTTATCGGCATCCACATTCTCTTCGCGACGGCGAGGGGGGTGAGGACAACCGCCATCTCCACCCTCGGCGAGATGGGGTATAAGGGCGTCTATTCTCTTCTTTCCTTAGCTGGCCTTGTCATGATCATTCGCGGATGGCCCGAGGCGTCCACCGCTCTTCTTTACACCCCGCCGGTTTGGGGGCGGACGGTGACGATCATTCTCATGCTCGCGGCGTCCATCGCCATCGTCGCGGCCTACCTCCCAGCGGGGAGAATTGCCGGCGCGCTCAAACACCCGATGGTGGTGGGGGTGAAGGTCTGGGCTTTCGCCCATCTTCTGGTGAACGGAGAGGTGCGTTCTGTCCTTTTATTTGGCGGCTTTCTCCTCTTCGCGGTGGTGGACCGGATTGCGCTCAAGAAACGCGGCGATGAAGGCCGCACTTCTGGTTTGTGGCGCAATGATGTTTTGCCGCTGGCCATAGGCGTCATCGGGTTCGGTCTCACCTATCTCTATGGGCACCAGTACTTGGCGGGGGTGGCCCTGCGCTAACCCGGGACAAAAGGAGAGTGGGATGACCAATGCACTGACCCTGACTTACGATTTCGAAGAAACCGAGACCGGTGGACGCTTCATTGCGCGCGATGGCGCCGGGCATGAGGCGGAACTCACCTTCTCGAAAGCGGGGACCGAGCGCATTGTTGCCGACCATACCGGTGTGCCCGATGCCTTTCGCGGCCAGGGGGTGGGCAAGGCCCTGGTGGAGCGGCTCATCACGTATGTTCGGGCGGAGGGTAAAAAGCTCATCCCCCTTTGTCCCTTCGTGCGGGGCCAGCTGCAGCGGAACCCCGAATGGCGGGACGTGGTCGATCAATAGCCGCGTCAGCAGCCCATGACATTCGGGGCTGACCCGCCTATGTGGAGGGAATGGTCACCCTCATCGATAATAAAGCGGCAAAGGCCGCGGCCCGGCACCCTGAGAAGCAAAAGCGGCCTGACAGCCCGATCCAGCGGAAACCCAGCTGGATTCGGGTAAAGGCCCCGGTCTCCAAAGGGTATGGTGAAACCCGAGAGATTGTGAAATCCAAGGGGCTGGTCACCGTCTGTGAGGAGGCGGCCTGTCCCAATATTGGCGAGTGCTGGGATAAAAAGCACGCCACCATGATGATCCTGGGGGATACCTGCACCCGGGCCTGCGCCTTTTGTAACATCAAGACGGGCCTGCCCGGCGCCATCGACCCCCACGAGGCGGAGAATGTCGTCAAGGCCACGGCGGAGATGGGGCTGAAGCATGTCGGCATCACCTCAGTGGACCGGGATGATTTAGAGGAGGG